>NZ_JBIRTN010000007.1:339128-353268 GCF_044334705.1 Streptomyces sp. NPDC020731
CTTCGGGCTGTGGGTTCGCCGCGCCGGGGGCGCCCACGGGCGGGAAGCCGTATCCGGCTGGGGTGTTGGGTGCCGGTGCGGGCGGGGTGCCGGGCTGGGACTGCGGGGCCACCGCGCCGGTCTGCGGGGCCGGCGTCGGGGCGGTCCCCGGTTGCGGGAAGCCGTATCCGGCCGGGGTGTCGGGCGCCGGTGCGGGCGGAGTCTCGGGCTGCTGTGCGGGGGGCTGCGGGACTGCCGGGCCGGGCTGTGGGAAGCCGTATCCGGCCGGCGCGGGCGGGGTCTCGGGCTGTTGTTGGGGTGCCGGGCCGGCGGGCGGGAAGCCGTATCCGGCCGGTGGGGCGGTCGGCTGGTTCCAGGCGGCGGGCGCGGGCTGCGGTGTCTGGGGCTGGAACGGTGGCTGCTGGGTGGGGACGGCCGGCTGGTCCTGTGCTGCCGCAGGCCGCGGCAGCGCGCCCGCGTCCGCCGGCTGGGCGGGCGCCTGCGGCTGCGGCTGCTGCGCGGGCCACTGACCGGCCGACGCCGGGGCGACGGGGTGCGCCGGCGGCACCGGGGGCGCACCCTGCGGCGCCGGGGGAGTCCGGGCGGGTGCGGCCGGGACGGCATCCTGGGGCGTGCTGTCCTCGAGGGTCTCCGCGGGAGCCGCGTCGGCGGGCACCGCGTCGTTCACCGGCTCGGCCTCCTCGGGCTCGACAGCCGTCGGCTCGTCCGCCGCCGGTACGTCCTCGGAGGGCACCGCGTCCTCGGGCTCGGCCTCCGGCTCCGCCGCCGCGGCGGCGCCCTCCACGTCGGTCACCGAGGACCCGGGGTCCTCGTTCTGCACGTCATCGGTCGTGACGTCCTCCGAGTCGGAGATCTCGCCGACTTCGCGCTCGTCGGACGTACCGGACGCCTCCTCGGCGTCGTCGGCGTCCGACGGGTCCACCGCGGCGTCGGAGACCTCCGCGGTGTTCTCGGCCTCGTCGTCGGTCCCGTCCTCACCACCGGACGGCTCCAGCCGCGCCTCGGCCTCGTCCTCGGCCACCGTGCTCGGCTCCGCCTCGCGCTCCGCGATCTCCCGCTTCAGCGCGGCGGCGGAGAAGCGGATCGTCGCACCACTCTCCAGATCACCGTTGTCGCTCCGGAATCCGCCGACCGGGATGTTCGGCACCGCCGAAGGGGAAGCCGCACCGGATTCCGCGGGCGCCTCCTCCGCGTCCGGCCGCTGCGGCTCGAACCCGCTCCCCACCGGAAGCCTCGGAACGGCCGCCGGCCCCCCGGACGACGGCGCGGGCGGCGTGAACGGCGCAGCGGGTGCGGGCGCCGGAGGCGTGAACGGGGCGCCCGGCGCAGGCGCGGGCGCGGGCGGAGTGAAGGGCGCCCCCGGCGCGGGCGCGGGCGGCGGCGCCGGAAGGGACGACGGCCCCGAGGCCCCCACCGCGTGCGGCGGCGGAGTCAGCCCCGGCAACGGTGGAACGGGCCCGTTGGAGGATGGAGCCGAAGCGGGGGAGGAAGGCGAGGAGGGCGAGGAACCGGAGGACGAGGACGGCGCCCCCGACTCCGAACTCCCCGAAGCGTTCTGCGTGTACCAGGCCGGCGGGGCGTAGTCGATGGTGAACTCGCCCGTCGTCTCGATGGCGGACTCCGCGTCGGGCTGGCCATCGCCGGGTGTCGCCCAGCCCCCGCGCGTCCCGTCCCGATCGCTGCTCACAGTTCCTCCTGATGTGGTCGAGCACCCTCGTGCGTGCTGGGGGCGACCATGTGCCCTCCCCGTAGGACGCCGGCGCCCGGTCCACGGGTTCTGGCGGCGCGCCGGGTACCAGCCTAATCACCAGTAGCCCCACCCCGTCAGCCCCGCCCACCGCTCGGCACGGGCCGTTCCGCCCTCCGCGCCGCGGTCAAGAGCCGTACGGAATTCGCTACTTAAGAGGGCAAACTCGCTCAACACCTATGCAACGGTCAACAGGTAGGCCACCCGGTCCGTCGAACGCGTGACACCGTCAACCCGCCCCGGACATCCGCCCGTTGGCGCGCAAGCCAACGGGCGGCGCGCACGCGCACCGCCCGTTGCCATATCTCCACATCACTCGGAGGCCGTGGCAAGCCCTCCGTCGCCCGGCGCCGGTTCCAGGTCGAACTCGCCGTCCCGCGCGCCCAGCACGAAGGCACGCCACTCCGCCTCCGTGTACCGCAGTACCGTCTCCGGGTCGAGCGAGGACCGCATGGCCACGGCACCGCCGGGCAGGTACGCGATCTCGACCCGCTCCTCGTGCTCCTCGGTGCCCGGCGCGCTGTGCCACTCGACACCGGAGATGTCGAGGGCGTAGAGCTCGTCCTTCTCCCGCTCCTTGCGTGCCTTGATCTCCTCAGCCGTCTCCGCCATGCCGCAGCGACCCCTTCCCGACGTACGAACGGTCCGAGCGCTCACCCTAGTGGCCCCCGGCATCCGGCCCGGCCGGTTCGGCGGACCGGGGGAAAGGCGCCCGCTACAGCCTGGTACCCTGAGTGACGGCCGCTTGTGTACGCACCCTCGGAGCGGGATCGCTCCGGAGGCCGCGCCCAGCGGATCCCCGCCTTCCGAGTCATGGAAGACCCCCCGAGACGAAGACCGGGGGCGCTCGGTGGCCACTCGCAGACTATGAGGAGTACGCGTGTCGCTCGACGCCGCAGTGAAGAAGCAGATCATCTCCGAGTTCGGTACCAAGGAGGGTGACACCGGCTCCCCCGAGGTCCAGGTCGCTCTGCTGTCCCGTCGGATCTCCGACCTGACGGAGCACCTCAAGACCCACAAGCACGACCACCACTCCCGCCGTGGTCTGCTGATCCTGGTCGGTCAGCGCCGCCGACTGCTGCAGTACCTCGCCAAGAAGGACATCCAGCGCTTCCGTGCGCTGGTCGACCGCCTCGGCATCCGCCGCGGTGCGGCGGGCGCCAAGTAAGACGCTGTGAAGGGAGCGGTTCCCTGGAGAAAGGGGGCCGCTCCCTTTGCTGTACGTGCGGACTGTCACCGCACCTTTGTAGTGTGGTAGCACAACGCAATAGGTACGAACGACGCACGAGGAGAAGCGCACCTCGCCGCCGCCGGTCCTCGGTAGTGGCCCCCGGGAGAGTGAACCCCGGGAGCTTCGATCGAAGACCGGCCCGCACCAGTGGAGCGCTTCTCCGCCCCCGTCCCCCCGCCACACGGGCGAGGCGGGACGAAAGACGACAAGTAATGGAGAAAACGCTAGTGGAGAACGAGACCCACTACGCCGAGGCCGTCATCGACAACGGCTCCTTCGGCACCCGCACCATCCGCTTCGAGACGGGCCGCCTGGCCCGTCAGGCCGCCGGTTCCGCCGTGGCCTACCTGGACGACGACACCATGGTGCTGTCGGCCACCACCGCGTCCAAGAACCCCAAGGACCAGCTCGACTTCTTCCCGCTCACGGTGGACGTCGAGGAGCGGATGTACGCGGCCGGCAAGATCCCCGGCTCCTTCTTCCGCCGGGAGGGCCGTCCCTCCGAGGACGCGATCCTCACCTGCCGCCTCATCGACCGCCCGCTGCGCCCGTCCTTCAAGAAGGGCCTGCGCAACGAGATCCAGGTCGTCGCCACGATCATGGCGCTCAACCCCGACCACCTGTACGACGTCGTGGCGATCAACGCCGCCTCCGCGTCCACGCAGCTGGCCGGTCTGCCCTTCTCCGGCCCGATCGGCGGCGTCCGCGTCGCGCTGATCAACGGCCAGTGGGTCGCGTTCCCGACGCACACCGAGCTCGAGGACGCCGTCTTCGACATGGTCGTCGCGGGCCGCACCCTGGAGGACGGCGACGTCGCGATCATGATGGTCGAGGCCGAGGCCACCGACAAGACCATCCAGCTGGTCGAGGGCGGCGCCGAGGCCCCCACCGAGGAGGTCGTCGCCGCCGGTCTGGACGCCGCGAAGCCCTTCATCAAGGTGCTCTGCAGGGCCCAGGCCGACCTTGCCGCGAAGGCCGCCAAGCCGACCGGCGAGTTCCCGGTCTTCCTCGACTACCAGGACGACGTCCTGGAGGCGCTGACCGCCGCCGTCAAGCCCGAGCTCACCCAGGCGCTGACCATCGCCGGCAAGCAGGAGCGCGAGGCCGAGCTGGACCGCGTCAAGGCGCTCGCCGCCGAGAAGCTCCTGCCGGAGTTCGAGGGCCGCGAGAAGGAGATCTCCGCCGCGTACCGCTCGCTGACCAAGTCCCTGGTCCGTGAGCGTGTCATCAAGGAGAAGAAGCGCATCGACGGCCGCGGTGTCACCGACATCCGCACCCTGGCCGCCGAGGTCGAGGCCATCCCGCGCGTGCACGGCTCGGCGCTGTTCGAGCGTGGCGAGACCCAGATCCTGGGTGTCACCACCCTCAACATGCTCCGTATGGAGCAGCAGTTGGACACCCTTTCCCCGGTGACCCGCAAGCGCTACATGCACAACTACAACTTCCCGCCGTACTCCGTCGGCGAGACCGGCCGCGTCGGCTCCCCCAAGCGCCGCGAGATCGGCCACGGCGCGCTCGCCGAGCGTGCCATCGTGCCGGTGCTGCCGACGCGCGAGGAGTTCCCGTACGCGATCCGTCAGGTGTCCGAGGCCCTCGGCTCCAACGGCTCGACGTCCATGGGCTCGGTCTGCGCCTCCACCATGTCGCTGCTGAACGCCGGTGTGCCGCTCAAGGCCCCGGTCGCCGGTATCGCCATGGGCCTGATCTCCCAGGAGATCAACGGCGAGACGCACTACGTCGCCCTCACCGACATCCTCGGTGCGGAGGACGCCTTCGGCGACATGGACTTCAAGGTCGCCGGCACCAAGGAGTTCGTGACCGCCCTCCAGCTCGACACCAAGCTGGACGGCATCCCGGCCTCCGTCCTGGCCGCGGCCCTGAAGCAGGCCCGTGACGCCCGCCTCCACATCCTCGACGTGATGATGGAAGCGATCGACACGCCGGACGAGATGTCCCCGAACGCCCCGCGGATCATCACCGTCAAGATCCCCGTGGACAAGATCGGTGAGGTCATCGGCCCCAAGGGCAAGATGATCAACCAGATCCAGGAGGACACCGGCGCCGACATCACGATCGAGGACGACGGCACCATCTACATCGGTGCCGCCCAGGGCTCGCAGGCCGAGGCCGCCCGCGCCACGATCAACAGCATCGCCAACCCGACCATGCCCGAGGTCGGCGAGCGCTACCTGGGTACGGTCGTGAAGACGACCACCTTCGGCGCGTTCGTCTCCCTGATGCCCGGCAAGGACGGTCTGCTGCACATCTCGCAGATCCGCAAGCTGGCCGGCGGCAAGCGCGTGGAGAACGTCGAGGACGTGCTCGGCGTGGGCGCCAAGGTCCAGGTCGAGATCGCCGAGATCGACTCCCGCGGCAAGCTCTCCCTCATCCCCGTGATCGAGGGTGAAGAGGGCGACGACAAGAAGGACGACACCGACAAGTGACGTCGAGTAGCTCCACGACGACGGCCCGCACCTCCTCGGAGGCGCGGGCCGTCGCCCGTACCCAAACCCTGATCAAGGGCGAGAACGGCATCGGTACGGTCCGCAGGACCACCCTCCCCGGCGGCCTGCGCATCGTCACAGAGACGCTGCCCTCGGTCCGCTCGGCGACCTTCGGCATCTGGGCCCACGTCGGTTCCCGCGACGAGACCCCGGCCCTGAACGGCGCCACCCACTACCTGGAGCACCTGCTCTTCAAGGGCACCTCCCGCCGGTCCGCCCTGGACATCTCCTCCGCCATCGACGCCGTCGGCGGCGAGATGAACGCGTTCACGGCCAAGGAGTACACGTGCTACTACGCGCGCGTGCTCGACACCGACCTGCCGCTCGCCATCGACGTGGTGTGCGACATGCTGACCGGCTCGCTGATCCAGGAGGAGGACGTCGACGTCGAGCGCGGCGCCATCCTCGAAGAGATCGCGATGACCGAGGACGACCCGGGCGACTGTGTGCACGACCTGTTCGCGCACACCATGTTCGGCGACAACCCCCTCGGCCGCCCCGTCCTCGGCACGGTCGACACGGTCAACGCCCTCACCGCCGACCGCATCCGCCGCTTCTACAAGAAGCACTACGACCCGACCCACCTCGTGGTCGCCTGCGCCGGCAACATCGACCACAACAAGGTCGTACGCCAGGTCCGCGCCGCCTTCGAGGAGGCCGGCGCCTTCAAGAACACCGACGCCGATCCGATCGCCCCGCGCGGCGGCCGGCGCGCGCTGCGCACCGCCGGCCGGGTCGAGCTCATCGGCCGCAAGACGGAACAGGCGCACATCGTCCTCGGCATGCCGGGCCTGTCCCGCACCGACGAGCGGCGCTGGGCCCTCGGCGTGCTGAACACCGCCCTCGGCGGCGGCATGTCGTCCCGCCTCTTCCAGGAGGTCCGGGAGAAGCGCGGACTGGCCTACAGCGTGTACTCGTACACGTCCGGCTTCGCCGACTGCGGTCTGTTCGGCGTGTACGCGGGCTGCAGGCCCTCACAGGTGCACGACGTGCTGAAGATCTGCCGCGACGAACTCGACCACGTCGCCGAGCACGGACTACCCGACGACGAGATCGAGCGCGCCGTCGGCCAGCTCCGGGGCTCCACCGTCCTCGGCCTCGAGGACACCGGCGCGCTGATGAACCGTATCGGCAAGAGCGAACTGTGCTGGGGCGAGCAGATGTCGGTCGACGACATGCTGGCCCGGATAGCCTCGGTGACCCCGGAGGACGTCCGCTCGGTCGCCCGCGACGTCCTGGGACGGCGGCCCTCCCTGTCGGTCATCGGCCCGCTCAAGGACAAGCAGGCATCCCGTCTGCACGACGTCGTCGCCTAGGGTCTGTTGTTCGGATCAGGTCGCAGGAAATCGGCGGTGTCTCGGCAATGCGGATGTGCGTGCCGAACCCCGCGTCTGCGGCAGGATCCGAACGACAGGCCCCAACCACCCCGTAAGGAAGCAACGGACATGAGCAAGCTGCGCGTGGCGGTCCTCGGTGCCAAGGGCCGGATCGGTTCCGAGGCGGTACGGGCCATCGAGGCCGCCGACGACATGGAACTGGTGGCCGCCCTCGGCCGGGGCGACAAGCTGGAGACCCTCGCCGAGGACGGCGCCCAGGTCGCCGTGGAGCTGACCACCCCCGCCTCGGTCATGGGCAACCTCGACTTCTGCGTGCGCCACGGCATCCACGCCGTCGTCGGCACCACCGGCTGGACCGACGACCGCCTCGCGCAGCTGAGGGGCTGGCTCGACCAGTCCCCGGAGACGGGCGTGCTCATCGCGCCGAACTTCTCCATCGGCGCCGTCCTCACCATGAAGTTCGCGCAGATCGCCGCCCCCTGGTTCGAGTCCGTCGAGGTCGTCGAGCTGCACCACCCGAACAAGGTGGACGCTCCCAGCGGCACCGCCACGCGCACCGCCCAGCTCATCGCCGAGGCCCGCCGCCGGGCGGGCAGCGAGCCCGCTCCGGACGCCACGACCACCGCCCTCGACGGCGCCCGCGGCGCCGACGTCGACGGGGTCCCGGTGCACGCGATCCGGCTGCGCGGACTCCTCGCCCACCAGGAGGTCCTGCTCGGCGGCGAGGGCGAGACCCTCACCGTCCGCCACGACTCCCTGCACCACAGCAGCTTCATGCCGGGCATCCTGCTCGGCGCCCGCCGCGTGGTGACCACTCCCGGCCTGACCTTCGGCCTGGAAAACTTCCTCGACCTGAACTGAGCCCGAGCCGACCCCATGCGCGCGAAGATCTCCTACGCCATCACGGCCGCCGTCCTGGTCGTCTACTTCGTCCTGGTCGGCAGCCGCGGCGTGCTGCTCATCGAGGCCGGCACGCCCCTCACCGTCACGTTCGGTGTCGCGGTGCTGATCCTGCCGGTCATCGGTGTCTGGTTCCTGTGGAAGAACACCGAGTTCGTCCGCGACGCCAACCGGCTCGCCGCCCTGCTCGACGCCGAGGGCGGCCTGCCCGTCGACGAGCTGAAACGCCTGCCCAGCGGCCGGGTCGACCGTGACTCGGCCGACGAGGTCTTCGCCCGCCGCAAGGCCGAGACGGAGGACGCCCCCGACGACTGGCGCAGCTGGTTCCGGCTCGCCGTCGCCTACCACGACGCCCGCGACACCCCCCGCGCCCGCAAGGCGATGCAGCGGGCGATCGCCCTGCACAAGACCTCTCACTGAGCGCGCGGGAGCCCGGGGCCGCTCAGTCGCGCCGGTACTCGGCGGTCCACGCCTCCACGGTGTCGGCCGCCCGGTCGAAGGCCACCTGGTCCCGCCCCAGGAAGTCCGCGTTGTGCGAGGTCAGCAGCGGCTGCGGCGACTCCGCCGAACGCCCCCGCCGGGCGAGGATCAGCGCCTGCCCCTGCACCGTCCGGGGCAGCCCCAGCCAGCGCACCGGCTGCTGCACCGTGCGCACGGAGACGACCTGCTCCCAGGACGTCGTACGCGTGCTCACGAAGGCCACATGGCGCAGCCCCCGGGAGCTCACCCACACGCCCATGCGCAGCAGCCGCAGCGCGCCGGCGACGACGACCAGTGCGATGGCGAAGACCGCCCCGGCGGACGCCGGCGTCGCCGTCGCCGCGATGATCACCGCCGCGAACAGCACGAACGACGCGAGCAGCAGCAGGAGCGCCGCCGCCCCCACCCGCCACGGCCCGGGACGGTACGGGCGCCGCCAGCGGTCCCGGTCGTCGTACGGCAGGGCGACATCGTCCGCCGTGTCGAAAGCGCGGTCGGCCGTCAGGAAGGGCAGGGGCACGACGGGTCCTCACTCGATCCATGCGTCAGCAGTGCCCGGTGAGGCTATCGATCCGTGCCGCCGGTCACCACCCTCGGGGGTCCGGACGGAGCCGGTGCCGCGGCCGGGGGCGGCTCAGCGCCCCTCGGTCGCCTGCGACTGCTGTGTCCCCGGCCCCGAGGGATCGGCGGACAGCGCCGGCATCCCTATGACCAGGGAGCCCACCAGCCCGGCCACGAGGGTGAGTCCCAGCAGCCAGCGCCCGGCCATCCGACCGACGGAGACCCGCTCATGGGGCGGCGGGGCGACATTGCTGCGGAACCTGTCGGCCTCGGCGACAAAGGCGAACGGTACGGGTTCGCGCCGACCGAACATCAGGGGCACGTCTCCTTCGGGATCGAACGAATCACTGTCACCAACACAGACGAACGACGGCCCCGAGAGGTGCCCACTTTCACCGAATTCGCAGAAGTTCGCTGTCGTTCACCGCGGTATGTCGCCTCCCGGCGCCGAAGGTCCGGTTGTCGGTGCCGCGCCGTAGAGTGGACGCCGCCCGAGAGACGTGATGGAAGGACCCCCCGCGCCGTGACCGACACCCCCGCCGACGACCTCAAGCCCGGCTTTCGCAGCGATGTGACCGTCGAGCTGGTCAAGCACACCGCGTCCGACGCCGACGTGCTGTTCGCCGCCCGCGTCTCGACCGTCGGCGAGCAGTCCCTGGACGAGCTGAACAAGGATCCCGAGCGCTCCAAGGGCCTGATCAACTACTTGATGCGGGACCGGCACGGCAGCCCCTTCGAGCACAACTCGATGACCTTCTTCGTCAGCGCCCCGATCTTCGTCTTCCGCGAGTTCATGCGGCACCGGGTCGGCTGGTGCCTGCCGGGGGACGCCAGGATCCGCGTCGGTACCAGCAAGAACGGCAAGACCAAGCGCATCGCGGACATCCATCGGGACTGGAAGATCGGTGTGCCCGACTCGATGGGACGCACGCGCAGACTGAAGTCCTGCCAGAACCTCCTGGCCGACACCATTGACCTGGAGACCGGGCTGGCGGAGAAGGCGCGCATGGTCGACGTCTTCGAGTCCGGCGTGAAGCCGATCCTCAAGGTCTCGACAACCAACGGCAAGGTTCTGCGTTGCACCGCGGACCACCGTGTATGGACGCCGGAAGGCTGGGTCCGCGCCGGCGACCTGCGCGCCGGAGACCGGGTCGGGCGGCTCGGCCGGGTGGGGGTCGGCGAGCGGGTCGGAATCCCGAAGCGCCTGCGCGAGGGGATCCAGATCTGGACCACCGAGCAGCGAGCCGATCTCATCGCGCCCGTGGACCTCTGCTACCTCTGTGAGGAGAAGTTCGAGGCGAAGGACCTGGAACTGGACCACGTCATCCCCGTGGACGCCGACCTGGCCAAGTCGCTCGACGTCTCGAACCTGCGACCGGCCTGCAAGTCGTGTCACCAGCGGAAGACCGACGGCGAAGGCGTACCGGTCGGAGTGCGCCGCCGCGCCCTCCAGAACGGTGTGCGCTGGGAGGGCGTCGTCTCCGTCGCCCCCGACGGGGAGGAGATGACCTACGACATCTCCATGCCGCCGCCGCACCACAACTTCATCGCGGACGGCTTTGTCGTACACAATTCGTACAATGAGGAGTCGGGGCGCTACCGCGAGCTCCAGCCGGTCTTCTACGTCCCCGGCGAGGACCGCAAGCTGGTCCAGCAGGGCCGCCCCGGCAAGTACGAGTTCGTCGACGGCACCCCCGAGCAGTACAAGGCTGTCACCGACGTCATGGCGGAGTCCTACCGGCAGTCGTACGCCGCGTACCAGGAGATGCTGGCGGCCGGTGTCGCCCGCGAGGTAGCCCGCGCCACCCTCCCGGTCGGTCTCTTCTCCTCGATGTACGCCACCTGCAACGCCCGCTCGCTGATGCACTTCCTCGGCCTGCGCACCCAGCACGAACTGGCGAAGGTCCCGTCCTTCCCGCAGCGGGAGATCGAGATGGTCGGCGAGAAGATGGAGGCCGAATGGGCCCGTCTCATGCCGCTCACGTACGCCGCCTTCAACGCCAACGGGCGCGTGGCCCCGTAGAACCGCAGCTCAAGCCTGCGAGTACACATGTACGGTTCAGTCTCGCGAAGTGTCCGTATTGCGGCATTTCGAGAAGTTCATCTAGCCTGATCAAACGGGCCCGGCACTGCCTGAACCCCCGAGCAGGCAGTGCCGGGTCCCTTGTTGTCCCACCCTGTCGCCTCCCCCGAGGGAAGACCCCGACCTGAGCAACGAGTAGCGTGTAACCCATGGCTCCGACCTCCACTCCGCAGACCCCCTTCGGGCGGGTCCTCACCGCCATGGTCACGCCCTTCACGGCGGACGGCGCACTCGACCTCGACGGCGCACAGCGGCTCGCCACCCACCTGGTGGACGCAGGCAACGACGGCCTGATCATCAACGGCACCACCGGCGAGTCCCCCACCACCAGCGACGCGGAGAAATCGGATCTCGTACGGGCCGTGGTGGCGGCGGTCGGCGACCGCGCCCAGGTCGTGGCCGGAGTCGGCACCAACGACACCCACCACAGCATCGAACTGGCCCGCGCCGCGGAGCGCGCCGGCGCGCACGGCCTCCTGGTGGTCACCCCGTATTACAACAAGCCCCCGCAGGAGGGCCTCTACCGGCACTTCACGGCCGTCGCCGACGCCGCCGAGCTGCCGGTCATGCTCTACGACATCCCCGGCCGCAGCGGCGTTCCGATCGGCACGGAGACGATCGTCCGCCTCGCCGAGCACCCGCGCATCGTCGCCAACAAGGACGCCAAGGGTGACCTCGGCCGCGCCGGCTGGGCCATCGCCCGTTCCGGCCTCGCCTGGTACTCCGGCGACGACATGCTGAACCTGCCCCTGCTCTCCATCGGAGCGGTCGGCTTCGTCTCGGTCGTCGGCCACCTCGTCACCCCCGAGCTGCGCGCCCTGGTCGAGGCGTACACCTCCGGAGACGTCCAGAAGGCCACCGAGATCCACCAGAAGCTGCTCCCGGTCTACACGGGCATGTTCCGCACCCAGGGCGTGATGACCACCAAGGCGGCGCTCGCCCTCAAGGGCCTCCCCGCCGGGCCCCTGCGCGCCCCCATGGCCGAGTGCACGCCGGAAGAGATCGAGCAGCTCAAGATCGATCTTGCCGCCGGCGGGGTACAACTCCAGTAATCAGACTTCGCGCGCCCGATCGCGCAGACGGACTTCACAACTGAATAAGCGGGCCACCGGTGCCCGCACCCCACACGACAACTGCTTCTGCACGAACGTCATGCGCGCCACGTGCCCCACCGGTACGTGGCGCGTGTGTTTGAGGAGAGTCTTTTGAGTCATCCGCACCCTGAACTCGGCTCGCCCCCGCCGCTCCCCGAGGGCGGCCTGCGTGTCACCCCGCTCGGCGGTCTCGGCGAGATCGGCCGGAACATGACGGTCTTCGAGTACGGAGGCCGCCTGCTGATCGTCGACTGCGGAGTGCTCTTCCCCGAGGAGGAGCAGCCCGGAATCGACCTGATCCTGCCGGACTTCTCGTCCATCCGGGACCGCCTCGACGACATCGAGGGCATCGTCCTCACCCATGGTCACGAGGACCACATCGGCGGCGTCCCCTTCCTCCTGCGCGAGAAGCCGGACATCCCGCTGATCGGCTCCAAGCTCACCCTCGCCCTCATCGAGGCGAAGCTCCAGGAGCACCGCATCCGTCCGTACACCCTCCAGGTGGCGGAAGGACAGCGCGAGCGCATCGGCCCCTTCGACTGCGAGTTCATCGCCGTCAACCACTCCATCCCCGACGCGCTCGCCGTGGCCATCCGCACTCCCGCCGGCATGGTGGTCCACACCGGCGACTTCAAGATGGACCAGCTTCCGCTGGACAACCGCCTCACGGATCTGCACGCGTTCGCCAGGCTCAGCGAGGAAGGCATCGACCTTCTGCTCGCTGACTCGACGAACGCCGAGGTCCCGGGATTCGTCCCGCCCGAGCGTGACATCTCGGGCGTCCTGCGCCAGGTCTTCGCCGGTGCCCGCAAGCGGATCATCGTGGCGAGCTTCGCCAGCCACGTCCACCGCATCCAGCAGATCCTGGACGCGGCGCACGAGTACGGTCGCCGGGTCGCCTTCGTCGGCCGCTCCATGGTCCGCAACATGGGCATCGCCCGCGACCTCGGTTACCTCAAGGTCCCACCGGGCCTGGTCGTGGACGTCAAGACACTGGACGACCTGCCGGACAGCGAAGTCGTCCTGGTCTGCACGGGCTCCCAGGGCGAACCGATGGCCGCCCTGTCCCGCATGGCCAACCGTGACCACCAGATCCGCATCGTCGACGGCGACACGGTGATCCTGGCGTCGTCGCTCATCCCCGGCAACGAGAACGCGGTCTACCGCGTGATCAACGGCCTGACTCGCTGGGGCGCCGACGTCGTCCACAAGGGCAACGCCAAGGTCCACGTCTCGGGCCACGCATCGGCCGGCGAGCTGCTGTACTTCTACAACATCTGCCGTCCGAAGAACCTGATGCCGGTCCACGGCGAATGGCGTCACCTGCGCGCCAACGCCGAACTCGGCGTCCTGACCGGCGTCCCGCACGACCGCATCGTCATCGCCGAGGACGGCGTCGCCGTCGACCTCGTCGAGGGCAAGGCCAAGATCTCCGGCAAGGTCCAGGCGGGCTATGTCTACGTCGACGGCCTCTCCGTCGGTGACGTGGGCGAGCCGGCCCTCAAGGACCGCAAGATCCTCGGCGACGAGGGCATCATCTCGGTCTTCGTCGTCATGGACTCGTCCACCGGCAAGATCACAGGCGGCCCGCACGTCCAGGCCCGCGGGTCCGGCATCGAGGACTCCGCCTTCGGCGAGGTGATCCCGAAGATCACGGAGGTCCTGGAGCGCTCGGCCCAGGACGGCGTCGTCGAACCCCATCAGATGCAGCAGCTCATCCGCCGCACACTGGGCAAGTGGGTCTCCGACACCTACCGGCGCCGGCCGATGATCCTGCCCGTGGTGGTGGAGGTCTGACGGCCCGTCGGACCGCACGCACGAGCGAACCTGGAGCGGGGCGCCTCGATTTGCATCGGGGCGCCCCGCTCCAGTACGTTTACAACTCCTCCCGATCGGGCACCCGACCACCTCGTGCGTCGGAACCGTCGCCCGGAAGGTGAGGGGAAATCCGACTCAGAATCTCTGATAAAGTCGGAACCGCCGGAAAGGGAAACGCGAAAGCGGGAACCCGGAAAGCGCCGAGGAAATCGGGTCGGAAAGATCTGATAGAGTCGGAAACGCAAGACCGAAGGGAAGCGCCCGGAGGAAAGCCCGAGAGGGTGAGTACGAAGGAAGCGTCCGTTCCTTGAGAACTCAACAGCGTGCCAAAAGTCAACGCCAGATATGTTGATACCCCGTCCGTCCGGGTTTTCCGGATGGTCGA
>NZ_JBIRTN010000008.1:0-328256 GCF_044334705.1 Streptomyces sp. NPDC020731
TGACTTTTGGCACGCTGTTGAGTTCTCAAGGAACGGACGCTTCCTTCGTACTCACCCTCTCGGGCTTTCCTCCGGGCGCTTCCCTTCGGTCTTGCTTTTCCGACTCTATCAGATCTTTCCGACCCGATTTCCTCGGCGCTTTCCGGGTTCCCGCTTTCGCGTTTCCCTTTCCGGCGGTTCCGACTCTATCAGATCCTTTCGGTCCTGATTCCCGGTCAGAGCGGGTTGTCTTCCCGGCCGTTGGGCCGTTCCGACGAGTGAGACTTTAGCGGATTCCCGGCCCCCGACCTAATCGGGGTCCTGCTCCCTTTCGGGTGCGGATTCCTCATTTCGCGAATACGCATACCAAGGACGTGACAGCAGACAGACTACTGTCTCGAACAGTGGTGGTGCTTGCGGAATGGCTGTCCGGGGACCGACCGGAGTCGGCGCTCACGTCGGACAACTCGGAGAACAGTACGGATGCGGCCGGGTCGTGTCAACCCGCTGCCCCGTCCCGCCCCCGGGACGTACTCTGGTCCGTATGACCACGCGTACGTACAGCCAGTTCTGGTGGGCCGCCTGACGGCGGCCGCCCTCTACGTATGCATTCAACGGCCGCCGCCTCGGCGGCCGTTTTCGTTTCTCCCTCCAGGACTCCGAGGGGCGGCCGGCCGGGGACGGCGGTCTCGGACCGGAGACGGAGAAGAGAAGAGATGACACGGGTCTTCAGTGGGATCAAGCCGACCGGGCACCTGACGCTGGGGAACTACCTGGGAGCCATGCGGCAGTGGGCCGCGGTCGACCAGCACCAGGCGGACGCGCTGTTCTGCGTCGTCGATCTGCACGCGCTGACCGTGCACCACGATCCCGCGCGGGTGCGCAGGCTGAGCCGGCAGGCGGCGACGTTGCTGCTGGCGGCCGGGCTGGACCCCGCGCTGTGCACGGTGTTCGTGCAGAGCCACGTGGACGAGCACGCGCGGCTGTCGTATCTGCTGGAGTGCGTGGCCACGGACGGTGAGATGCGGCGGATGATCCAGTACAAGGAGAAGGCCGCGCGGGAGCAGCGGCGGGGTGGGAGCGTGCGGCTGTCGCTGCTGACGTATCCGGTGCTGATGGCGGCCGACATCCTGGCGTACGGGACGGACGAGGTGCCGGTCGGGCACGACCAGACGCAGCACGTGGAGCTGGCGCGGGATCTCGCGGTGCGGTTCAACCAGCGGTACGGGCACACGTTCGTGGTGCCGCGGGCGACGAATCCGTCGGTGGCGGCGCGGGTGATGAATCTGCAGGACCCGATGTCGAAGATGGGCAAGAGCGACGACACCGGGCCGGGGATCGTCTATCTGCTGGACGAGCCGGACGTGGCGCGGAAGAAGGTCATGCGTGCGGTGACCGACAGCGGGCGGGAGGTCGTGTACGACAGGGAGTCTCGGCCGGGGGTGGCGAATCTGCTGGAGATTCTCGCCGCGTGTTCGGATGGGAACCCGGAGGCGTTGGCCGGTGTATATGAGTCGTACGGGGATCTGAAGAGGGACACCGCGGAGGCGGTGGTCGAGGTCTTGAGGCCCGTGCAGGAGAGGCACAAGGAGTTGTGCGCGGATCCTGGCTATGTGGAGGGGGTGCTGCGGGATGGTGCGGAGCGGGCGCGGGGCATGGCTCGACCGACCGTGGATTCCGCTTATAGGGCGATCGGTTTGCTGCCGGCGAGCTCCGACACCGGGGCACCCGTGCTGAACGCGGCCCGGTAGGCGCGGGGGCTGGTGGCGAGGCGCGATGCGAAGTGCTGGCGCATCGTGACCTCGCTGCCGAAGCCCGCGCGGCGGGCGACCTCGGGCATGGGGAGGTCGGTGCGTTCGAGGAGGCGCTGGGCCGCGGCGATGCGCTGGTCCGGGCGGCACGATCGTGTACATGGACATCACGCAGAACGCAGCACTGGTGGTCGTGGACGTGCAGAAGGGCTTCGGGGAGGCCGACTTCTGGGGAACGCGCAACAACCCGGCGGCGGACGACAACATCGCCGCCCTCATCGACGTATGGCAGTCGACCGGTCGGCCGGTCGTCTTCGTGCGGCACGACTCGGCCAAGCCCGGGTCGCCGTTGCGGACCGGGTACGAGGGCAATGGGTTCAAGGAGTACGTGGAGCGGCGGCGGGGGAAGGGGAGCGGGGCCGAGCTGCTGGTCACCAAGAGTGTGAACTCGGCGTTCCTCGGGACGCCGGACCTGGGGGCCTGGCTCCGGGAGGCGGGGATCTCGCAGGTCGTGCTGGCCGGGATCCAGACGAACATGTGCGTCGAGACGACGGCGCGGATGGGCGGGAACCTCGGGTACGAGGTCGTGGTCGCGTTCGACGCGACGTACACCTTCGGCCTGGAGGGGCCCTTCGGCTGGCGACGGAGCGCGGACGAACTGGCGCGTGCGTCGGCCGTGTCGCTGCACGGGGGTGGGTTCGCGGCGGTGGTGACGACGGGGGACGTCCTGACCGCCGCGAAGTGAGTCCCCGTGCGGGGACTCACTTCGGTCGTCAGTCCTTGGTGCCGCTCGCGAGTTCGCGGCTGCGGTCGCGGGCCGCTTCGAGGGCGGCGATGAGGGCGGCTCGTACGCCGTGGTTCTCGAGTTCGCGGATGGCGTTGATGGTGGTGCCGGCGGGGGACGTGACGTTCTCGCGGAGCTTGACCGGGTGTTCGCCGCTGTCGCGGAGCATCGTCGCGGCACCGATCGCGGACTGGACGATCAGGTCGTGGGCCTTGTCGCGGGGCAGACCGAGCAGGATGCCGGCGTCGGTCATGGCTTCGACCAGGTAGAAGAAGTACGCCGGGCCGGAGCCGGAGAGGGCGGTGCAGGCGTCCTGCTGGGACTCGGGGACGCGGAGGGTCTTGCCGACGGCGCCGAAGATCTCCTCGGCGTGGGCGAGGTGGTCGGCGGTGGCGTGGCTTCCGGCGGAGATGACCGACATGGCCTCGTCGACGAGGGCGGGGGTGTTGGTCATGACGCGGACGACCGGGGTGCCGGTGGCGAGGCGGTCCTCGAAGAAGGCGGTGGGGATGCCGGCGGCGCCGCTGATGATCAGGCGGTCGGCGGGGACGTGGGGGGCGAGCTCGTCGAGGAGGGTGCCCATGTCCTGCGGTTTGACCGTGAGGATCAGGGTGTCGGCGGTCTTGGCGGCTTCCTGGTTGGAGACCGGGGTGACTCCGTAGCGGGTGCGGAGTTCGTCGGCTCGCTCCTGGCGGCGGGCGGTGACGAGGAGGTCGGTGGGGGCCCAGCCGGCGCGGATCACTCCGCTGAGCAGGGCTTCGCCGATCTTGCCGGTGCCGAGGACTGCGACTTTCTGGGTCATGGCTGTTGGTGCCCTTCGGGGGTGGGTCGTCCCTCGTCATCCTCGCATCCCGGGGGCGGGGTGGGGCGGGGCGTCCAGTGGGCGGAATGTCGGCGGTGGGTGGCTGTCGAGGGTTTTTCGCCCCCGCCGCCCTTTCCCGCCCCGTCCCTGGGGGCTGCGCCCCCGGACCCCCATCGGCCCCGAACGGGTCTCGTCCTCGAACGCCGGACGGGCTGGTTCATGCCGTCCGGCGTTTCAAGGTGGCCGCGCCCAAGGTCAGGACCAGCAGCGCGCAGCCCGCGACGATCGCGGTGTCGCGGACGAAGGCCGGCGTCATGTCGGGGTGCTTCAGGACCTCGTTCATGCCGTCGACGGCGTAGGACATGGGGAGGACGTTCGAGAGGGCCTCCAAGGCCGGGTGCATGGTGTCGCGTGGGGCGAAGAGGCCGCAGAGGAGGAGCTGGGGGAAGATCACCGCCGGCATGAACTGGACCGCCTGGAACTCGGAGGCCGCGAAGGCCGAGACGAAGAGGCCGAGGGCGGTGCCGAGGAGTGCGTCCAGCAGGGCGATCAGCAGGAGCAGCCAGGGGCTGCCGGTGACGTCGAGGCCGAGGACCCAGACGGCGAGGCCCGTGGCGAGGGCGGACTGGATGATCGCGAGGATGCCGAAGGCGAGGGCGTAGCCGGCGATGAGGTCGCCCTTGCCGAGAGGCATGGCGAGGAGACGTTCGAGGGTGCCGGAGGTGCGTTCGCGCAGGGTGGCGATCGAGGTGACCAGGAACATCGTGATCAGCGGGAAGATCCCGAGGAGTGACGCGCCGATGTTGTCGAAGGTGCGCGCGCTGCCGTCGAAGACGTAGCGGAGCAGGAACAGCATCACGCAGGGGACGAGGACCATCAGTGCGATCGTGCGCGGGTCGTGGCGGAGCTGGCGCAGGACCCGGGCGGCGGTGGCGGTGGTGCGGGCGGCGTCGAGGGCGCGCGGCGGGGCGGGGGTGATCGTGCTCATCGGGTCGTCTCCTTCGTACGGCCTGCCGCGGTCGCCTCGTCGACCAGGTGGAGGAAGGCCGCCTCGACGGTGTCGGAGCCGGTGCGGGCGCGCAGGGCGTCGGGGGTGTCTCCCCCAGCCTCCGGCCGGGAGGTGCCCCCGGCGAGGATCTCGCCCGCGCGCATGAGCAGGAGGCGGTGGCAGCGCTCGGCCTCGTCCATGACGTGGGAGGAGATCAGCAGGGTGACGCCGCGTTCGGTGGCGAGGGTGTGGAAGAGCTGCCACAGGTCACGGCGCAGGACAGGATCGAGGCCGACGGTGGGTTCGTCGAGGACCAGGAGTTCGGGGGCGCCGAGGAGGGCCACGGCGAGGGAGACGCGGCTGCGCTGGCCGCCGGAGAGGTTGCCGGCGAGGGCGTCGGCGTGGGTGGTGAGGTCGACGTCGGCGATCGCGCGGGTGACGTTCTCGCGGCGGCGGTCGGCGGCTGCGCGGCCGGGGTCGAGGATCGCGGCGAAGTAATCGAGGTTCTGGCGGACGGTCAGGTCGTCGTAGACCGAGGGCGCCTGGGTGACGTAGCCGATGCGGGTGCGCAGGGTGGGGTGGCCGGCGGGGCTGCCGAGGACGTCCAGGGTACCGGTGACCTTGGCCTGAGTGCCGACGACGGCCCGCATCAGGGTCGACTTGCCGCAGCCGGAGGGGCCGAGGAGGCCGGTGATCCGACCGCGCGGGATCGTGAAGTCGAGGTCGCGCAGGACGGTGCGGGGGCCTCGGACGACGGTGAGGTCCTGGGCGTGGACGGCCGGTTCCCCCGGTGGCCGGGAGGAGTAATTCATCACGTGATGAATACTCCTCCCGGGTCGCGGGCGGCGTCAAGCCGTCGGAGACGGGGGTGTTTTCGCGAGGAGCAGGATGACGTCGTAGGTCTCCTCGACGGTGCCGTCCGGGAAGGCGGCGGTGAGGTGCTCGCGCTGCTCGGCGAGGAAGGCGGCGGCGCGTTCGCCGTCGACGAGGAGGACCGAGTGGCTGGCGAGGTTGGCCAGGTGGGTGTCGATCGGGACGCGGCGGCTCCAGCGGATCTCCCGGTGGGTGAAGTGCAGGAGGCCGGTGGGGTCGGCGGCGCGGGCGTTGGTGTCGCGCCGCTCGGCGGCGAGGTTCACGCCGAAGTGACGCGC
The DNA here is from genome assembly GCF_044334705.1 of Streptomyces sp. NPDC020731. Classification (NCBI taxonomy): domain Bacteria; kingdom Bacillati; phylum Actinomycetota; class Actinomycetes; order Kitasatosporales; family Streptomycetaceae; genus Streptomyces; species Streptomyces sp. NPDC020731. The sequence goes on from NZ_JBIRTN010000008.1 coordinate 5,456, forward strand.
GGTGCGTTCGGCTTCCTCGGCGATCCAGGGAACGTCGAGCGCGTCGGTGTTCCACCACAGGGCGAGTGCGCCGCCCGGCCGCAGGACCCGTACCGCCTCCGGAACGGCGCGGGCGGGGTCGGTCCAGTGCCAGGCCTGGGCGCAGGTGAGGAGGTCGGCGCGGTGGTCGGCGAGGGGAAGGGCGTTGCCGTCGCCCCGGACGACCGGCACGTCGGGGAGGGTGCGGCGGAACTCGGCCGCCATGCCGTCACCGGGCTCGACGGCGATCACGTGGGCGCCGCGCGCGTGCAGGCGGGCGGTCGCCATGCCCGTACCGGCGCCGACGTCCACGACCCGGGAACCGGCGAGGGGGCGGCCGGTCAGCTCCTCGATCGCGTCGAAGAGGGCGGGCGGGTAGGAGGGGCGGTTGGCGGCGTACCGGGCGGCGGCCGCGTTGAAGGAGTGGGCTCGGGTGGCGTGAGTGGTCCGGTCGGCTCTGGGTGTCGTCATACGGCCATGGTGGCCGGGCGGCTCTGACACGCGGGGGTTTTCGGGGCGGGCGGTCGTCGGGGGCGTCCCGGCGGGCAGCCACCGGAGCCGGCCGCCCGGGCCTGCGGCGCGGCGGGCGGTCGTCGGGGCCGCCGCGCAGGCGCTAGCGGCGGCGGCGCTTCTTCGACGGGTTGTCGGTGCGGCGGGTGGTGCGCTTCTCGTAGTCCGCTCGGGCCTTGTCGTACTCGGCGCGGTGGAGCTTCTCGCCCGGGGCCTCGGTGAAGGTGCGGAAGAAGTAGGCGAGGAGGGAGCCGACGAAGCCGATGGCCAGCAGGCCGCGCAGGGAGGCCTGGCGGTCGGGGTCGGGGCGGGTGGTGAAGGCGGACCAGGTGTGGCGGAAGGCGAGCGAGCTGCAGATCGCGAACATCACGACCATGAGCAGCGAGACGAAGCTGCCGACGTCGGCGATCCGGAGGCCGTCGTAGGCGATGCGCAGGACGAAGCAGGCGGCGGCAGCGGCGGCGAGGGAGCCGACGGCGACGCCGAGGCGGCGGGCGGTGTAGCCGCCGGAGTGGTCGACCCAGGTCGTGCCGAAGAAGCGGATGGGCTCGGGCCGGGGGCCGGCGGGGGTGCCGTTCGTGTCGTTCTCTGCTGCGCTCACGGGTCGATTGTGTCCCCTCTCCCGGGTGAACGCGGATCCCCCTCCCCGCCGGGCCCCCGCCACCGCTCGTGCGCCCGTGCCCCGCGGCTCCGGACGAGGCCCCAGGGCACGGGCGTACGGCGTCGGCTCAGCGGATCTCTTCGACGGCGTACCCGACGAACATCCCCCAGGCGTTCCGGCCGACGGCCAGCCCGGGGCGGGCGACATCCTTGGAGTCCCTCACACGGACCGTGTGGGAGGAGGCGGCCACCTCGACGCACTGGCCACCCTCACCGCTGCTGTAGGTGCTCTTGACCCACGTCAGTTCCGTTGCGCCCTTCACAGTTCTCCCAACAGCTCCTCGACGAAGGCCATGGACTCCCCCGGAGTGAGAGCCTGGGTCCGGATGATTCCATCGCTCGTCTCCGGTGCGGGCGCGAGCGCGGCACTCCTGGTGGTGCTCTTCGGTTCCTTCCTGGACCTCCTCGACGCGCCGATCGTCACCGTCGCGGCCCCGGCGATCGCCCGGGACCTGGGGGCCGGCACTGCTCAGATCCAGTGGATGATCGCCGCCTACGTCCTGGCGCTGGGCGCGGGCCTGATCACCGGCGGGCGGCTCGGTGACCAGTACGGCCGCAAGCGCCTGTTCATGACCGGGCTGGGCGGGTTCATGCTCACCTCCGCGCTCTGCGCGCTGGCCGCCGGTCCGGGAGTGCTCATCGGTATGCGCGCCGTGCAGGGACTGGCCGCGGGGATCATGGTCCCGCAGGTGTTCGGGATCATCCGGGCCTCGTTCGCTCCCGGCGAGCGTGCCAAGGCGTTCGGCGCCTACGGGGCCGTCCAGGGTCTCGCGTCGGTCGCGGGGCCGCTGTTGGGCGGGCTGCTCGTCGATGCCGACCTGTTCGGACTGGGGTGGCGCACGATCTTCTGGATCAACGTGCCCGTCTCGGTCCTGGCGCTCGTCCTCGGCGCGAAGGTCCTGCCGGAGTCCCGCTCCGCCTCGACCGCGCGGCTGGACCTCCGGGGCGCGCTGCTCGCGGCCTCGGGCGTCCTGCTCCTGCTGTTGCCGGTCATCCAGACCGAGACCTGGGGATGGAGCACGGCCGGTTACGCCCTCCTCGCCGCCGGGATCGTCGTGCTGGCGCTCTTCCTCGTCCACGAGCGCCGTCTGACCGGACGCGGGGGCGAGCCCGTCTTCGATCCGGCTCTGCTCCGCATCCGCGCCTTCGCGATCGGCCTGGGCGCGTCCGTGCTCTTCTTCGGCGGCCTCGGGGCGTTCTTCCTCACGCTGTCGGTCTACCTCCAGGCGGGCACCGGCCGCACCGCGTGGGAGACAGGCCTGGTGATCCTGCCTTACGCGTTCGGCTCGATCGTCACCTCAGGGCTCGGAGTCGCTCTCGCCGCCAAGGCCGGAAGAGCGTTGCTGATCACCGGCTCACTCACCATCGCCGCGTCCCAGTCGGTCCTGTGGACGGTCGTCAGGGACGGCGACGATCCCGGCTACTGGTCGCTCGCCCTCGCCCTTCTCCTCGGCGGCCTGGGTCTCGGCCTTGCCGCCCCCGTTCTCGTCGGCGTCGTCCTCGCCGGCGTCCCCGGACGCAACGCGGGCGCTGCGGGCGGTGTGCTCTCCACCGTCAACCAGATCGGCTCCGCCATCGGCATCGCTGTTCTGGGCACGGTCTTCTTCACCGCCGTCACCGAGTCGGCGACCGGCGCGCCGGGCCTGGCCGACTACGGTCACGCGCTCGGCGTCGTCCTCGTCGTCTCCGCGGTGCTCCACGTCGTGGCGGCCCTGGTGATGCTCGCGCTCCCCAGGGCCGCGGCCGGGGACGCCGACCGGTGAGCCCGTGCCGGACTCCCTCCGCCGGCGCCTTGCCGGCGGAGGGGCGTCACTAGCAGCGGGAAGCCACGTACCCGTCGCTGCCGGTGCGGATGTACGCGTCGGAGACGTACTGGCCGCCGGCGATGTTGTCCCAGATGTTCGAGGTGCCGTACGGGCCTGATACCCAGGTGCCCGGCGTCTGGCAGTTGATCGCGACCCTGGCGCCCTCGGACAGGACCCGTACGACCGAATAGTCGGTGCCGGGACCGCTGCGCACGTTCAGCTGGTAGCCCGGCGCCACCGGGTAGGAGCTCGCGGCCGCGGCCACTGTGGTGACGACCTCCGCGGTCGCCTTCTCGTCCCCGTCCGCGATGTCCTGGGTCCGGTCGACAGACATGGAAAAACCTCCCCCGTTGCACCCCACGACTGTCGTGGGGCCACGTTGATTCCCTTGGAACACGTAACGAAACACCAGTTCGTGACTCGTACGCGGAGGCGGGCAAGCCGCCTCGGTCCCGTACGCGCCATCGACTAGGCTCCGAACGTCGCGCGCGCGAACGAACAGCACGGGGGTGGTTCCATGGCGCCGCAGCGGAACGCCGGAGCGGGCGCGGAAGCGGAACTTCCGGAGTACGCCGGTCACTACCGTCTGGAGTCCTGTCTGGGCTCGGGTGGCATGGGTGTCGTGCATCTGGCCCGCGGCACCTCCGGGATGCGGGTCGCGGTGAAGGTCGTACACGCCCGATACGCCATGGACCCCGAGTTCAGAGGGCGGTTCCGGCAGGAGGTGGCCGCGGCGCGGCGGGTGAGCGGGGCTTTCACCGCGCCGGTCGTCGACGCCGATCCGGAGGGCGTGCGGCCCTGGATGGCCACCCTGTACATCCCCGGTCCGACGCTCTCCGAGCAGGTGAAGCGGAACGGGCCCATGGACCCGGACCAGGCACGTCGGCTGATGGCCGGACTCGCGGAGGCGCTGCGCGACATCCACCGCGTCGGAGTCGTGCACCGGGATCTGAAGCCCAGCAACGTGCTGCTCGCCGAGGACGGACCGAAGGTCATCGACTTCGGCATCTCCCGGCCGAAGGACAGCGAACTGCGCACCGAGACGGGGAAGCTGATCGGTACGCCGCCGTTCATGGCGCCCGAGCAGTTCCGGCGGCCCCGGGAGGTGGGCCCCGCGGCCGACGTGTTCGCGCTCGGGTCGCTCATGGTGCACGCGGCGACGGGGCGTGGTCCGTTCGACTCCGACAGCCCGTACGTCGTCGCCTACCAGGTCGTGCACGACGAACCCGATCTGACCGGCGTACCGGAGTCGCTCGCGCCGCTGGTGCTGCGGTGTCTCGCCAAGGAGCCCGACGGCCGGCCCACGCCGGACGAGCTGATGCGGGAGCTGCGGTCGGTGTCGGCGGCGTACGACACGCAGGTGTTCGTACCGGCGCCGCGGACGCCCGAAGCACGGGAGGAGGCCGCGCCGGAGCCCTTGGTGGACGCACCCGAGGAGCGGCCCGCGCGGCGCCTCGGCAGGCGGACGGTTCTGGTTGCCGGGGTGCTCTGCCTCGCCGTGCTCGGTGGGCTCACGGCGGTTCAGGTGTTCGGCGGCACGGAACCGGCGCGGGAGACCACGGCCGCACAGAGCGTGCCGGGCGGCTTCGGCGTGTGGGAGGCGGTGCCCGCCTCGGAGGGTGGCGGCATGCCCCAGTGCTCGTACGGGGCGGAGAAGCTGCTGTGTGCGCGGCCCGGCCTGGTCTTCGCCCTCGATCCGGCCGACGGCCGCACACTGTGGCGGCACGACGTCGCGGGGACGACGCGGAGCGAACCGCCGGTCGTGTCGGGCGGCCTCGTCCAGCCCTCCCTCGACCGGATCGGTGCTATGGAGGCGCTCGCCCCCGCCACGGGCAAGCCGGTGTGGCAGGAGGACACGCCCGAGTACGACGGAGTGCGGGCGGTCGGCGACATGCTCCTGCTGACCCGCTCCGACGGGACGGTCACGGGCGTGGACAGCGCCTCGGGCGAGACCAGGTGGTCCCACCGGATCCCGGGGCAGGCCGTGCCGTACTTCTCCTCGTTCGCCGGGGAGACGGAGGAGCAGGGGGAGCAGTCGGCGTACGCGACGAGTCCGTCCGGGGACGGGAGCAGGACCCGGGTCACCGCGGTGGATCCGGCGACGGGGGACGTGCGGTGGGACGCCGAGCTGGAGGGGGCGCTGACGCCCGTGGGGGCGGCGGACGGGGCCGTGTACCTCCTCGCCGACGGCGCCGTCTACGGGGACGCGAAGGCCGTGCTCCGCTACACGCCCGGCACCGGGGCCACCCGCCGGGTGACGCTGCCCGTGCCGGTCGCGCAGGCGGAGGCCGGCGTGCACGGGGACACCGTGTACCTCATGGGCGCGGGCGGTTCGCTGGTGGCCGTCGACATGGCGGCGGGGAAGCAGCGGTGGCGGCTGGAGACGGGCGTGAGCCGGGGCTCGGTGCCCGTCTCCGACGGACGGCACGTGTACGTCACCGCTCCCGACGGGCGGCTGCTGGGCGTCGACGCCCGCGAGGGGAAGCTCCTCGGGCAGACCCGGCCGCGGCTCGGCGCCGACTCCGACCGGGTCCCCGCCTCGCTGCCCGTGCCCGTGCCCGCGGGCGGCCACGTCTACGCCGGCGCGCCCGACGGGACCGTGTTCGGGGTGACGGGGCGGGACCCGGCCGACTGGTGACCCCGCCGGGCGGTCAGCCCAGCTTGCTGACGTCCCGCACCGCGCCCTTGTCCGCGCTGGTGGCCATCGCCGCGTACGCCTTCAGGGCGGCGGAGACCTTGCGGTCGCGGCTCTTCGGGGCGTACCGGCCGTTCAGGGCCTGCTCGCGACGGGTCAGCTCGGCCTCGTCGACCAGGAGGTCGATCGAGCGGTTCGGGATGTCGACGCGGATGCGGTCGCCGTCCTCGACCAGGGCGATGGTGCCGCCCGAGGCCGCCTCCGGGGAGGCGTGGCCGATGGACAGGCCGGACGTGCCGCCGGAGAAGCGGCCGTCGGTGATCAGGGCACAGGCCTTTCCGAGGCCGCGGCCCTTCAGGTACGAGGTCGGGTAGAGCATCTCCTGCATGCCGGGGCCGCCCTTGGGGCCCTCGTAGCGGATGACGACGACGTCGCCCTCCTTGACCTGCTGGGTGAGGATCTTCTCGACGGCCTCCTCCTGCGACTCGCAGACGACCGCCGGGCCCTCGAAGGTCCAGATCGACTCGTCGACGCCGGCCGTCTTCACCACGCAGCCGTCCACGGCGAGGTTGCCGCGCAGCACCGCGAGGCCGCCGTCCTTGGAGTAGGCGTGCTCGGCGGAGCGGATGCAGCCGCCCTCGGCGTCCTCGTCCAGGGAGTCCCAGCGCTCGGACTGGGAGAAGGCCTCCGCGGAGCGGACGCAGCCGGGGGCCGCGTGCCACAGCTCGACGGCCTCCTGCGAGGGGGAGCCGCCGCGCACGTCCCAGGTCTTGAGCCAGTCGGCCAGCGACGGACTGTGGACGGAGTGGACGTCCTCGTTGAGCAGGCCCGCGCGGTGCAGCTCGCCGAGGAGGGCGGGGATGCCTCCCGCGCGGTGCACGTCCTCCATGTAGTACGTGCGGTCCTTGGCGACGTTGGGCGCGACCTTGGCCAGGCAGGGGACGCGGCGCGAGAGGGCGTCCATCTCGGTGAGGCCGAAGGGGACCTCGCCCTCCTGGGCGGCGGCCAGCAGGTGCAGGATCGTGTTGGTGGAGCCGCCCATCGCGATGTCGAGGGCCATGGCGTTCTCGAAGGCCGCGGGGGTGGCGATGCTGCGGGGCAGGACCGAGTCGTCGTCCTGCTCGTAGTAGCGGCGGGTCAGGTCCATCACCGTGTGCGCGGCGTTCTCGTAGAGCGCCTTGCGGGCGGTGTGGGTGGCCAGGACCGAGCCGTTGCCGGGGAGGGAGAGGCCGATGGCCTCGGTCAGGCAGTTCATCGAGTTGGCGGTGAACATGCCGGAACAGGAGCCGCAGGTGGGGCAGGCGTTCTCCTCGATCCGGAGGATGTCCGCGTCGGAGATCTTGTCGTTGACCGCCTCCGACATCGCGTCGACCAGGTCCAGCGTGCGGACGGTGCCGTCGACCAGGGTGGCGCGGCCGGACTCCATCGGGCCGCCGGAGACGAAGACCGTGGGGATGTTCAGCCGCAGGGCCGCGTTGAGCATGCCCGGGGTGATCTTGTCGCAGTTGGAGATGCAGATCAGGGCGTCCGCGCGGTGCGCCTCGACCATGTACTCCACGCTGTCCGCGATCAGGTCGCGGGAGGGCAGGGAGTAGAGCATGCCGCCGTGGCCCATCGCGATGCCGTCGTCGACGGCGATGGTGTTGAACTCGCGCGGGATGCCGCCGGCCGCGGTCACCGCCTCGCTGACGATCCGGCCGACCGGGGCGAGGTGGGTGTGGCCGGGGACGAACTCCGTGAAACTGTTGGCGACCGCGATGATCGGCTTGCGGCCGATGTCCGCACCGGGTACACCGGAGGCACGCATAAGGGCGCGGGCGCCCGCCATATTGCGGCCGTGGGTGACTGTGCGGGACCTCAGCTCGGGCATCGTCGCTCGCTCCTTCGGAGAGTCATGACTGTCGTCGAGCGTACGCCGGTCATCCAGGGAGCGGGACAGGGTGTCCGGAATGCGGGACGAATGTCTCAGCGCCCGGTGAGATGTCCCTGCACGACCGGTGCCACCCGGCCGATGATCTGCTCGGCGTCCGCCGAGGCCAGCGGCTCCACCTTGATCACGTACCGGATCATCGCGACGCCGACCAGCTGGGCGGCGGCGAGTTCGGCGCGCAGCTCCGCGTCCGGGACGTCGAGCTGTCCGGCGATCCGGCGCAGCAGCTGGCTGGCGATCAGACGGCGGAAGACACCGGCCGCGATCTCGTTGTTCACGGCGGAGCGGACGATCGCGAGCAGCGGGGCCCGGGTGACCGGGCTCTCCCAGAGTCCGATGATCATCCGTGTCATCCGTTCGCCCACCTCGTCGAGCGGTCCGTCGAGAACCGTGTCCCGCGCGGTGAGCACCGGCGCGAAGGCGACCTCCACGGCGGCTTCGAACACCTGCTCCTTGGTGCCGAAGTAGTGGTGCACCAGCGCGGAGTCGACCCCGGCCGACTTGGCGATGCCCCGGACGGATGTCTTCTCGAATCCGCGTTCGGAGAACTCCGCGCGGGCCGCGTCGAGGATGCGGTCCCGGGTGCCGGCCGATTCCGTACGAGAGGGACGGCCGCGGCGCCGAGCGGTGCCGTTGCTCCGCGCGGAGGCGGCGGCATCGGAAGCGGCCGAGGCGGCTGAGGCGTCCGGGCCGTCGCTCGCGGTGCGGCCGGTCATCGCCGCGGCACCTCGATCGCGGAGGCGGCGGAGGACAGATGCCGGCGGGTGAACGCCAGCGCCTCGGCCAGGTCGGCCTCGCGCTCCGCGCTCGACATGGCCCGGCGGGTGTTGACCTCGATGACGACATGGCCGTCGAAGCCGCTCGACGCGAGGCCCTCCAGCACCTCGGCGCAGGGCTGGTCGCCGCGGCCGGGCACCAGGTGCTCGTCCTTGGCGGAGCCCCGGCCGTCGGCGAGGTGGACGTGGCCGAGACGGTCGCCCATGCGGTCGATCATCTGCAGGGTGTCGGTGCGGGCGGTCGAGGCGTGGCTGAGGTCGATCGTGAAGTGGCGGTAGTCCTCTTTGGTGACGTCCCAGTCGGGGGCGTACGCGAGCATCTCGCGGTCGCGGTAGCGCCAGGGGTACATGTTCTCCACGGCGAACCGCACGTCCGTCTCGCCGGCCATCCGCCAGACGCCCTCCACGAAGTCGCGGGCGTACTGCCGCTGCCAGCGGAAGGGGGGATGGACGACGACCGTGCCGGCGCCGAGCTTCTCGGCGGCGGCCCGGGCCCGCTGGAGCTTGGTCCAGGGGTCGGTGGACCACACGCGCTGCGTGATGAGCAGGCAGGGCGCGTGGACGGCCAGGACGGGGATGCGGTGGTAGTCGCTGAGTCTGCGCAGGGCCTCGATGTCCTGGCTGACCGGATCGGTCCACACCATCACCTCGACGCCGTCGTACCCGAGGCGCGCGGCGATCTCGAAGGCCGTCGCCGTCGACTCCGGGTAGACGGAGGCCGTCGACAGGGCGACCTTCGCATCCGGGATGCGGACTACGTCCCTTGGTTCTGCCACGAGCCTCAGGTTACGGGGTGGGGTCGGGTGGGTGCGGGGTGCCCGCTCGCCGTTGTGGCGTTTGCCATAGGCGGAGGGCCGCTACCCCTGGCCCATGTGATCCAGTCTGCGGAGGATCACACCCTCCCGCAGGGCCCAGGGGCAGATCTCCAGGCGTTCCACGCCGAACAGGTCCATGGCACCCTCCGCGACCAGGGCCCCGGCGACCAGCTGGCCCGCGCGGGCCTCGGAGACGCCGGGCAGTTCGGCGCGCTCGGCGGCGGTCATGGCGGCGAGCCTGGGCACCCAGCCCTCCAGGGACTCCCGCTTCAGCTCGCGCTGGACGTAGAGGCCCTCGGCGGAGCCGGGGGCGCCGGCGATACGGGCGAGCTGCTTGAAGGTCTTGGAGGTGGCCACCACGTGGTCGGGCGCGCCGAAGCGGCTGAACTCCCCGACCGTGCGGGCTATCTCGGTGCGGACATGACGGCGCAGCGCGCGTACGCCGTCCGGCCCGGGCGGGTCACCGGGCAGCCGGGCGGCGGTGAGGCGGCCGGCGCCGAGCGGCAGGGACGCCGTGGCGTCGGGCTCCTCGTCCATGCCGTAGGCGATCTCCAGGGAGCCGCCGCCGATGTCGATGACGAGCAGCTTCCCGGCCGACCAGCCGAACCAGCGGCGGGCGGCGAGGAAGGTGAGCCGGGCCTCCTCGTCGCCGCTGAGCACCTGCAGCTCGACCCCGGTCTCCTCGCGCACGCGCGTGAGCACGTCGTCGGCGTTGTACGCGTCGCGCACCGCGGAGGTCGCGAACGGCAGCAGTTCCTCGACGCCCTTGTCCTCGGCGGCCCGGAGCGCGTCGTGGACGACCGAGACCAGCCTGTCGACCCCGTCGGGGCCGACGGCCCCGTTGTCGTCGAGGAGTTGGGCGAGGCGCAGTTCGACCTTGTGCGAGTGCGCGGGCAGCGGGCGCGCGCCGGGGTGCGCGTCCACCACCAGCAGATGCACCGTGTTCGAACCCACGTCGAGGACACCGAGTCTCATGTACGGAACGCTACTGCCCGCCGCACGGTGTGATGCCCCTTCTGCGGTGGCCGAGCCGGTCCCGGCGGGCGGCGTGGGCGACTTACCCTGGACGGGTGCCAAAGACGAAAAAGGCGAAGACCGAAAAGCCGGACAAGAAGGCCAAGAAGGACAAGAAGGCCGGGTCGGCCGAGGGTTCTTCGCGGGTGACAGCGCCGCGGGCGCCGGTGGGCGACGAGAAGGGACTCGACTTCGCCCGCGCGTGGGTGGAGTTCCCTGATCCGGCGGACGAGGAACAGGTCTTCCGCTGCGATCTGACGTGGCTGACCTCTCGCTGGAACTGCATCTTCGGCAGCGGCTGCGAGGGCATCCAGGCGGGCCGCGCGGAGGACGGCTGCTGCACCCTGGGCGCCCACTTCTCGGACGAGGACGACGAGAAGCGGGTCGCCGGGCATGTGGCGAGGCTCACTCCGGACATCTGGCAGCACCACGCGGAGGGCACGAGGAACGGCTGGGTCTCGGAGGACGAGGACGGCGACCGTCAGACCCGTCCGTTCCAGGGCTCGTGCATCTTCCAGAACCGGCCCGGCTTCGCGGGCGGCATGGGCTGCTCGCTGCACATCCTCGCCCTGAAGGAGGGCCGGGAGCCGCTGGAGACCAAGCCGGACGTGTGCTGGCAGCTGCCCGTCCGGCGGACCTACGAGTGGATCGACCGGCCCGACGACACGCGCGTGCTGCAGGTGTCGATCGGTGAGTACGACCGCCGGGGCTGGGGCCCCGGCGGCCACGACCTGCACTGGTGGTGCACCTCGGCCACCTCGGCGCACGGCGCCGGGGACCCGGTGTACGTCTCCTACCGCGCGGAGCTGACCGAGCTGATGGGCAAGGCGGGCTACGACCGTCTGGTCGAGCTGTGCGAGGAACGGCTGGCCTCCCGGCTGCCCCTGCTGGCCCCGCATCCGGCGGACCCCGTCTGACGCCCCGGGTCCTGTCGTCGAATTCCCGCCGTCCGTCCGCCCGCCCGGAGGGCGGGCGCTGCGATGCCGGGTGCGTGCCCCCGGCGTGCCGGGCCCCGGTCCTCGTACCGGGCGTACCCGGGTCGGGGCCCACTGCGGCGAGAGGGCGTGCACGGCGTCGCGGGGCAGGTGGGAGTGTGACGACAGGGCCTAGGAGGACGTGACCGGGCCCGGGGCTCCCCCGTCGGCGGGCGGCGCGTCCTCGGGGCCGGTCGGCACCGGTCCGGAGGGGGTCGGGCCGGTGGGGGTCGGGCCGCCCGTCGTGGGGTCCGGGCCGGGTGAGGACGGCGGGTCGCTCGGCGTGGGCTGCGGGGGCGCCGGTGTCGTGGGCGTCGGCTCCGGTCCGGGCGACGACGGAGGCGGGCCGCTCGGCGCACCGGGGTGCGCGGTGCCCGGGCCGCCGGGGTGGCCGGAGGGCGAGCCGCCGCCCGGGGCCGAGGGGACGGGACCGTGACCGTCGATGGTCACGACGGAACCGGCGGGCGAGATCGCCACGGTCGCGCTCCAGTGGCCGGACGGCTCGCGCAGCTGGTCGACGTACACCCTGACCGTCACCGACTCTCCGGGCGCGAGCGTTCCCGACGACCGGCTCGGATAGAGCCAGGACGCTCCCGTCGACACGGACCAGCGGACCGGTCCGGCACCCTTCGCGGTCAGGGTGATCAGCGTGGTGTCGCCGCTGTGGTCGGCCGTGACGCCCAACGCGCCGGCGGCCTTGTGCCCGGCTCCGGCGACGCTCACGACCTCCACGGACACGTCCGGCTCACCGTTCCCGCCGAACCCGGTTCCGGGCCGTGTGCTCGTGTTGCCGGTGTTCTCGTAGCCGCCCGCTCCCTCGCCGTCGAGGTCGAGGGGACCGCCGTCCTCCCGCGCGGAGGCCGAGCGGCCGTCCTGGGCCTCGCCCACGGGGGTGCTCCGGTAGGCGGCCCACAGGGCGAGCACCGGCGCGGCGACGACGGTGGCGACGACCGTCGTCGTGACGGCACGCGCGCGCAGCCGGTCCCGCCGGGCGACGCGGTCCTTGGGGTCCATCGGGAAGCCGCGCCGGTCGAAGCGGGGAGCGGCGCCGCGCGTGCGTGGCCGGTGCGCCATGGCGGCGTGCAGGGCCGCTCCGGGTGCCGGGAGGACGGGCAGCGCGTCCGGTGTGAGGCTGGTGCCGGGCCAGCGGCCGGGAACGGCCCGCTCGGCGGTACGGCGGCAGCGCGGGCAGTCGTCGACGTGCCGGACGAGCTCCCGGCGCAGGGCCGCGCTGAGCACGAGCCGCCGGTCGCCGGTGAGGTGCGCCACCCCCGGGCAGGCACCGGTCTCGACGACGGCGAGCGCCGCGCGGGTGCGTTCCACCTCGCAGGCCGCGGCGGCGAGCAGCGCACGCGCGGCGGCCGGCTGCATGCCGAGCACGGCGGCGACCTCGTGGGCGGCGAGGTGGTGGCGTACGGCGAGTTCGAGCGCCTCGCGCTGCTCGGGCGCGGTGCCGGCGGCCTCCGGCCAGGCCAGCTCGGCCAGTTCGCGGCGGCGCTGCTCCTGGACGTCCTCGGAGACGGCCGGGACGGGGGCTTTCCCGGCCGCCCGCCGCCGGCCGGCGCGGCCCACGGAGTGGGTGGCCCGACGTTTCCGCCCGGCCTCGGCCAGCTCGCGCAGACACGCCCAGCGGGCCAGGGCGTACAGCCAGGCCCTGCGGCTCCCGAGCTCGTCGGGGACGTGCCGGACGCGGCGTTCCGCGAGCACGAGGGCGTCGGCCAGGGCGGCGGTCGCCGCGTCGTGGTCGCACAGCACGGACAGGCAGTAGGTGAACAGGCCGTCCAGATGGGACTCGTACCGGGTGGCCGGCCGCTGGGCCAGCGTGCGCGCGGCCCCGCGGTCGCGCACTTCCCGGTGCGTCCGGTGTGCTCCGGTCGTGCGGGTCGAGGTCTCCGGGCCGCTGCTCGTCATCCGGCGACCGTAGGCGGCCCGGGGCGGCGCCTTCCGGCGCCCTGCGCACTTTTAATCCGTACGGGTGAAACGATCCCTCTATAGGGGACAGGAACCTTTCACCGGCCTGTGAGCTGCCCTCTCCCCCGGGGCCGCCGCCCAGGGCCCGCTCCGGCCCGCACGGCCCCGTCCTCGAGTGCCGGGCCGGCTGGACGCGCCCGGCCCCGTGCGACAGACCGGGGTGCGGCGGTCCCGTTGTCAGTGCGTGCCGTTACCTTTTCCGCATGGCTGCCCGTACCAAGACGTCCAAGGACCGACCGTCCTACCGCTGCACCGAGTGCGGCTGGCAGACGGCCAAGTGGCTCGGCCGCTGCCCCGAGTGCCAGGCCTGGGGGACGATCGAGGAGTACGGCACGCCCGCGGTCCGTACGACGGCGCCCGGCCGGGTCACCACCTCCGCCCTGCCCATCGGCCAGGTCGACGGCCGCCAGGCCACCGCCCGTTCCACCGGCGTGCCCGAGCTGGACCGGGTGCTCGGCGGCGGCCTTGTGCCCGGCGCGGTGGTGCTGGTCGCGGGTGAGCCGGGTGTGGGCAAGTCCACGCTGCTGCTGGACGTGGCGGCCAAGGCGGCGAGCGACGAGCACCGCACGCTGTACGTCACCGGGGAGGAGTCGGCGAGCCAGGTCCGGCTGCGTGCCGACCGCATCCACGCCATCGACGACCACCTGTATCTCGCCGCCGAGACGGATCTGTCCGCCGTGCTCGGCCACTTGGACGCGGTGAAGCCGTCCCTGCTGATCATGGACTCGGTGCAGACGGTGGCATCCCCCGAGATCGACGGCGCCCCGGGCGGCATGGCCCAGGTCCGCGAGGTGGCCGGCGCGCTGATCCGGGCCTCCAAGGAGCGCGGGATGTCCACGCTCCTCGTGGGCCATGTCACCAAGGACGGCGCGATCGCCGGGCCGCGCCTGCTGGAGCACCTGGTGGACGTCGTCCTGCACTTCGAGGGCGACCGGCACGCGCGCCTGCGCCTGGTGCGCGGCGTCAAGAACCGTTACGGCACGACGGACGAGGTCGGCTGCTTCGAGCTGCACGACGAGGGCATCACGGGCCTCGCGGACCCCAGCGGACTTTTCCTGACCCGCCGTGCCGAACCGGTCCCAGGGACCTGTCTGACCGTCACCCTGGAGGGCCGCCGCCCCCTGGTCGCCGAAGTGCAGGCGCTCACGGTCGACTCGCAGATCCCCTCGCCCCGGCGCACCACGTCCGGCCTGGAGACCTCACGCGTGTCGATGATGCTGGCGGTGCTGGAACAGCGCGGCCGGATCACCGCCTTGGGCAAAAGGGACATCTACTCCGCGACGGTGGGCGGGGTGAAGCTCTCGGAACCGGCCGCGGATCTGGCCGTCGCGCTGGCGCTGGCGTCGGCGGCGAGCGACACCCCCCTGCCGAAGAACCTGGTCGCGATCGGCGAGGTCGGCCTGGCAGGCGAGGTGAGGCGGGTCACGGGCGTCCAGCGCAGGCTCGCCGAGGCGCACCGTCTGGGCTTCACGCACGCCCTGGTGCCGAGCGATCCGGGCAAGGTCCCGCCGGGCATGAAGGTGCTGGAAGTGGCGGACATGGGAGACGCCCTGCGGGTCCTTCCGCGCTCCCGTCGGCGAGAGGCCCCACGGGAGACGGAGGACCGCCGGTAGACTTTGCCCAGGTCTCGCCCGTCCGTACGAACCGAGTGTGCGAAACGACGGTGCCCCAGAACCTGCGACCGGAGGAGTGCAGTGGCAGCCAACGACCGGGCAGCAGCTCCCGGAAAGTCCGGTGGGAGTGCCGGTTCCGATGGCCTGATGCGCGCCTCGCTGAGCGCCGTGGCACCCGGCACCGCCCTGCGTGACGGCCTGGAGCGCGTACTCCGCGGCAACACCGGCGGGCTCATCGTGCTCGGTTTCGACAAGACCGTCGAGACGCTGTGCAGCGGCGGCTTCGTGCTGGACGTCGAGTTCACCGCGACCCGGCTGCGTGAGCTGTGCAAGCTGGACGGCGGCATCGTGCTCTCGTCCGACCTGTCCAAGATCCTGCGGGCGGGCGTCCAGCTGGTGCCGGACCCGAACATCCCCACCGAGGAGACCGGCACCCGGCACCGCACCGCCGACCGCGTCTCCAAGCAGGTCGGCTTCCCGGTCGTCTCCGTCTCCCAGTCGATGCGCCTGATCGCGTTGTACGTCGACGGCCACCGCCGGGTCCTGGAGGACTCGGCGGCGATCCTGTCCCGCGCCAACCAGGCGCTGGCCACCCTGGAGCGCTACAAGCTCCGCCTCGACGAGGTCGCCGGCACGCTGTCGGCGCTGGAGATCGAGGACCTGGTGACCGTCCGGGACGTCTCGGCGGTCGCGCAGCGGCTGGAGATGGTGCGCCGCATCGCCACCGAAATCGCCGAATACGTGGTCGAACTGGGCACCGACGGCCGTCTCCTCGCCCTTCAGCTGGACGAGTTGATCGCGGGCGTGGAGCCGGAGCGTGAACTGGTCGTGCGGGACTACGTGCCCGAGCCCACCGCCAAGCGCTCCCGCACGGTCGACGAGGCGCTGCACGAGCTGAACGTGCTCACGCACGCGGAGCTGCTGGAGCTGCCGACGGTGGCCCGTGCGCTGGGTTACACCGGCTCGCCCGAGACGCTGGACTCGGCGGTGTCCCCGCGCGGGTTCCGGCTGCTGGCCAAGGTGCCGCGGCTGCCGGGGGCGATCATCGACCGGCTGGTGGAGCACTTCGGAGGGCTGCAGAAGCTGCTCGCCGCCAGCGTGGACGATCTGCAGACGGTGGACGGGGTCGGCGAGGCGCGGGCGCGGAGCGTGCGCGAGGGTCTGTCGCGGTTGGCGGAGAGCTCGATCCTCGAGCGGTACGTCTAGCGCGTGGCTGCGGACCGGGGGCGGGTTCGCTCACCCGCGCTTGCGGGGTGCCTCCCCCGGAGGGGGTACCCCCAGCCCACCCGTGCCGCCCGGGGGCACCTCCCAGGCTCTTGAGGCACCGGGGAGGCACGACTTGCCCGCAGTTACGGCTAGTCCGCCTTCAGTACGAACGACGTCCGCACCTTCTCGAATCCCGGTGCCTTCGCCTCCACCAGGTAGGTGCCCGCACCGGCCGCACCGGCCTTCGGCGTCGCGCACTCCGGCGCACTCGCCCTGCGGTCCCACTTCACGGTGTAGGTGATGCTGTCCTCCGCCGGCACCCGGAACACCAGGCTCCGCGCCCCCTTCGGACAGTCGTCCGACGCCCAGTAAGCGTCGTCGCCACTCGCCGGAGTGATCGTCAACACCGCGTTGTCCGGCCCGAGATCGACCTTGCAGTCGCCACCGGAGATGTTCCGCGCGGTGAGCAGGAACGTGGGCGTCCGTCCCGGCTCGTAGGCGTTGTGGGAGCTGCGCAGACTGAACTTCACCGCGTTCGCCGTGCAGTTGGGCAACGAGGACCCCGATCCTGCCGGCAACGCGTCACCCGCGCCGACCCCCGCCGACGTACCGCCCTCGGAACCACCGCCCGCGCTGCCCCCGGTACCGCCGCCCGATCCCCCGGCGCCGCCGGAGTCCGCGGGATCACCGTTGGCCCCGTCGTCACCGGACCCGGACGACGAGCCACCGGACCCACCGGAGCCGTCGGAACCGCCGTCCCCCGACTCGTCGCGGCCGCCCGGCGCCTGACTGATCGCCGGTCCCGAACCCGACGGTCCCGGAGTGATGGAGGGCGCGGGATTCTTGCCGTTGGCCCCGTTGTCGCGGTCGCTGCCACCCCCGCCGCCGGAGACGACGATCCAGGTGGTCAACAACGCCAACAAGGCCAGCACGGACAGCAGTACGGCCCTCCGACGCCAGTAGATGGTGGAGGGAAGCGGCCCGACCGGATTGCGCAGAGATCCCACGGCGCAAACTGTACGAGAGATCGGCGCGTTCGCTTGTCCCACCCGCCGCTCCGAACCCAACTTTTCCGGATCATCATCCCGGTAACCGGCCCCCCACCCCTGTCTTTCGTCAGGGACGGCACCCGACGATCGCGGGGTGTGACCGTATCGGCGCCTCGCCTACCGTCCGTGACCATGGACTTCGTGGACAGCGGGCTCTACCGCGACATCACCGACCACGCGCACGACGCCCCCGCGTGGGTGCGGCACACGGCCGAGATCGGGACGGAGGCCGGACTGCTGGTGTTCGTCGCGCTGTTCGTGGCCGGCTGGTGGCGGGCTCGGCACGCGAGCACCCGGGCGTTCGCGATCGCGGCCCTTGCACCTCTGGCCACGGCTGTGGCGTACGTGTGCAGCGAGGTGCTCAAGTCCGTTGTGACGGAGGAGCGTCCGTGCCGGGCGGTCACCGGTGCCGCGCCGTCGCTTGCGGAGTGCCCGCCGCACGGAGACTGGTCGTTCCCGAGCAACCACGCCACGATCGCGGGCGCCTCGGCCCTCGCGCTGGTCCTGGTCCGGCGCGCACTCGTCCGGCTGACGGTCCCGCTGGCCCTGCTCATGGCGTTCTCCCGGGTGTTCGTCGGTGTGCACTACCCGCACGACGTGGCCGCGGGCCTGCTGCTCGGCACGGCCGTCGCCCTCACCGTCGTACGCCTGGGCACGCGTCCGGCGGTACGGCTCGCGGAGGCGCTGCGCGCCTCGTCGGCGTCCACCGCGCGGTGGCTCACCGGGCCGGGACCGGAAACCGTCGCCCGCGCGGTGCCGCCGTACGCCAGGCACCGGCGCCACTGAGCGGGTTCAGCCCGGCACCAGGCCCGCCTCGTGGGCGACGATCGCCGCCTGTACGCGATTGCGTACGCCGAGCCGGTCGAGGACCGCGCTGACGTACGCCTTCACCGTGCCCTCGACGAGATGCAGCCGGGCGGCGATCTCCGGGTTGGACAGTCCGGCCCCGACCAGGCCGAGGACCTCGCGTTCGCGCGGGCTCAGACCCGCCACGCGGGCGCGTGCGTGCTCCTCGCGTGCGAGCCGGCCACCACCCCTGCCGAGGTCCTCGATGACGTACCGGGCGACCTTCGGGGACAGGAAGGCGGCGCCCTCCGCGACGGCCCGTACGCCCGCCATCAGTTCGTAGGGATCTCCCGACTTGAGGAGGAAACCGGTGGCACCGGCGGCCAGGGCGCGGGCGACGTAGGCCTGTTCGGAGAACGTGGTCAGCATGGCGACGGCGGTGCCGGGGACGGTCCGTACGATCTCCTCGGCCGCCGTGAGGCCGTCCAGCCGGGGCATGCGGATGTCCAGCAGGGCCACGTGGGGACGGTGGGCCCGGGCCAGTTCGACCGCCTCGCGTCCGTCGCCCGCCTCGGCGACGACCTCGCTCTCACCGCCGCTCGCCAGGATGGCGCGCACCCCGGCGCGCACCATCGCCTCGTCGTCGGCCAGCAGGACCCGGATCACCGTACGGACTCCTCGTATCGCTCGCGTTCCTCGTCGGGCAGGCCGACACCGGGGATGACGTCCTTGGTGACCAGCCATTCCCGCTCGTCGAAGCAGAGCCGGAAGTGGTCGATGGACACCAGGAGTTCGCCGCTCGCCCGGTAGTAGCGGCAGTCGGTGCCCGTCGGCGGGGCGGCGGCGCGTTCGACGGGCGGGTCGTGGGCCTCGCGGTCCGGCAGCACGGGCGCGATCTCGTCGTAGGGCGTGCCCGGACGCAGCTTCGCGTACGCGCTCGGGGGCAGCACCGAGCGCGTCTCGGTGTACGCGTACCAGCCGAAGGCCGCGCCGACCAGGACGACGCCCGCGCAGGCGGCGGCACCGAGACCGGCGGCGACGCGGCGGCGGGCGCGGGTGAAGGGGGCGGAGGCGGGACGTGGTGGCGCGGGCGCCGTGGCCGCCCGCGCGGGGACGTACGCCCGGACGCGGAACCCGTCGGCGTGCGGGCCCGCCTCGAACGTGCCGCCGACCGCGGTGACGGCGGCGCGCAGTCCGAGCAGTCCCGAACCGCCTCCGGGGGCCGGGGAACTCTCCACGGCCGGCCGTCCGTTGGAGATGGTGACGGTCGCTCCTCGTATGTCGTCCCCCGCCACCGCCACGACGACGGGCGCGCCCGGTGCGTGCCGTGCCGCGTTGGTCAGCGCCTCCCTGGTCACCCGGTGCAGCAGCCGCTCGGCGATCCCGCCGGGTGCCACGGCCGCGCCCCGCCCGCCGGCCTCCCAGCGCACCGGCAGGCCGGACTCGGCGGCGCGGGCGACGAGTTGTTCGACGTTCTCGCCGGCCGGGGCGAGCGGCAGCGGCTCGTCGTCGTCCTCCCGCAGGACGCCGATGATCCGGTGCAGCCGGTCCGTGGCGTCGGCGGCCGCGGCACGCAGGTCGGCCGCGGCGGCCCGGTGGTGGCCGGGAAGGTCGGGGGCGACCTGGAGGGCGCCCGCGCGCAGGGCGATCAGGCTCAGCTCATGGCCCAGGGAGTCGTGCATGTCCTGGGCGATCCTGGCCCGCTCGCGCAGCCGGGCGCGTTCCTCGGTCAGGCGCTGCTCCTCCTCCAGGCGGGCGGCCCGCAGCCAGCCCGCCGCGGTGAGCGCGCGGCTCTGCCTCCAGTAGCGCCCGCCGAGCCAGGGGAGGACACAGAGGAAGAGGAGGCTGCCGGTCAGGACCAGCCATTCGGGTACCGGATCGGGCCCCACGAGCGCGATCCTCACGGTGCCGGCGCAGGCGACGGCGGCGAAACACAGCGCCGCGGGGGCCGTACGGGGCGTCCGCAGACCGAGCAGCAGCGCGAACACGCCGAGGGCGGGGCCGTAGGAGAGGCTGAACAGTGCCGGGGCGGCGGCGAGGCCCAGTGCGGCCGCCAGTCCGAGGGCGACCGTCGGCCGGTGCCGGGCCACGGCGGTGGCGACGGCGAGCACGCCGAGTCCGGCGAGCTGCTGCCGGAGCGGACGCGGCTCGTTCAGCCCGAGCCGGTCGGCGCAGACCGCCGGCAGGGCGAGGGCCGCCCAGAGCAGGCAGCCCTTGCCGAGCGCGGCGGGACGGGCACGTTCCATGGTCCCGACGCTACAAGCGGACGGGGGTGCGGCACCGCTGCCGATCGTCAGGTGCGCCGTCACTCTGTGGGAGGCCCGCCGTGGCGCTCCCACCGCGGGCCGGTACCGGCGTGGGAGGATCGAGGGGCCATGACTGCTCCCACTAAGCCCCCGTACGGCAACGCCGCCGATTCCGTGTCCGAGCGTGCTCCCGGTGAGCCGCTGCACTCCCCCGTCATCGACTGGTTCGACGAGCACGCCCGGGATCTGCCGTGGCGGCGTCCGGAGGCCGGTGCGTGGGGGGTGATGGTCAGTGAGTTCATGCTGCAGCAGACCCCGGTGAACCGGGTCCTGCCCGTCTACGAGCAGTGGCTGGCCCGTTGGCCGCGCCCCGCCGACCTCGCCTCGGAGGCGCCAGGCGAGGCGGTGCGCGCCTGGGGCCGGCTCGGTTACCCGCGCCGCGCGCTCCGGCTGCACGGCGCCGCCGTCGCCATAACGGAACGGCACGGCGGCGACGTGCCGGCCGACCACGCCCAGCTGCTGGCGCTGCCCGGCATCGGGGAGTACACGGCCGCGGCGGTGGCGTCGTTCGCGTACGGGCAGCGGCACGCGGTGCTGGACACCAACGTGCGCCGGGTGTTCGCCCGCGCGGTCGCCGGTGCGCAGTACCCGCCGAACGCCACCACCGCCGCCGAGCGCCGGCTCGCCCGGACCCTGCTGCCGGAGGACGCCTCGACCGCCGCGCGGTGGGCCGCCGCCTCCATGGAGCTCGGCGCGCTGGTGTGCACGGCGAAGAACGAGTCGTGCGAGCGTTGCCCGATCGCCGCGCAGTGCGCCTGGCGGCTGGCGGGCAAGCCGGCCCACGACGGTCCGCCGCGCCGGGGCCAGACGTACGCGGGCACGGACCGTCAGGTCCGCGGGCGGCTGCTGGCCGTGCTGCGTGAGGCGCACGGTCCGGTGCCGCAGGCCGCGCTGGACCGGGTATGGCACGAGCCGGTGCAGCGTGCCCGCGCGCTGGACGGTCTGGTCGCCGACGGTCTGGTGGAGCCGCTGCCGGGCAGTCTGTACCGGCTGCCGATGACCTGACGTCTCCCACAGCCGGTTCACACACGCACCTGGCGTCGGATACAGCCGGTTCACACACGCCACATCAGTACAGCGGGCCATATGGCTCCATAACACCCTCAACCAGTCGCCCGCTATACCCCGTTCCTCCTTCTGTTACACAACCGACGGACAGCCGAGGGCTTCCCGCAGGCTGCTTCGGACAGCGCCGTGACAACGCCTCCGTACCTTCGATCACGTGCTCGACAAGGGCACGCGACGACGGATCACAGGCAGGACCACCGGCCCGCGCGGGCGGGCCGGCACGGGCAGCGGGAGGCGGTTCACCATGGCGCAGGACATGGCGCGGGGCGAGGTGCTCGAGTTCGAGGAGTACGTCCGCACCCGGCAGGACGCGCTGCTGCGCAGTGCCCGCCGCCTGGTCCCGGACCCCGTGGACGCGCAGGACCTGCTGCAGACCGCGCTGGCCCGGACGTACGGCCGCTGGGAGACCATCGAGGACAAGCGGCTGGCCGACGCCTATCTGCGCCGGGTCATGATCAACACGCGGACGGAGTGGTGGCGGGCCCGCAAGCTGGAGGAGGTGCCCACCGAGCAGCTCCCGGACGCCTGTGTGGACGACTCCACCGAGCAGCACGCCGACCGCGCCCTGCTGATGGACATCCTGAAGGTCCTCGCCCCGAAGCAGCGCAGTGTCGTGGTGCTGCGACACTGGGAGCAGATGTCCACGGACGAGACGGCCGCCGCCCTCGGTATGTCGGCCGGAACGGTCAAGAGCACGCTGCACCGGGCGCTCGCCCGGCTCCGCGAGGAGCTTCAGGCGCGCGACCTGGACGCACGTGCGCTGGAGCGTGAGGAGCGGGAGCGTTGCGCGGCCTGACCGGCGCGGGGCCCACCTGGGCCCGGACCACCGCCCGGGCGGCGAGTACGGCGACGGCCGTGCTCGCCGCCGTCGTCCTGTTCATCGCCGGCTGCGGCACGGGCGGCACCGGCGCGCGGGACGAGGGCCCGGCGCACGCGCGTTCCGTGGCGAGCGCCCCCGCCGCGGCGTCGGCCGAACCCTCGCGGACCCCCGACCGGGTGGACGCGGTCCGGCTGATCAAGGCCGACCCGGAGGTCTCGGCGGAGGTCAAACGGGAGCTGCAGCCGTGCGTCGCCGACCAGTACCCCGTCGACGTGAGCTACGGCAACCTCACCCGAGGAGCCGTCGACGACGTCGTCGTCAACGTGCTGACCTGCGGAGACATGGTGGGCGTCGGCTCGTATGTGTACCGCGAGCAGGGTGGCGCGTATGTGAACGTGTTCTCGGCCGAGGCGCCCCCGGTGTACGCGGAGATCGACCGCGGGGACCTGGTGGTGTCCAAACAGGTGTACGACCGGGGCGACCCGGTGTCGAGCCCGTCCGGGGAGAACGTGATCACGTACCGCTGGAGTTCGGGCCGGTTCGCCGAGAAGTACCGCACGCACAACGACTACGGGCAGGTGGCCGGCGCGGAGCCGTCACCGGCGCCCGCCGGCTGAGACATGGCTCACGGCGTGAACCGGCGGGGCCGTCCGGACCGATGAACGGGTGAACCCGCGGCACGGTCCCCGCGTCCGTGTGGTGGACGAGAAGAACACGCGCACACCGACCCGAGATCACACAAGGACTGAGAGCACCGGGATGGCAGACCAGACCCACGTCCTGTTCGTCGAGGACGACGACGTCATCCGCGAGGCCACCCAGCTCACCCTGGAGCGGGACGGCTTCGCGGTCACCGCGATGCCCGACGGGCTGTCGGGCCTGGAGGCGTTCCGCACGGACCGTCCCGACATCGCGCTGCTCGACGTCATGGTTCCCGGGCTCGACGGGGTCAGCCTGTGCCGGCGCATCCGGGACGAGTCGATGGTGCCGGTGATCATGTTGTCGGCGCGGGCCGACGCCATCGACGTGGTGCTGGGCCTGGAGGCGGGCGCCGACGACTACGTGACCAAGCCGTTCGACAGTGCCGTGCTCGTGGCCCGGATCCGCGCGGTGCTGCGCCGCTTCGGGCGCGCGAACGGCGGCCGGGAGGACGCGGACGGCCCGGACGACGGTGGCGTGCTGGCGTTCGGCGAACTGGAGGTCGACACCGGGGGCATGGAGGTGCGCCGGGCGGGGGAGCCGGTGGCGCTGACGCCGACCGAGATGCGGCTGCTGCTGGAGTTCTCCGCGGCGCCGGGCACCGTGCTCTCCCGCGACAAGCTGCTCGAACGGGTGTGGGAGTACGGCTGGGGCGGCGACACCCGGGTCGTCGACGTCCATGTACAGCGGCTGCGTACGAAGATCGGCCAGGACCGTATCGAGACGGTCCGCGGCTTCGGCTACAAGTTGAAGGCCTGAGAGAAGTCGATGCGGGGGTACTTCAGGCGCCTGGTGGCGGCGTGTGTCGACCGGGTGGGCATAGGTACGGGTCTCAGGTGGAAGCTCAGCGCCGCCATCGCGCTGGTCGGGGCGCTGGTGGCGGTCGCGCTGAGCCTGGTCGTGCACAACGCGGCCCGGGTGTCGATGCTGGACAACGCGCGCGACCTCGCGGACGAGCGCATCATGATCGCCCAGCGCAACTACGAGCTGTCGGGGCGGCTGAACTTCCCCAACACCAAGATCGACGACCCGGAGCTGCCGAAGGAGCTGCGGGAGAAGGTCGAGGGGGGCCGACGGGCGACCTACGTGGTGGACCGGCCGGGCGGGGCGCCGGACATCTGGGCGGCGGTGCCGCTGAAGAACGGGCATGTGATGTCCCTGCACTCCGGTTTCACGGACCGCAGCTCGGACATCCTCAAGGACCTCGACCAGGCCCTGGTGATCGGTTCCATCGCGGTCGTGCTGGGCGGCAGCGCGCTCGGGGTGCTCATCGGCGGACATCTGTCGCGGCGGCTGCGGAAGGCGGCCACGGCCGCCAACCGGGTCGCGAAGGGCGAGACGGACGTCCGGGTGCGTGAGGCCATCGGCGGGGTGGTGCGCGACGAGACCGACGACCTGGCCAGCGCGGTGGACGCCATGGCGGACGCGCTGCGGCAGCGGCTGGAGGCCGAGCGCCGGGTCACCGCCGACATCGCGCACGAGCTGCGCACCCCCGTGACCGGTCTGCTCACCGCCGCCGAGCTGCTGCCGCCGGGCCGGCCGACCGAGCTGGTGCTGGACCGGGCCAAGGCGATGCGCACCCTCGTCGAGGACGTCCTGGAGGTGGCCCGGCTGGACAGCGCCTCCGAACGGGCGGAACTGCAGGACATCCTGCTGGGCGAGTTCGTCGCCCGGCGGGTCAGGGCGAGGTCCTCCCGTCCGGACCGGGCCGGATCGGGGAACGGGGTCCGGTCCCGTGGATCGCGAGGCGGAGGAGGGGGCCGGGGCGGGGCCCTGGAGACCGACGACGACGCGGCGGTGAGGGTCCCCCCGTTCGGGCGGAACCGGGAAGAGCGGGGGAACGGTGCCGGGGACCACGAGTCCGGCCTGACCCGGACGGGAGGGTCCAGGGACCCGGACGTCACGGTGCGGGTGGTGCACGAGTCGGAGGTGACCACCGATCCGCGGCGCCTGGAGCGCGTGCTGTTCAACCTGCTCGCCAACGCCGCCCGGCACGGCAGGCCGCCCATCGAGGTCACCGTCGAGGGCCGGGTCATCCGGGTCCGCGACCACGGGCCGGGCTTCCCCGAGGCCCTGCTCGCCGAGGGGCCGAGCCGCTTCCGCACCGGCAGCGCGGATCGGGCCGGCCGCGGTCACGGGCTGGGCCTGACCATCGCGGCGGGGCAGGCCCGGGTCCTGGGCGCGCGGCTGACCTTCCGCAACGTACGGCCGCCGGGGGCCTCGGACGGCGTACCGGCCGAGGGCGCGGTCGCCGTGCTGTGGCTGCCCGAACACGCGCCGACGAACACCGGGAGCTATCCGGTACTGCCGCAGTGACCGAGCGGCTCGTCCGACAGCGCGCAGGCCCCCGGCGGCGCACACGCCTCCGGGGGCCTCCGTTCCGCTCGGGGAGTCAGACGGGCTCGGTCACCGCCGCCGCCGGTGCGCCGTCGTCGGTGTCGTTCTTCCGGGGGCCCGCGCCCTTCAGCGGGACCTCCTTCACGAACACGGCCGCCACCAGCGCGATCACCACGATCACGGCACCCAGGAGGAACGCCGAGTGGGTGCCCGAGGACACCGCCTGCTGGTAGGCCTCGCGGGCCGCGTCCGGCAGCTTCGCCAGGCTTTCCGCGTCCAGCTGGGCGGACTGCTCGGTCATCCTGGAGCCCAGCGCGCCGGCCTTCTCGGCCATGACGTCCTGGACGCGGTTGTTGAACAGCGCGCCCATGATCGCGACGCCGAAGGACGAGCCGAGGGTGCGGAACAGGGTGGTGGACGAGGACGCCACGCCCATGTCCTTCATCTCCACGCTGTTCTGCGCGACCAGCATGGTGATCTGCATCAGGCAGCCCATGCCGAGACCGACCACGGCCATGAAGACGCCGGAGGTGAAGCGGGAGGTCCCGGTGTCCATCGTGGACAGCAGGTACAGGCCGACGATCATCAGCGCGCTGCCGGCCAACGGGAAGATCTTGTACCGGCCGGTGTTGGTGGTCACCCGGCCCGCGACCATCGAGGTCACCAGCATCGCGCCGAGCATCGGCAGCAGCAGCAGACCGGAGTTGGTGGCGGAGGCGCCCTGCACGGCCTGCTGGTAGAGCGGCAGGAAGAGGGTCGCGCCGAACATCACGAAGCCGACGATGAAACCGATGACGGACATCAGGGTGAAGTTGCGGCTGCGGAAGATGTGCAGCGGAAGCACCGGCTCGGCGGCCCTGGTCTGCCAGAACACGAAGCCCACGAGGGACGCGACACCGAGGCCGATCAGCTCCATGATCCGCGCGGAGGTCCAGGCGTACTCCGTGCCGCCCCAGGTGGTGACGAGCACGATGGAGGTGATGCCGACGGTCAGCAGCGCGACACCGAGGTAGTCGATACCGGCCTTGGACCGCTTCTTCGGCAGGTGCAGTACGACGCCGACGGCGGCCAGCGCGATCACGCCGAGCGGCAGGTTGATGTAGAAGGCCCAGCGCCAGCCCCAGGTGTCGGTGATGGTGCCGCCGACCAGAGGTCCGCCGATCATCGCCAGCGCCATCACGGCGGCCATCATGCCCTGGTACTTGCCGCGCTCCCGGGGCGGGATCAGATCGCCGATGATCGCCATGACGCCGACCATCAGACCGCCGGCGCCCAGGCCCTGCACCGCGCGGAAGGCGATCAGCTCGCCCATGTTCTGGGCCATGCCGCTGAGCGCGGAGCCGATCAGGAAGATCACGATGGACGTCATGAACGTGGCCTTGCGCCCGTACATGTCGCCGAGCTTGCCCCAGACCGGGGTGGAGGCCGCGGTGGCCAGGGTGTAGGCGGTGACCACCCAGGACAGGTGCTCAAGGCCGCCCAGCTCGCCCACGATCGTCGGCATCGCCGTACCGATGATCATGTTGTCGAGCATCGCGAGCATCATCGCGATCATGAGTGCGAGCAGGACCACCCGCACGCTCTTCGGCTGTTTGCCGCTTTCCGTCTCCACGGCCCCCGCCGTCGCTGTGTCCGCCATGATTCCTTCTCCCCCGGCCACGGTTGCGTGGCCACTGCTACTTACTTGCCGCCCGGCTAGTTCACTACACTCGGAAGCTAGTCGCGGAACTAGCCGGGCGTCAAGTAAGTTTTCGTCAAGAGGGGTCGAGTAGGAGGATGGGCGGCACCATGGACGGCACCAAACAACGGCGCCGCGGGGACACCCGCCAGCGCATCCAGGACGTGGCGCTCGAACTCTTCGCCGAGCAGGGCTACGAGAAGACCTCGCTGCGCGAGATCGCCGAGCGTCTGGACGTCACCAAGGCGGCGCTGTACTACCACTTCAAGTCGAAGGAAGAGATCCTCGTCGGCATCTTCGAGGCCCTCACCCGGCCGATGGAGGACCTGATCGAGTGGGGGCGGCAGCAGCCGCACTCGCTGGAGACCAAGCAGGAGATCATCCGCCGTTACAGCGAGGCGCTGGCGGGTGCGGCCCCGCTGTTCCGCTTCATGCAGGAGAACCAGGCGACGATCCGCGAACTGCGCATCGGCGAGATGTTCAAGACCCGCATGCTCGGGCTGCGGGACATCCTCATGGACCCAAACGCCGACCTGGTCGACCAGGTGCGCTGCGTCAGCGCCCTGTTCACCATGCACGCGGGGATGCACGTCCTGCAGGACGTCGAAAGCGACCCCGAGGAGAAGCGCAAGGCCGTCCTCGAGGTCGCCATCGATCTGATCACCCAGGCCCACCGGGGTTCCGGGGGCGCCTAGGCGCCGTGTGCGCGGCGGGTCAGACCGTCACGCCCTTGGCGCGCAGGAACTTCACCGGGTCCACGGCGGAGCCGTAGTTCGGGGTGGTGCGGATCTCGAAGTGCAGGTGGGGACCGCTGGAGTTGCCGGTGTTGCCGGACAGGGCGATCTTCTGACCGGTCTTGACGACCTGGCCGATCTTCACGTTGACCTGCGACAGGTGGGCGTACTGGGAGTACGTCCCGTTGCCGTGCTTGATCACGATCGCGTTGCCGTACGCCGGACCGTCACCGGCGCCGTTGCCGCCGGCCTTGACGACGGTGCCGCCGTGCGCGGCCTTCACCGTGGTGCCGGTCGGGACGGCGTAGTCCTGACCGCTGTGCTTGTGCGCCCACATGCCGCCGTTCTGGGCGAAGCTCGCGGACAGCTTGTAGCTCTTGACCGGGTCGATCCAGGACGCCTGCTTCTTGACGGCGGCCCGGGCGGCCTTCTTCGCCTGGGCGGCCTTCGCGGCCTTCGCCTCGGCGGCCTTCTCGACCTGGGCGGCCTGGGCCTTCGCGGCCTTGGCCTGGGCGGCGGCCTGTGCCTGGACGGCGTCGGCGACGCCGGACGCGGCCGTGGTGTCGGCGGCGGCCGCGACCCCGGCTCCCATCACGACCGAGGCCCCCATACCGGCGGCCAGCACGGCCGCGCGGGTGCGGATCTGGGACGTACGGAGCGAACGGGGCGTGACGCGCTGGGACATCTCAACCTCATCAGGAAGGGGGCGTGGGAAAACCACCCGGCGGACGGATCCGCGCCTCGGTGGTGATTCATTGGTAGCCCCTCCGGCCATAACGGCGCAAAGGTGTGATCTACGACGGAAAGTCGTAGATCTGTACTGAGATGCAGGTCTCTTGACACAGCCCCCTTACGGGGTGAAACCCCCATTTAGAGCTGATCGATCAGAATCTTGGGGCAAATGTCCGTTTCGTGAGAGGGCTTTAGCCACTATTCCGGCTAGTACCGGACAAAGCGCCTGTGCACCATGTCACCGGCGACCGGGTTCGGCCATTCCATAAAAGTGGCGCAGACCTCTAGGCGCCTACCGCCCGGTAACCCTACGGTTCACCTCGCGTCACCCTCGCAGACGAGCATGCACACGACATGTTGGCAGCGTTACGGACGTGAGAGGACCCCCCACGAGATGAGAAGCCGACGCTCCTGGCCGATCCGCGCATCGGTCACCGCCGTCTCCGCGGCCGCCCTGGTGGCCCTGGCCGCACCGGCCGAGGCCACGGCCCCCGCTTCACCCGCCGTTTCCCCGGTGGCAGCCACCACCGCGGCGGCGGACGTCGACTACGACACCTGGCAGCGGGACTGCCAGGCGGTCATGGACCGGGCCCTGCCCTATCTGAAGCAGCGGATCGGGGACACCGGGCCGGGCGAGAAGCAGGCGATCGTCCTCGACGTCGACAACACCGCACTGGAGACCGACTTCGGGTTCAGCTTCCCGCAGCCCGCCAACGAGCCGGTCCTGGCGGTCGCGGAGTACGCGCAGGAGCACGGCGTCGCCGTGTTCTTCGTGACCGCCCGCCCGGGCATCATCCACGCGCCCACCGACTGGAACCTCGACCACGCCGGCTACGGGTCCTCCGGCCTGTACGTCCGCGGGTTCTTCGACCTGTTCAAGAACGTCGCCGACTACAAGACCGCCCAGCGCGTCCACATCGAGGCCAAGGGCTACACGATCATCGCCAACATCGGCAACAGCGCCACCGACCTGTCGGGCGGCCACGCCGAGAAGACGTTCAAGCTGCCGGACTACGACGGTCAGCTGTCCTGAACCGGCCGCAGCCACGGGAAAGGGGTCTGCCCCGGGACGTGTGTCCCGGGGCAGACCCCTTTCCCGTTCGGGCCGAGCGCGGCGGCTACGCGTCCTTGCTCAGGTTCGGACCGGCTCCGCCGGCCGCCTGCTCGATCGGCGGGACGTCGGGCAGGGCCGACTTCTCCTCACCGCGGAAGGTGAAGGTCTGGGACTCGCCCTCGCCCTCGGTGTCCACGACCACGATGTGACCGGGACGCAGCTCACCGAAGAGGATCTTCTCCGACAGCGAGTCCTCGATCTCCCGCTGGATGGTCCGGCGCAGCGGCCGGGCGCCCAGCACGGGGTCGTAGCCCCGCTTGGACAGCAGCTCCTTGGCGGACGGGGAGAGCTCGATGCCCATGTCCCGGTCCTTCAGCCGCTCGTCCACCTTGTCGATCATCAGGTCGACGATCCGCAGGATGTCCTCCTGCGTGAGCTGCGGGAAGACCACCACGTCGTCGACGCGGTTGAGGAACTCGGGCCGGAAGTGCTGCTTGAGCTCGTCCTGGACCTTGTTCTTCATGCGCTCGTAGTTGGTCTTCTTGTCGCCCGCGGCGGCGAAGCCCAGGTTGAAGCCCTTGGAGATGTCCCGGGTGCCGAGGTTGGTCGTCATGATGATGACCGTGTTCTTGAAGTCCACGACCCGGCCCTGGGAGTCGGTCAGGCGACCGTCCTCCAGGATCTGCAGCAGCGAGTTGAAGATGTCCGGGTGGGCCTTCTCGACCTCGTCGAAGAGGACCACCGAGAACGGCTTGCGGCGCACCTTCTCCGTCAGCTGGCCGCCCTCCTCGTAGCCCACGTAGCCGGGGGGCGAACCGAAGAGACGCGAGACCGTGTGCTTCTCGCTGAACTCCGACATGTCGAGGGAGATCAGCGCGTCCTCGTCGCCGAAGAGGAACTCCGCGAGCGCCTTGGACAGCTCGGTCTTACCGACACCGGACGGGCCGGCGAAGATGAACGAGCCACCGGGACGCTTCGGGTCCTTCAGGCCGGCACGGGTACGGCGGATCGCCTTGGACAGCGCCTTGACGGCGTCGACCTGGCCGATGACCCGCTTGTGGAGCTCGTCCTCCATGCGCAGCAGGCGGGACGACTCCTCCTCCGTGAGCTTGAAGACCGGGATGCCCGTCGCCGTGGCGAGGACCTCGGCGATCAGGTCGCCGTCGACCTCGGCGACGACGTCCATGTCGCCGGCCTTCCACTCCTTCTCCCGCTTCGCCTTGGCGGCGAGGAGCTGCTTCTCCTTGTCGCGCAGGGAGGCGGCCTTCTCGAAGTCCTGCGAGTCGATCGCGGACTCCTTGTCGCGGCGGACACCGGCGATCTTCTCGTCGAACTCGCGCAGGTCCGGCGGCGCGGTCATCCGACGGATGCGCATCCGCGAGCCGGCCTCGTCGATCAGGTCGATCGCCTTGTCCGGCAGGAAGCGGTCCGAGATGTAGCGGTCGGCGAGCGTCGCCGCCTGCACCAGGGCCTCGTCGGTGATGGAGACGCGGTGGTGCGCCTCGTACCGGTCGCGCAGGCCCTTGAGGATCTCGATCGTGTGCGGCAGGGACGGCTCCGCGACCTGGATGGGCTGGAAGCGGCGCTCCAGGGCCGCGTCCTTCTCCAGGTGCTTGCGGTACTCGTCCAGCGTGGTCGCACCGATGGTCTGCAGCTCACCGCGGGCCAGCATCGGCTTGAGGATGCTCGCGGCGTCGATGGCGCCCTCGGCGGCACCCGCACCGACCAGCGTGTGCAGCTCGTCGATGAACAGGATGATGTCGCCGCGGGTGCGGATCTCCTTGAGCACCTTCTTCAGGCGCTCCTCGAAGTCACCGCGGTAGCGGGAGCCGGCGACCAGGGCACCGAGGTCCAGGGTGTAGAGGTGCTTGTCCTTGAGGGTCTCGGGCACCTCGCCCTTGACGATGGCCTGGGCGAGGCCCTCGACGACGGCGGTCTTGCCGACGCCGGGCTCACCGATCAGCACCGGGTTGTTCTTGGTACGGCGGGACAGCACCTGCATGACCCGCTCGATCTCCTTCTCGCGCCCGATGACCGGGTCGAGCTTGGACTCACGAGCGGCCTGGGTGAGGTTCCGGCCGAACTGGTCGAGGACCAGGGACGTGGAGGGAGTGCCCTCGGCAGGACCGCCGGCGGTGGCGGTCTCCTTGCCCTGGTAACCGGAGAGCAGCTGGATGACCTGCTGCCGCACCCGGTTCAGATCGGCGCCCAGCTTGACCAGGACCTGGGCGGCGACGCCCTCGCCCTCACGGATCAGGCCGAGCAGGATGTGCTCCGTGCCGATGTAGTTGTGGCCCAGCTGAAGGGCCTCGCGGAGCGACAGCTCCAGGACCTTCTTGGCACGGGGGGTGAAGGGGATGTGACCCGACGGGGCCTGCTGGCCCTGCCCGATGATCTCCTCCACCTGCTGGCGGACCGCCTCGAGCGAAATCCCGAGGCTCTCAAGGGCCTTGGCGGCGACACCCTCACCCTCGTGGATCAGGCCCAGGAGGATGTGCTCGGTGCCGATGTAGTTGTGGTTGAGCATCCGGGCTTCTTCCTGAGCCAGGACGACAACCCGCCGCGCGCGGTCGGTGAACCTCTCGAACATCGTTAATCGCTCCTCAGAGCGGTCAGGCAGTGGGGGGAACTTCCCCTCCCTGTCCTTCCGCAGCTTAGTCCCGCGAGCGGGGACCGCTCATTCCAACTGCCGACACCGTCGATGGCCTCCTGACCCCGCTCACGCCGACATCTGCTCCAACCCGATGGTGCGAGACGATGTTCCCGCAGGCCAGGCAGTTACCCCCTTCGCCAGTACGCCCATGGCGAACGGGAGACGTCCCGCCCTGCGTGTCGCCCCCTCTCACTAGGGATGTCTTACCCGCTGCTACGGACAGTCCATGCCGAGTGCACGGGTTCCCTCCGCTACGGGCGAACAACCTTGCGCCTCCACGCACCCCCGCACGCCCCCTTGTTCGACACCCCTCGCTCACGCACGAGCACCCAGCGTAACCCGGAGGGTGTGGAGGCGTTGCGCCGGGCATGGTCCGGACCGTCACCCCCGCAGTGCCGTTCCCCTGCCGGCCGCTCACGCCGAGCGACGACGAGGTGCGGCTCTGGTACGAGAACGCGCTGGGGTGGCCCACCGTGCCCGGGGCACCGGTGCGGCTGGCGGTGGGGGTGCGCTTCGACGTCCTGGAGATGCCCGCCGAGGCGGGACGCGCGGCGCTGGAGCGCCTGGGGCGCTCGGGGGGGCTCGGGCGGGGGCTCCCGGTGGCCCTGGGGGACAGCCGGATGCGGCTGCTGGTGGCAGCGGGCAGCGCGGAGGAGCTGCCCGGGCTGCTGGAGTGGCTGGACTGGGGCGCGCTGGAGCTGGACCTGGTGGCGATCGGCGCGGGAGGCCTCATGGACGCCCCCTGCCCCCCTGGCGTCGCCGTCGGCGGCGATACCGGCCCCACCACCCGGCCGCTCCCCCTGGACCGTGGTGGATCGCAGGGGGCCGCCGTGTGGCTGCGGCCCCCCGATCCGGGACGCGGGGCCGGGGCCTCGCTGCCGACGCTGTCGGCGATGGGCACGAGGGGTGTGAGGGGGGACGGTGACGGCCCCCCGGATCTCGTGCGGCTGGTGAACACGGTGGCGACACAGATCCACCGGGTCCGGCTGCGGCGTGCGGGTGCGGCCGCCGTACAGACCGACGGTCAGCCGTTGGCCTTCTCGTAGGCCTCGCGGATGGACGCGGGGACACGGCCGCGGTCGTTGACCTCGTAACCGTTCTCCTTCGCCCAGGCGCGGATGGCCGCGGTGTCCTGGCTGCCGCCGGAAGAAGCACGCGCCTTTCCGCGACCGCCCGAAGCACGGCCTCCGGTACGGCGACCGCCCTTCACGTAAGCCTCGAGAAGGCCGCGGAGCTTGTCCGCATTGGCGGTGGTGAGATCGATCTCGTAGGTCTTGCCGTCCAACGCGAACGTCACGGTCTCGTCCGCCTCGCCGCCGTCGAGGTCGTCGACAAGAAGGACCTGAACCTTCTGTGCCACCGGATTTCCTTTCATCGATAACTTGAGGGCCGGGGTGTGCCGGCGTCCGCCGTATCGCCGCCCCTTGTTATATGCAGTACTGCAGTACTCCGGAAAGCAAACCGCTTTTGCCGTAAAAACACAAACCCCTGGCAGGGACCCGCTGCCCGCACCCGGCACGGAAACGTGCGCGTTTCGGACATAGGCCACCGTGCGCAGATCACAGATGCAGAAGCATCCGGCTGTTGCCCAAGGTGTTCGGTTTCACGCGTTCGAGGCCGAGGAACTCCGCGACGCCCTCGTCATAGGAGCGCAGCAACTCCGCGTACACATCGGTGTCGACGGGCGTCTCACCGATCTCCACGAAGCCGTGCTTGCCGAAGAAGTCCACTTCGAAGGTCAGGCAGAATACGCGCCGAACACCGAGCCAGCGGGCGGTCTCCAGCAACTTCTCCAGCAACCGGTGCCCGACGCCCGCACCCTTCAGGCCCGGCTTCACGGCGAGAGTGCGGACTTCCGCGAGGTCCTCCCACATCACGTGCAGGGCGCCGCAGCCGACCACCTCCGCGTTGTCGTCCCGTTCCGCGACCCAGAACTCCTGGATGTCCTCGTAAAGCGTCACCGTTGCTTTGTCGAGCAGGATGCGTCCGCGGACGTAGACGTCAAGGAGCCGGCGCACGGCGGGGACATCGCTGGTGCGGGCCCGTCTGACCGTGATGGCTTTTGCGGGGACTTCGGGACTGTCTGCGGACATGTGCGGACGCTATCGTCCGCTCCGGCCCTCTGCGGAGCCGGGGTTCTCGTCGACGGGGGTTTCCGGGAGCTGGGCGATGCGGACCGCGTCGGTGAGAGCCTGGCGCTGTTCCTCGCTCATCATGCCGAAGAACGCGACGAGAGCGGCGGCTGCGTTGTCGCTCTGCGACCACGCTTCGTTCATCAGCGCGGCGGCGTAGGCGGCGCGAGTGGAGACCGCCTCATATCGATAGGCCCTGCCTTCCGCCTCTCGGCGCACCCAGCCCTTCTGATGGAGATTGTCCAAAACGGTCATCACCGTGGTGTACGCGATGGACCGTTCCTTCTGAAGATCTTCCAGGACTTCCCGAACGGTCACCGGGCGGTTCCACTTCCACACCCGCGTCATGACCGCGTCTTCGAGTTCTCCCAATGGGCGAGGCACAACTCAGAACAATAGTGGTGGATCCAGGTAATGGCGTGCCGGACAGGCATGACCACTGGCGAACGTGAACAAAAAGGGCGTACGACCTTGGGTCGTACGCCGGGGTGCGGCCGCGTGCGGCCGAGGTGCCGCTGCGGTCAGGCTTCGGTTTCGGGGGCGGGCCGGGAACCCTGCGCCCGCGCGAGGGCCGCGTCGACCGCGGCGTCCTCCTTGGTCTTGTTGGCGCCGCCCTGGGTCTTCACGATCACCCGGATCACGGCGATGAAGAGGACGGCCATGACGACCGGGGGGAGGAGCGCGGAGACGTAGTCCATGGGTCCAGGGTAGGACAGCGGGGGCCGTCAGCCGACGGCCAGGTGCTGGTCCGGCGGGGGCGGAGTGGGTTTGCGGCGGGGGAAGACCTCGCCGGGGGTGGGGACGGGGCGGGCGGGGGCGGGGTTCGGCGGGGCGGGGTGGGGGGTGGCGGGGGGCTTTTGGGCCGGGTCCTGCTTCTTCTGCGGGTCCTCGGTGGCCGCACGGCCCCCGGGGAGGGCCAGGAGGAAGGTGCGCCGGCAGTGGCGCAGGAGGGCGGCGGCGGTGGGGTTGCCGCTCAGGGCCCGGAGGGCGGCCAGGTCGTCGGGACGGGGGCGGTATCCGGCGCCCAGCGCCTCCTCCAGGAGCGTGAGGTAGCCGGCGGCGGTGCCGGGGAGGGCGGCGCGGTAGCGGCCGAGATCGGCCAGGAGGAAGGCGCGCAGCCGGGCGCTTTCCCGCGTCGCCTCGTCGAGGTCCGTGGCGAGGAGGAGGCAGTCCTGGAGGTCGTCGGCCGAGGCGGGGGTGGGACGCAGGGCGAGGACGAGGGCGCGGCGGAGCACGCGCAGCTCCTCCGCGCCGAACGCCATGCCGCCGCGGGGTCCGTAGGGCGTGGGCATGCCCTCGACGATACGCGCTAATCGGACAAACAACGCACAACGGACGGGTGTGGCGTCGGCCGGGAAGAAGCCGACGGGTGGGTGGGCCGGCGTCCGGCGACAACAGCGGGTGCCTGTCCGCGTCCACCGCGGGCAATCGTGCCTCCCCCAGTGCTTCGAGGGCCCGGGAGGTACCCCCAGGACGATGGAGGTCCCCCCGCTCCAGCGAAGCCGGGAATGGGGAGGGCAGGGGAGGACGGGCGGTCGGGGCCCCTCCTGTTCGAGCGCAGCCGGGAATGGGGAGGCCCCGTCGGTACGGGCCGCGCACCCCGCCCCCGGCCCGCGCCGAGACCGTGCACCCGCTACATCCGTGACACGTTGCGTTCGTACACCAGGCGCAGCCCGACCAGCGTCAGCCACGGCTCGTGCTCGTCGATGACCGAGCTCTCGCCCAGCACCATCGGCGCCAGCCCACCCGTCGCGATGACCGTCACGTCATCGGGATCGTCCGCCAGCTCGCGGGCCATCCGGTTGACCACACCATCGACCTGACCGGCGAATCCGTAGATGATGCCGGACTGCATCGCCTCGACCGTGTTCTTCCCGATCACACTCCGCGGACGCGCCACCTCGATCTTCCGCAGCTGCGCGCCGCGGACGCCGAGCGCCTCGACGGAGATCTCGATGCCGGGCGCGATGACGCCGCCGACGTACTCCCCCCGCGCGGAAACCGCGTCGAACGTCGTCGCCGTGCCGAAGTCGACGACGATCGCCGGACCGCCGTAGAGGTCGACCGCCGCGACCGCGTTGATGATGCGGTCCGCGCCGACCTCCTTGGGATTGTCGGTGAGGATCGGCACGCCCGTCTTCACGCCCGGTTCCACCAGGACCGCCGGGACGTCTCCGTAGTAGCGGCGCGTCACCTCGCGGAGTTCGTGCAGGACGGACGGGACCGTCGCGCAGATCGCGATGCCGTCGATTCCGTCGCCCAGCTCGTCGCCCAGCAGCGGGTGCATGCCCATGAGGCCCTGGAGGAGGACCGCGAGCTCGTCGGCCGTGCGGCGCGCGTCCGTGGAGATGCGCCAGTGCTCGACGATGTCGTCGCCGTCGAAGAGGCCCAGGACGGTGTGCGTGTTGCCCACGTCGATCGTCAGCAGCATGACCGGTCCTACTCCGCCGCTCGCAGGTCCAGGCCGATGTCGAGGATCGGCGAGGAGTGGGTGAGGGCCCCTACCGCCAGGTAGTCGACGCCCGTGTCCGCGTACGCCTTCGCGTTGGTGAGGGTGAGGCGGCCGGAGGCCTCCAGGACGGCGCGGCCGTCGACGAGGGCCACCGCCTCCTCGCACTCGCCGGGCGTGAAGTTGTCCAGCAGGATCAGGTCGGCACCGGCGTCCAGGACGTCGCGGAGCTGGTGCAGGGTGTCGACCTCGACCTCGATCGGGACGTCGGGGAAGCGTTCGCGGACCGCGTCGAAGGCCTCGGCGACACCGCCGGCGGCCACCACGTGGTTGTCCTTGACCAGGGCCGCGTCCGAGAGGGACATACGGTGGTTGACGCCGCCGCCGCAGCGCACCGCGAACTTCTCCAGGCTGCGCAGGCCGGGAGTGGTCTTGCGGGTGTCGCGGACCTTCGCCTTGGTGCCTTCGAGAACGTCCGCCCACGCGCGCGTGGCGGTCGCGATGCCCGACAGGCGGCACAGGAGGTTCAGGGCGCTGCGTTCCGCGGTGAGGATGTCGCGGGTGCGGGTCGTGACGGAGAGCAGGGTCTGGCCCGCCTCGACGCGGTCGCCGTCCTCCGCGTGGCGTTCGACCTCGAACTCCTCCGTGCAGACGACCGACATGACCGCCTCGGCGATCCTCAGGCCCGCCACGGTGCCCGCCTCCCGCGCGGTGAAGTCGGCGGTGGCGACGGCGTCCTCCGGGATGGTCGCGACCGTGGTCACGTCCACGCCGTGGGCCAGGTCCTCCTGGAGGGCGACGTTGGCGATGTCCTCGACCTCGACGGGGTCGAGGCCCGCGTCGGCCAGGAGCTGGGCGAGCGCGGGGTCGAGGCCGCACTCCAGGTAGGTCTCCTCGTCGGCGCCGCAGGCGCAGCCGTCGCCACAGCCGCCGGAGGGAACGAGGGGAAGGTCGGGGGTGGTCACTGCTGTCACTGCTCCTGGGCCTGGGTGAGGGTCGGGGGGAAGTCTGTGGTCTCGGTGGTGTGCGCCGCCAGCGATCGGTCCGGATTCAGCCGTACGACGATGTGGCGGCGCCAGGTCGTGTCGTCGCGCTCGGGACGGTCCTCGCGCCAGTGGCAGCCACGGGTCTCCTCGCGCCGCTGCGCGGCGGCGACCAGGACACGGGCCACGCACAGGAGGTTGGTGGCCTCCCAGGCCTCGACGCCGGGCTCGGCGGTCTTGCCGTTCTCGTCGAGGGCGTCGCGCGCGTCGGCGTGGAGCCGATGAAGACGGTCGGCGGCCTCGGAGAGGGAGGAGGCGGAGCGCAGTACGCCTGCCCCCCGGGTCATGATCCGCTGGATGGTGGAACGGGCCTCCGGGGGGAGGAGGGGGTGGGCGGGGCGTTCCGTGGCGGGAAGCGGTTGCGGCACGCGCGCGTGGAGGGTGTTCCCGGCACGTGCGATGTCGGCGGCGATGCGCTCGGCGTAGACCAGGCCCTCGAGGAGGGAATTGGAGGCGAGGCGGTTGGCGCCGTGCACGCCGGTGCAGGCGACCTCGCCGCACGCGTACAGGCCGGGCACGGTGGTGCGGCCGCGGGAGTCGGTGCGGACGCCGCCGGAGGCGTAGTGGGCGGCCGGGGCGACCGGAACGGTCTCGGTGACCGGATCGATGCCGTGCGCACGGCAGGCGGCGAGGATCGTGGGGAAGCGGTGTTCCCACATCTCGGCGCCGAAGTGGCGGGCGTCGAGGTACATGTGCTCGGCGTCCTGCTCCCGCATGCGGCGCATGATGCCCTTGGCGACGATGTCCCGGGGCGCGAGTTCGGCGAGTTCGTGCTGCCCCTGCATGAAGCGCACTCCGTCGGCGTCCACCAGGTGGGCGCCCTCGCCGCGTACCGCCTCGGAGACGAGCGGCTGCTGGCCCTCCGCTTCGGGGCCGAGGAAGAGCACCGTCGGGTGGAACTGGACGAATTCGAGGTCGCTCACCTCGGCGCCCGCGCGAAGGGCGAGGGCGACGCCGTCGCCCGTGGAGACGGAAGGGTTCGTGGTCGCCGAGAAGACCTGGCCCATGCCGCCGGTCGCCAGGACCACGGCGGGTGCGTGGACCGCCCCCACGCCGTCGTGCTGGCCCTCCCCCATGACGTGCAGGGTGACGCCGGCGGTGCGGCCGTCGGCGTCGGTGAGGAGGTCGAGGACGAGCGCGTTCTCGACGGTGCGCATCCCGCGCGCGCGGACCGCCTCGACCAGGGCGCGGGAGATCTCCGCGCCGGTGGCGTCGCCGCCCGCGTGGGCGATGCGGCGGCGGTGGTGGCCGCCCTCGCGGGTGAGTTCCAGGCCGCCGTCGGTCGACTCGTCGAAGTGCGCGCCGGTCGCGATGAGGCGGCGTACGGCGTCGGGGCCCTCGGTGACGAGGATGCGGACCGCCTCCTCGTCGCACAGGCCCGCCCCGGCGACCAGGGTGTCGTCCAGGTGCTGCTCGGGGGTGTCGCCCTCACCGAGGGCCGCGGCGATGCCGCCCTGGGCCCAGCGGGTGGAGCCGTCGTCGAGACGGGCCTTGGTGACGACCACCGTCGTCAGGCCGGCGGCCTCGCAGCGCAGGGCCGCGGTGAGGCCGGCGACGCCGGAGCCGACGACCACGACGTCCGCGTCGATGGACCACCCGGACGCGGGCGCGTGCAGTCGTATGCCTGTGCTGGTCACGAGGCGGCTCCGAAGGTTCCGAAGGTCAGGGGGATGTTGTCGATCAGGCGGGTGGCACCCACGCGGGCGGCCACGGCGAGGACGGCCTCTCCGGTGAAGTCGTCGCCGATCTCGGTGAAGTCGGAGGGATCGACCAGGGCCAGGTAGTCCAGGGCGAGGGG
The DNA here is from genome assembly GCF_044334705.1 of Streptomyces sp. NPDC020731. Taxonomy (NCBI): domain Bacteria; kingdom Bacillati; phylum Actinomycetota; class Actinomycetes; order Kitasatosporales; family Streptomycetaceae; genus Streptomyces; species Streptomyces sp. NPDC020731. Next base: position 44,721 of record NZ_JBIRTN010000008.1, read on the forward strand.
CGGCGTGAGGCGGGCGGCCTCGTCGAGGACCAGGCGGGCGGCGGCACGGATGGCCGCCGGGCCGCCGGCGGTCGTGGCGACGGCGTGCGCGTCGGCCGCCGCGCGGGACTCCCCTATGGCGCTGAGCGCCTCGGCACGCGCGCGCGTGGCGGGCACCTCGCTCGCACGCGCGCGCAGCGCCTGCTGGGCGGCGTGCCGGTCGCGGCCCGCGAACAGGGCCTGGGACAGGGCGAGCGCGGTGCGCCGCTCGGCGACCGAGAGGTAGCGGTTGCGGCTGGACAGGGCGAGCCCGTCCTCCTCGCGGACGGTGGGGACGCCGACGATCTCGACGCCGAAGTTCAGGTCCCGCACCATGCGGCGGATCAGGGCGAGCTGCTGGGCGTCCTTCTGGCCGTACAGGGCGATGTCGGGACGGGTGAGGTGGAGCAGCTTGGCGACGACGGTGAGCATGCCGTCGAAGTGGCCGGGGCGGGCGGCGCCCTCCAGCCGTTCGCCCATGGGACCGGCGGTGACGCGGACCTGGGGTTCGCCGCCCGGATACACCTCGTCCACGGCGGGGGCGAACACGGCGTCGGCGCCCGCCCGGTCGGCCAGCTCGATGTCGGCGTCCGGGGTGCGCGGGTAGCGGTCCAGGTCCTCACCCGCGCCGAACTGCAGCGGGTTGACGAAGACGGTGACCACGACCTCGCCGTCGGGACCGGCGGTCTCCCGCGCGGTGCGGATCAGCGTGGCGTGGCCCTCGTGCAGCGCGCCCATGGTCATCACGACGGCGCGGCGGCCGGTACGCGCGCGTGCGTGCAGTTCGGCGGCGGTGCGCAGCAGGGTGGCGGTCATCGGGCGACTCCGTTCCGGGACGCGCGCGTCGTCGTACGGGTGGGGTGGGCGGGGTGTCGGGGCGTGCCGCTCATCGGTCCTCCCCCGGGGTGCTTCCGGTGCCGTCGGCTCCGTCGGCTCCGTCCGCTCCGTCCGCTCCGTCGGCGAGTACCCCGAGGAGGTCCTCGGCGAGTTCCGGCTTCAGCAGGCCGTGGGCCAGGGCGCGGTCGGCGGTCGCGCGGGCCATCGCCAGGTAGCCGGCGACGGCCCCCGGGGCGTGCCGGCGCAACTCGGTGACGTGTACGGCGACCGTGCCCGCGTCGCCGCGCGCGACCGGACCGGTGAGGGCCGCGTCACCGGAGCGCAGGGCGTTGTCCAGGGCGGCGCCGAGCAGCGGGCCGAGCATCCGGTCGGGTGCCTCGACACCGGCGGTGCGCAGCAGTTCCAGGGACTGGGCGACCAGGGTGACCAGATGGTTGGCGCCCAGCGCGAGGGCCGCGTGGTAGAGCGGGCGGTTCTCCTCGGCGATCCATTCCGGCTCGCCGCCCATCTCGACGACGAGGGCCTCGGCGGCCAGCCGCAGCTCCTCGGGGGCGGTGACGCCGAAGGAGCACCCGGCGAGGCGCTGCACGTCGACGGGGGTACCGGTGAACGTCATCGCGGGATGCAGGGCGAGCGGCAGCGCGCCGGCCCGCAGGGCGGGGTCGAGGACCTTCGCGCCGTACCGCCCGGAGGTGTGCACCAGCAGCTGGCCCGGCCGCACCGCGCCGGTGTCGGCGAGTCCGGAGACCAGCTCGGGCAGGGCGTCGTCGGGGACGGTCAGCAGGACCAGCTCGGACCGCTGGAGGACCTCGGCGGGCGGCACCACCGGCACGTCGGGGAGCATCCGCTCGGCACGCCTGCGGGAGGCGTCGGAGACGGCGGAGACGGCCACCGGACGGTGCCCGGCGAGCTGGAGGGACGCGGCCAGGGCGGGGCCCACGCGTCCGGCGCCGACGACGCCGACGGTGAGCCGCGCGGGGCGGTCCCGGGGATCGGGCTGTGGGGTTGTGTTCACGCGACGGCGGCCTTCCCGTTCCAGTCCGCTCGGGGTACCGGACGATTTCTCGTCATGTTAACGCGATCGGTTCCGGGGGCGACCGGTTGTCCACAGGCTGTGGGTTTCCGTGCGCCGTCGTGGCACGCGCGCGTGCGGAAATGAGGGTGCCCGCGCGGACGGGGGCGCGGGATGATCGCGGGCATGACTGATACGGCGGACGGCAACAACGAAACGGCGGTGCGGGACGAACCGCGGCCCGGTCCGGAGGCGGACGGCGAGTCGCGGCCGACGTTGCGCGAACGGCGGATCGCCGCCTGGCGCGGTGCCCCGCGCGTGCTCGCGCGCCTCGGCTTCCTCGCCCCTCTCTCGGAGCGGCTGGCCCTGCTGGAGGCGGCGGGGAGCGTGTACGACCTCGACGAGACCTCCGACATCTACGGCAACGGTGTCGTGGAGGCCCTGGAGAAGCGGGTCGCCGGGCTGCTCGGCACCGAGGACGCCGCGTTCTTCCCGACCGGCACGATGGCCCAGCAGGTGGCGCTGCGCTGCTGGGCGGGCCGTACCGGCGATCCCGCGGTGGCCCTGCATCCGCTCAGCCACCCCGAGGTACATGAGCGGAACGCGTTCAGCCAGGTCAGCGGGTTGCGGCCGGTGCGGGTGACGAGTGAGCCCCGGCTGCCCACCGCCGAAGAGGTGCGCGACTTCGAGGAGCCCTTCGGGGCGCTGATGCTGGAACTGCCGCTCAGGGACGCCGGTTTCGTGCTGCCCACGTGGGAGGAGCTGACCGAGGTGGTGGACGCCGCGCGGGAACGCGAGGCGGTGGTGCACTTCGACGGGGCCCGGCTGTGGGAGTGCACCGAGCACTTCGGCCGGCCGCTGGAGGAGATCGCGGGCCTCGCGGACAGCGTCTACGTGTCGTTCTACAAGTCCCTCGGCGCCTACGGCGGCGCGGCCCTCGCCGGTCCCACGAGCCTGACCGAGGAGGCGAGGGCCTGGCGGCACCGGTACGGGGGCAACGTGTTCCAGCAGTTCCCGACCGCGCTGTCGGCGCTGATCGGCCTGGAACGGGAGCTGCCCCGGCTGCCGGAGTACGTCCGGCACGCGCACGTGGTGTCCACCGCGCTGCGCGAGGGCCTGGAGGCAGGGGGGCTGCCCTGGTTCCGCGTCCATCCCGAGGTGCCGCACACCTACGACTTCCAGGTATGGCTGCCGTACGACGCGGATGTGGTCGCCGAGGTGGCGATCGAGGCGGCCGAGGAGACGGGGACCGTGCTCTTCGCCAACCACTGGGACCCGAAGGGGCCGGGACTGTCCTTCACGGAGGTGTACGTGCGTTCCGCGGGCCTGGAGTGGACGGCCGACGATGTACGGGCGGCGGCCGAGGAGTTCGCGCGGCGCCTGCTCCGTACCTGACGGTCCCGCACGGGTGTGCGCCGGTCCGCTCCGGGCTCTCGCCCCCTCCTCGCCCAGGGGGCGGGATTGTCAGTGGGCTCGTGCACCATGTGGGCATGAGCGTGCACATCGACATCGCGGGGCTGCGGCCGGAAGGGGTCGCCGTCGTGCCCTCGCCCCTGGCCGAGCTCGGCATGGCGCTGCACGCGCTGTCCGAGCCCGGACACCATCCGGGCCTCCAGGGCTGGGTCACGGGTGTGACCGCGCGGCTCGACCCGCACCTGGCGGACCGGATGTGCGAGGCCGACTTCCTGTGGCGGACGACGTTCTCGGACCTGTTCCTGCCGAGCGCCGGCATACCCGGCCGCGGGGCGCTGCCGGGCGGGACGCTCGCCGAGGAGCTGGACCTGCTGGACAAGCTGTCCGACGAGCAGTTCGTGGACGCCGCCCTGGAGTTCACCTGCGCCCTCCCCTACAGCCTCCCGGGCCCCGGCCCGCTCTCCGACGAGGAGCTGCGCCGCCGCTCGCTGGAGCTGGCCGCCGCGCGGGGGCCCCGGCAGGTGCTGTTCACCGAGCGGCTGCTCGCCGACCCGCCACACATCAGGGCCTGGCTGCGGCAGTTCCTCCAGGACTGCGACGAAGCGTTCTTCGCCGGCACCTGGACCCGGCTGCGGCATCAGCTCACCGCGGACACCCGTCTCAAGACCGACCTGCTGCGGCACAAGGGGCTGGCCGAGGCGCTGGCGTCGGTGTCCCCCGCGGTGACGCTCGACGAGGCGGCCGGCCGGATCACCGTGGACAAGCTGGGCGACGGCCGTACCGCCACGGGCGACGGCGGGCTGCTGCTGATCCCGACCAGCCTCGGCTGGCCGCACCTGATGGTGCTGCACCGGCACGGCTGGCAGCCGGTGCTGCATTATCCGGTCGGCTCCCCCGAGCCGGCCGCCCCGCCGACGGTCGACCAGCTCGCCCTGCGGATGACCGCGCTGTCCCACCCGGTCCGCATGCGCATGTGCCGCCATCTCGCCCGCAGCGCGTACACCACCAGTGAGCTGGCCCAGGTGCACGACATGACGGCGCCGGAGATATCCCGGCACCTGGGTGTGCTGAAGAAGGCCGGACTGATCAGCACCCGCCGCCGTGGTCGGTACGTGCTGCACCAGCTGGACGTGACGGTCGTGGCCCGGCTCGGCAGCGACTTCCTGGAGGGGATCCTGCGTTGAGGGCGCGTACCGCGCGGGCGGCTGTTCAGCCGTGTCCGCCGGCCCGTACCAGACCCGTCTCGTAGGCGAGGACCACCACCTGTACCCGGTCCCGCAGACCCAGCTTGGTCAGGATGCGGCCCACGTGGGTCTTCACGGTCGCCTCGGACAGCACCAGCCGGGCCGCGATCTCGCCGTTGGACAGGCCCTGCGCGACCAGCACCATGACCTCCCGCTCGCGCTCGGTGAGGCGTTCCAGCCCCTTGTGCTCGGGCTGCTTGCCCGTACTGGGCAGCATCGGCGCGAACCGGTCCAGGAGCCGGCGGGTGGTGGACGGGGCGACCACGGCGTCGCCGCTGTGCACCGCGCGGATCGCGGCGAGCAGCTCGCCCGGCGGCACGTCCTTGAGCATGAAACCGGACGCGCCCGCCTTGAGTCCGGAGAAGGCGTACTCGTCGAGGTCGAAGGTGGTCAGGATCAGCACCTTCGGCGGATCGGTGTCCGCACAGATCCGGCGGGTCGTCTCCACGCCGTCGAGCTTGGGCATGCGGACGTCCATCAGCACCACGTCGACGGCGGTGGACCGCAGCACCTCCAGGGCCTCGACGCCGTTGCCCGCCTCCGCCACGACGTCCATGTCCGGCTGGGCGGCGAGCACCATCCGGAACCCGGTGCGCAGCAGCACCTGGTCGTCGACGAGCATCACGCGGATCGTCATCGGGGCCTCTTCCATTCGGTCGTCAAGTCGTCTCAGGGGTGTGACAGGTGTCAACAAGGGGGCGTGCGCGGGCGTCAATGCGCGGGTTTGAGCGGCAGCAGCACACTGATGCGGAATCCTCCGCCGGGGCGCGGGCCCGCGTCCAGGGTTCCGCCGACCATGCCGACCCGCTCGCGCATGCCGATCAGGCCGTGACCCTGGCCGTCGAAACCGCCCTCCTCGTACAGCTCGTGCGGGGCGCCCTTGCCGTCGTCCTCCACGAGGAGGCCAAGACCGTCGTCGAAGTACACCAGGCGCACGCTGGCGCCCACGTCGGGTCCACCGTGCTTGCGGGTGTTGGTGAGCGCCTCCTGCACGATGCGGTACGCGGTGAGCTCGACCCCGCTGGGCAGCGGGCGCGAAGTGCCCTCGACCTTGAAGTCCACCGGCAGTCCCGACCCCCGGCACTGCTCGACGAGGTCCTCGATCTGCTGCACGTCGGGCTGGGGCACGTACTCCCCGGCCTCCTGGTGCTCGCCGGTGCGCAGCACGCCCAGCAGGCGGCGCATCTCGGCGAGGGCCTGACGGCCGGTGGAGGAGATCGTCTCCAGGGCCTTCTTCGCCTGGTCGGGGGCGGCGTCGAGGACATAGGCGGCGCCGTCGGCCTGCACCACCATCACCGACACGTTGTGTGCGACGACGTCGTGCAGCTCCCGGGCTATCCGGGCGCGTTCGGCGGCGACCGCGACCTTGGCCTGCGCCTCGCGCTCCTTCTCCAGCCGGGCGGCCCGCTCCTCCAGCTGCGCGAAGTACGCGCGGCGGGTGCGGATGGAGTCGCCGAGCACCCAGGCCAGGGCGAAGGGCACGGCCTGGAGGACCATCACGGCGAGGTTGGTCGCCAGGCCCACGTCCTCGTTGGGCCAGCGCAGCTGCGCCAGCGGGGCCGCGCACAGGCCGGCGGTCAGCGCGAGGCGGGAGGCCCAGCGGGCGCCGACCGCCGCGACCGTGTAGACGATCACCAGCAGGGCGAAGTCGGCGGGCAGCGTCGCCACGTCCGTGATCAGCTGCCCCAGGCCCACGACGAGGGCGAGGAGCAGCATCCGCTCGGGCATCCGGCGGCGCAGCGCGACGACCAGCGACAGCAGCAGCGCGACCGGCACGGTGAGGGCCGGCAGGTCTGTCCCCTGGGACTCCTCCACGGTCGCTCCGCCGAACACCGAAATCCCGAACAGGACCACGGCCCAGAAGCCGTCGGCCCACGTCGGGTGTCTGCGGAGGAAGTCATAGAGGCGTTGCACGTAACCCAGCGTAGGGAAGCGAAATGCGTGCAGGGGTCAACCGGAGGGCCGATCCCCGGCCGGTACGTGTACTCCGCAAGGTGGAGGCCCGGCATATCCGCCCGCTTAACCTGGGCCGGTGACGACGGCGGCGGCGGGAGCGTGGAACCGGTGACGGCAGGGGCTGCGGACGGCGGCCGGCGGGGCTGGCGGGCGGCGGCTCAGGACGCCCTGTACGGTCCGGGCGGCTTCTACCACGGGCCCGGCGAGGGCCCGGCCGGGCACTTCCGTACGTCCGTGCACGCCTCGCCGCTGTTCGCCGGCGCGGTGGCGCGGTTGCTGTGCCGGGTCGACGAGGCGCTGGGGCGGCCGGCGGTGCTCGACTTCGTGGACATGGCGGCCGGGCGGGGCGAACTGGTCACCGGTGTCCTCGCCGCGCTGCCCGCCGACGTGGCGCCGCGCGTACGTGCGTACGCCGTCGAGCTCGCCGGCCGGCCGGCCGGCCTGGATCACCGGATCGAGTGGCGGGCCGAGCCCCCGGAGAGGATCACGGGACTGCTCTTCGCCAACGAGTGGCTGGACAACGTGCCCGTGGACGTCGCCGAGGTGGACCCGTCGGGCGTACCGCGGCTGGTGCTGGTGCGGGAGGACGGGGCGGAGCGGCTCGGAGAGCCGGTCGCGGGTGCGGAGGCCGAGTGGCTGGCGCGGTGGTGGCCGCTGAGGGCCGAGGAGGGGCTCCGCGCGGAGATCGGGCTGCCCCGGGACCGGGCCTGGGCGTCGGCCGTCGGCGCGCTCGCGCGGGGACTCGCCGTCGCCGTGGACTACGCGCACACGGCCACCGCGCGACCGCCGTTCGGGACGCTCACGGCGTTCCGGGAGGGGCGGGAGACGACGCCCGTGCCGGACGGGACGTGCGACATCACCGCCCATGTCGCCCTGGACGCGTGCGCCGCGGCCTGCGCGCTCCCCGGCACACGCCTGCTGTCGCAGCGGGACGCCCTGCACACCCTGGGCATCAGCGGCGCACGCCCCCCGCTCGCGCTGGCGTCCACCGACCCGGCCGGATACGTACGCGCCCTCGCGTGCGCCGGGGAAGCCGCCGAGCTCACCGCGCCGGGCGGACTCGGCGACTTCGGGTGGCTGGTGCAGCCGGTGGGGACCGCGGACGTACGGGACCTATTTGTCGATGTCGCCGACGACGAAGAACATTGACCCGAGGATCGCCACCATGTCCGCGACCAGCGTCCCCGGCAGCAGCTCGGTGAGCGTCTGGATGTTGTTGTACGACGCCGAGCGCAGTTTCAGCCGGTACGGGGTCTTCTCGCCCTTGCTGACCAGGTAGTAGCCGTTGATGCCGAGCGGGTTCTCGGTCCACGCGTACGTGTGCCCCTCGGGCGCCTTGAGCACCTTCGGCAGCCGCTGGTTGACCGGGCCCGGGGGCAGCTCGGCGAGCCGGTCGAGACAGGCGTCGGCGAGGTCGAGGGCGTTGTGGGTCTGCTCCAGGAGGCACTCGAAGCGGGCGAGGCAGTCGCCCTCCGCGCGGGTCACCACCTTCAGGACGTCGCCCAGTTCGCCGTAGGCGAGGTACGGCTCGTCGCGGCGCAGGTCGAAGTCGACGCCGGAGCCCCGTGCGATCGGCCCGCTCACGCCGTACGCGTGCACCGCCTCCGGCGACAGCACGCCGACGCCGCGCGTGCGGCCGCGGAAGATCTCGTTGCCGAGCACCAGGCCGTCGAAGCGGTCCATGCGGGAGCGCACGTCGGCGACGGCGGCGCGCGCTCGGGTGGTCCATCCCGCCGGGAGGTCCTCCTTGAGGCCGCCCACGCGGTTGAACATGTAGTGCATGCGCCCGCCGGAGACCTCCTCCATGACGTGCTGGAGCTCCTCGCGCTCCCGGAAGGCGTAGAAGATCGGGGTGATGCCGCCCAGTTCCAGCGGATAGGAGCCGAGGAACATCAGGTGGTTGAGCACCCGGTTCAGCTCCGCGAGCAGCGTGCGCAGCCACACCGCGCGCTCGGGGACCTCCATGCCGAGCATCCGCTCCACGGCGAGGACCACACCCAGCTCGTTGGAGAACGCCGACAGCCAGTCGTGGCGGTTGGCCAGCATGATGATCTGGCGGTAGTCGCGGGCCTCGAACAGCTTCTCCGCGCCCCGGTGCATATAACCGATCACGGGCTCCGCGCGGATGATGCGCTCGCCGTCCAGGACGATCTTCAGCCGCAGCACGCCGTGCGTGGACGGGTGCTGGGGCCCGATGTTGAGCACCATGTCGGTGCTCTCCGCCGCGCCGCCGATACCGACCATGGTCTCCGTCGTAGGAGTCATGAACACAGTCTCCCCTACGTACGCTGGGCCCATGGAGACGGGGAGCCCGCACGACACGGGGACAGCGGGAACGGGCGGGCCGGCGGTCCCGGGCGGCGAGGAGCCGGTGTGGATCGCGCTGCCCCCGGGACTGCTGAAGATGCGGCGGCTGCTGCTGGTGGTGTGGCTGGGGCTGCTGACCCTGGCCGCCGCGCTGGTGCCGGGGCTGCTGGCCGGGCCCGGCTGGGCCGCCTTCGCGCTGCTGCCGCTGGCCCTGCTGATCTGGGGCTGGGTGCTGCTGGGGCGGAACTGGCGTTCCTGGCGGTACGCGGAGCGCGCCGACGACCTGCTGATCAGCCGGGGCGTCCTGTGGCGCCAGGAGACGGTCGTGCCGTACGGGCGGATGCAGCTGGTCGAGGTCACCTCCGGGCCCGTGGAACGGCACTTCGGGCTGTCCAGCGTGCAGCTGCACACGGCGGCAGCGGCGACCGACGCCACCATTCCCGGCCTCGACCCGGCGGAGGCGGAGCGGCTGCGCGACCGGCTCACCGAGCTCGGTGAGGCCCGATCGGCGGGGCTGTGACGGCCCCCGACGTCCACCAGGACGTACGCGACCGGCTGCCCGTGTCCGAGAGGCGGTTGCACCCCGTCACCCCGCTCAGGCGGGCGTGGGCGCCCGTCGCGGTGCTGCTCGGGTGGGCGCTGCACGACCCCGACCAGGCGCAGCGCCAGCTGACCCGGCTGACGACGACGACCCTGCTGATCGGTCTCGCCGTACTCCTTCCGGCCGCCGCCCTCTACGGCTTCCTGACCTGGTGGTTCACCCACTTCGCGGTGACCGAGAGCGAGCTGCGCATCCGGACCGGGCTGCTGTTCCGGCGCACCGCGCACATCCGGCTGGAGCGGATCCAGGCCATCGACGTCACCCAGCCGCTGCTCGCGCGGGTGGCGGGCGTGGCGAAGCTCAAACTCGACGTCATAGGCACCGACAAGAAGGACGAGCTCGCCTTCCTGGGCGCCGACGAGGCACGTGCGCTGCGCGCGGAACTCCTCGCTCGGGCGGCGGGTTTCGCGCCGGAGACCGCGCACGAGGTGGGCGAGGCGCCGTCCCGGCAGATGCTGCGGGTGCCACCGGGCGTCCTCGCCGTCTCCCTTCTGCTGACCGGGGCGACCTGGGGCTGGCTCCTCGCCGCCGCCGTGGCGGTGCCGCTGCTGTGGATGGCCACCCACAGCCTGTGGACGGTGCTCGCCGCGGCCGTGCCGCTGCTCGGCGCCGTGGGCGCGAGCAGTGTGGGCCGGTTCGTCGCCGAGTACGACTGGACGCTGGGCGAGTCGCCCGACGGGCTGCGCATCGACCACGGGCTGCTGGACCGGGTGCACGAGACGGTGCCGCCGGGGCGCGTGCAGACCGTACGGCTCGTCGAGCCGCTGCTGTGGCGGCGGCGCAACTGGGTGCGGGTGGAACTGGACGTGGCGGGTTCGTCCAACTCCCTGCTGCTGCCGGTCGCTCCGCGCGAGCTCGCCGAGTCGGTCGTCGCGCGGGTGCTGCCCGGGGTGAGCGTGCCCCCGCGCGAGGCGCTCTCACCACCGCCGCGCCGCGCGCGGTGGTGCGTTCCGCTGTGGTGGCGGGGGCACGGACTCGTCGTCACCGACGCGGTGTTCGCCGCCCGGCACGGGCTGCTGCGACGCAGCCTGTCCCTGGTGCCGCACGCCAAGGTGCAGAGCGTACGGCTGGTCCAGGGCCCCTGGAAGCGGGCCCTGGGCGTCGCGGACGTCCACGTGGACACCGGCGCGAACAAGTCGGTGACGGCCCGCCTCCGGGACGCCGCGGAGGCGGCGGCCCTCCTGCGGTCCCAGGCGGAGCGCTCCCGCACCGGCCGCAGGGACGCCCTCCCGGACCGCTGGATGGCCTGACCGCCACAGGGTGCGGGAACGCCTGCCCGGTGCGTGGGAGCAGGCGCACGCGGAGTGCGGTCGGAAGGCCGCACACCGGCCCTGGGAGGCCCGCCCCGGCCACTGGACGGCCCGGCCCCGCACAGGCCTCGAAACGCCCGCCCGGGCCGCTGGGACGGACGGCGGCCCGGAGTGCGGTGGAAGGCCGCACACCGGCCCTGGGAGGCATCGCCCGCGCGGGCGGGCCCGGCGGAAGACCGACGGGCCCCGCGCGGTGTGCGCGGGGCCCGTCGGGGTGGTCGGTGTTTCAGGAGGCCGCGCTGCGCAGGCCCTCGACGTCGATGTGTTCCGTCTCGTCGTGTGCCGTCAGGTCGATCACCTGGCCGACGCCGCGTGCCTCCTCGTCGACGGGCTTGAACCGCGCCTCGGCCTCCGCCTTGTGCAGCGCGAGCGCCTCCTGGCCGACGACGTCGGCCAGGTCCTCGTTCTGCACGGCGTCCAGGGCGGCGCCGTCCGTGTCCTTCTTCGTCCCGAAGAAGTCGAAACCGCCCCCGGACACGGGCCGCCGTACCGGTGCGGTCGGCGGTACGACCGCCACCGCCGTCGGCACGGTGAAGTGCCCGGAGGGCTGCCGCGCGGGCTGGGCCGGAGGAGTGGTCGGCGCGGGGGAGGCGGTCGTACGCTCGTGCTCGTCGACCGCCTCGGTCTGCCCCTCGGCCTCGTCCTCCTGCTCCTGCTCCCGCTCGGGCTGCTTCGTGGGCTCGGGGCCGTCGTCCTCGGGGCCCTTGGGGGCGCCGTCGTCCTTCGGCGTGTCGTCGGCAGGACCGGACGCCTGGTCGGTCCGTACGGCCGTGTCGGCGCCGTCCTCTGCGGCGCCGGTGTCGTCGGCGAGCCGCGCCAGCGCCGCGCCGGCGCGCAGGAACAGCTTCGACCCCTCGGGCGAGAAGACGGAGGGAGCCTCCGGCGTCTCCTCGGTGACGGCCTCGTCCTGCTCCACCGTCCCGGGCACCGCCTCCGTGGGCGCCTCCGCGCCGTCGGGCGCTGCCGAGGGTCCCGCCGGCAGCGCGTGGGCCGGAACCGCGGCCTCTATCTCGAGCACCCGGCGTTCCTCCAGGACGCTCGCCCGGTCGACCTCCGACGCGGCGTACCGACGCAGCAGGGCCGCGTGCTCGTTGCGCAGCCCGGCGAGTTCCGCGCGCTTGGCGCGCAACCGCTGCTCCAGTTTCGCCCGCAGCTCGCGCGACTCCTCGAGGTCGGACTCCAGTTCGGCGACCCGCTCCTCGAAACGCCATTCGTCGCTCGCACGCGCGCGCGTGAGATCGGCGACGCGTTTGCCCGCCTGGGCGTCCCAGTGCCGCATGACGACGGCGCCGGCGATCGTCGTGGCCGCGGCGGCCGCGGCCAGGACACGAAGCACCATCGGTTGCGTGAACACCCAGGGCCCCAGGGCGCAGACGACGGACATGCCTGCGATCGCCGACGGGGGCAACATCCTGTGCAGGGGCGGGGAATGACGGTGACGTCCACGTGGCATGGCCAGAAACTTACCGCGCGTAGGCGAATGATGGTGCCCCGCCCCGTAAAAACAAAGCCGCACCGAGGCTTTCACAGGGCATCAGGGAACGCGGGTCCCACGTGAATAGACGTATTGCCCAATTATCAAGATCGTTTATTGCCCCGTGAACTGCCCGCCGAACTCCGTCCGGTGAACTCCACCCGGTGAACTCCCGTATCCCCGGCCGTCTTGCCGCACACAGTGCCCCCAAGGCACCGCCCTGGAGGGCGCAATGTCGCCGGATGCCCGAATCGGCACCGGTACGAGGGCCCCGCGCGAAACCACAGGGCACGATGTCGGCCGGGACGGGTGAGGACGTGCCGGGCGGTTCCCCCGGCCACTTGCCGCGAAGCCGCGGCACAACCGTCGCCGTCTCCCCCGGCGACAGGGCGGCGGCCACCCACCGCGTGGTCAACGGGGCGGCGCCGACCGGGGCGCGCTCCCGGGCCCCCGCCGTCATGGGCTGCTCGGGGACCGGCGGCGAGGTGTGGTCCCGGGAGACCGGACCGGAAGCCCTGGAACTCGCCGACGAGGCGGCGGTGGACGTCCGGGATCCCTCCCTCCCCGGCCGGCTACGGGACCCGGGCGAAACGTGTCCGTGGCCCGGAGGACGGTCCTGGACGTCCCGCCCGGCCCGAGGCGTACCCCAGCCCCTTGCTGGGCCTACGCTGAACATATGAGCAACCACAGCGGACGCCGCCAGGTCGCGGGCCTTCCTCCCTGGGACCGCTGTGCGGTCATGGGAGTCGTGAACGTCACCCCCGACTCCTTCTCCGACGGCGGCCGCTGGTTCGACACGACGACCGCCGTCAAGCACGGCCTCGACCTGGTCGCCCAGGGCGCCGACCTGGTCGACGTCGGCGGCGAGTCCACCCGGCCCGGAGCCACCCGCGTCGACGAGGCCGAGGAGCTCAAGCGCGTCATCCCCGTGGTCCGCGGCCTCGCCTCCGAGGGTGTCACCATCTCCGTCGACACCATGCGCGCCTCCGTCGCCGAACAGTCCCTCGCGGCCGGCGCCGCCCTGGTCAACGACGTCAGCGGCGGACTCGCCGACCCCGCCATGATTCCCGTCGTCGCCGCCGCCGGCGCCCCCTTCGTCGTCATGCACTGGCGCGGCTTCCTGGAAGGCGGCAACATCGAGGGCGTGTACGCCGACGTGGTCACGGAGGTCACCGAGGAACTGCACGCGCGCGTGGAGGCCGTCCTGGAAGGCGGAATCGCCGCCGACCGTGTGATCGTCGACCCCGGCCTCGGTTTCTCCAAGGGCGCCGACCACGACCTGGCCCTCCTCGCCCGCCTCGACCGCGTCCTGGCCCTCGGCCACCCGGTGCTGGTCGCCGCCTCCCGCAAGCGGTTCCTCGGGCGCGTCCTGGCCGGCCCGGACGGCGCGGCCCCGCCCGCGCGGGAACGCGACGCGGCCACCGCCGCCGTCTCCGCCCTCGCCGCGCAGGCCGGCGCCTGGGCGGTCCGCGTGCACGAGGTACGCGCCACCGCGGACGCCGTACGGGTCACGCGCGCCCTCGCGCAGGCGCGCACGGCGGACACCGCACCCTCCGAACCCGGCGCGCACGGCGCAGAAGGAGCCCGGTGAGCGCACCCCACACCGATGTCGAACACGTCGAGGCCGCCAACACCGCCTTCTACGAGGCGCTCGAAAGGGGCGACTTCGAAGAGGTCGCGTCGCTCTGGCTGACCCCCGGCGACCTCGGCGTCGACGAGGAGTACCACGACCCCGCGGACACCGGCGTGGTCTCCTGCGTCCACCCCGGCTGGCCCGTGCTCACCGGACGCGGCGAGGTACTCAGGTCGTACGCCCTGATCATGGCGAACACCGACTACATCCAGTTCTTCCTCACCGACACCCATGTCTCCGTCACCGGCGACACCGCCCTGGTGACCTGCACCGAGAACATCCTCAGCGGCGGCCCCGCCCCCGAGGCCGGCGAGGAACTCGGCCCCCTGGTCGGCCAGCTCGTCGTCGCCACCAACGTGTTCCGGCGCACCCCGTCCGGCTGGAAGCTCTGGTCCCACCACGCCTCCCCGGTCCTCGCCGAGGAAGAGGACGGCGAAGACGACGACACCCCGGCCTGAGTGGGTAGACGGACCTCGGGGCCCGTCGCCCCCTCGCCGGAAGCGGCTGGAATCACGACGGGGCGGGCAGGGGCCGCCACCACACCGTGAACCCCCGGCCTCCCCGGGGAACGGGCGGTGACATCGCCGGCCGCCGGCCCGTACCCGCACCCCGGGCCACCGGCCCTGTCGGTGCCCGCGGGTAGATTCAAGTGCAGGCCGGTGTGCCGCCCGAACCGGCACCGACCGGCCGGACCGACGACTGCAGGAGTGATTCGCGTGGATCGTGTCGCGCTGCGCGGCCTGAAGGCCCGCGGGCACCACGGTGTGTTCCCCAAGGAACGCGAGGAGGGCCAGACCTTCATCGTGGACCTCGTCCTCGGCCTGGACACCCGGCCGGCCGCGGCCGACGACGACCTGACGAAGACCGTGCACTACGGCATCGTGGCCGAGGAGGTCGTGGCGGTCGTCCAGGGCGAGCCCGTCGACCTCATCGAGACGCTCGCCGAGCACATCGCCCAGGTCTGTCTGAAGCACGACGTGGTGCAGGAGGTCGAGGTGTGCGTCCACAAGCCGGACGCGCCGATCACCGTGCCCTTCGACGACGTGACCGTCACCATCATCCGGAGCCGCGTATGACCAGGCCGTCCACCCAGGGCCAGACCGACCCGACCGTTCAGCCCGTCCCCGCCTCCGTGGTCGAGCAGGTCGACGCCGCCGACACCACCCTGCACAATCCGAAACGGGCCGTGGTCTCCCTCGGCGCCAATCTCGGCAACCGCCTGGAGACCCTCCAGGGGGCCGTCGACGCCCTGGAGGACACCCCCGGCATCCGGGTCAAGGCCGTCTCCCCCGTGTACGAGACGGAGCCGTGGGGCGTCGAGCCCGGCAGCCAGCCCTCGTACTTCAACGCGGTCGCGGTCCTGAAGACCACCCTGCCCCCGTCCTCCCTGCTGGAGCGGGCGCACGCGGTCGAGGAGGCCTTCCACCGGGTCCGGGACGAGCGCTGGGGGCCGCGCACCCTGGACGTCGACATCGTCTCCTACGCGGATCACCACTCCGACGACCCGCAGCTCACGCTCCCGCACCCCCGCGCCCACGAGCGTGCCTTCGTGCTCGCCCCCTGGCACGACGTCGACCCCGAGGCGGAGCTCCCCGGCCGCGGCCCGGTCGCCGATCTCCTCGGCGCGGTCACCCGTGAGGGCGTCACGCCCCGCGCGGATCTGGAACTCCGGCTGCCCGAGTAGCCGTTAAGGTCGAGACGACCACATTCCGGGGCACCGTCCGGGGAACGCGAAGGGACACCGTGAAAGAGCTGCGCATCAGGGTGCTGGCCGGCGTCTTCGTCGTGGCCGGGATCCTGTCCTGGGCCGGCGCCCGCCTCTGGAACTCCTTGGGCACCCTTCCGAGCGTGCCCGTGGCCGCGCCCATCGTCCTCGCCCTGATCGCGGTGGTCCTCGCGGCCACCGCGCTCTCCCTCCGCGCCCGCCTCAAGGCCCAGCGCGAGCGGCAGGCCGACGCCAAGGGAGTCGACCCCCTGATGGCGGCCCGCGCGGTCGTCTTCGGGCAGGCCAGCGCCCTGGTGGCCGCGCTCGTCGCCGGCATGTACGGCGGCGCGGGCGTCTTCCTGCTGGAGTCCCTGGACATTCCCGCCCGCCGTGACCAGGCCATCTACGCCGGCTTCTCGGTCCTGGCGGGCATCGGCGTCATAGCGGCGGCCATCTTCCTGGAGCGCGTCTGCAAGCTCCCGGAGGACGACGACACCAACGGCCAGGGCACGGTCCCGGCGGCGTGAGGCGCGCTCGCGTCAGCGCGCCATGATCAGGCTCATCGCCTCGTTGCGGGTGGCGGGGTCACGCAATTGCCCCCGCACGGCCGACGTGATCGTCTTCGCCCCCGGCTTCCGCACCCCCCGCATCGACATGCACATGTGCTCACACTCGACGACAACGATCACTCCACGCGGTTCCAGGATCTCCATCAAGGAGTCGGCGACCTGAGTGGTGAGTCGTTCCTGCACCTGCGGGCGCCGCGCGTAGACGTCCACGAGCCGAGCCAGTTTCGAAAGACCCGTGATCTTGCCGTCGACGGACGGAATGTAACCGACATGGGCAACTCCGACGAACGGCACCAGATGGTGCTCACAGCTGCTCAGGACCTCGATGTCCTTGACGAGCACCATCTCGTCGTGACCGAGGTCGAACGTCGTCGTCAGCACGTCCTCGGGCTTCTGCCACAGCCCCGCGAATATCTCCCGGTACGCCCGCGCCACCCGCGCCGGGGTCTCCAGGAGACCCTCCCGGTCGGGGTCCTCGCCGACCGCGATCAGAAGCTCGCGTACGGCGTTCTGGGCCCGCTTCTCGTCGAACTCGCCGATGGGGGCCATGCCGTCCAGCGTCACGGGGTCGGTCATGTGAGATGCCTCGTTCCTGTGCCTTCACGCGTGAGGGGCACGCGTCTCCACTGCGGGTACGCAAAATGCCGTGCCCCCCAGGCTAGAACCAGGGGGGCACGGCATCCATTCCGGGCCCGGTGGGGCCACCGGGAGCCTCGGGATCAGCTCTCGGGGCGTTCCTCCGGGGTCCGCTCCGGCGCCGGGACGGGGTCCGCCGCGGTGCTCTTGGCGGTGGTGATGGCCGGCGTCGCGCCGTTCGCCCCGTTCGTCAGGGCCAGCTCCTTGGGGGAGAGGACCGGCGGGCGGGTGGACGGCGTACGGCGGGAGGAACCGGTCCAGGCGGGCCTGGGCGGGCGCTTGACGATCGGCGCGAAGACCTCGGCGATCTCCTCCTTGCCCAGCGTCTCCCGCTCCAGGAGGGCCAGGACCAGGTTGTCGAGGACGTCACGGTTCTCGACGAGGATCTCCCACGCCTCGTTGTGCGCGGTCTCGATGAGCTTCTTGACCTCTTCGTCGACCAGCGCGGCGACCTCTTCCGAGTAGTCACGCTGGTGGGCCATCTCACGCCCGAGGAACGGCTCGGTGTTGTCGCCACCGAACTTGATCGCACCGAGACGCTCGGTCATGCCGTACTGCGTGACCATCGCGCGGGCCACACTGGTGGCCTTCTCGATGTCGTTGGCGGCACCGGTGGTCGGGTCGTGGAAGACGAGCTCCTCGGCCGCGCGGCCACCCAGCATGTAGGCGAGCTGGTCCAGCATCTCGTTGCGCGTGGTCGAGTACCTGTCCTCGTCCGGGAGCACCATCGTGTAGCCGAGGGCACGGCCTCGGGAGAGGATCGTGATCTTGTGGACGGGGTCGGAGTTCGGGGAAGCAGCCGCGACCAGGGCGTGTCCGCCCTCGTGGTACGCGGTGATCTTCTTCTCCTTGTCCGACATGATCCGGGTCCGCTTCTGCGGGCCCGCGACCACACGGTCGATCGCCTCGTCCAGCATCTTGTTGTCGATCAGCTTCTGATCGCTGCGCGCGGTCAGCAGAGCGGCCTCGTTCAGCACGTTGGCCAGGTCGGCACCGGTCATGCCGGGAGTGCGGCGGGCGACGGCCGAGAGGTCGACGTCCGGGGCGACCGGCTTGCCCTTCTGGTGCACCTTGAGGATCTCGAGGCGGCCCTGCATGTCCGGGCGGTCGACCGCGATCTGGCGGTCGAAACGGCCGGGACGCAGCAGCGCCGGGTCGAGGATGTCGGGCCGGTTCGTCGCGGCGATGAGGATCACGCCGCCCTTGACGTCGAAGCCGTCCATCTCGACGAGGAGCTGGTTCAGGGTCTGCTCGCGCTCGTCGTGACCACCGCCGAGGCCGGCGCCGCGGTGGCGGCCGACCGCGTCGATCTCGTCGACGAAGACGATGGCGGGAGCGTTGGCCTTGGCCTGCTCGAACAGGTCACGGACCCGGGAGGCACCGACACCGACGAACATCTCGACGAAGTCGGAACCGGAGATCGAGTAGAACGGCACACCGGCCTCGCCCGCGACGGCACGCGCGAGCAGGGTCTTACCCGTACCGGGCGGGCCGTAGAGCAGTACGCCCTTGGGGATCTTCGCCCCGACGGCCTGGAACTTCGCCGGCTCCTGCAGGAACTCCTTGATCTCGTGGAGCTCCTCCACCGCCTCGTCCGATCCCGCGACGTCGGAGAACGTCGTCTTCGGGGTGTCCTTGGTGATGAGCTTCGCCTTGGACTTGCCGAACTGCATGACGCGGGAGCCGCCGCCCTGCATCTGGTTCATCAGGAACAGGAAGACCACGACGATGAGGACGAAGGGCAGCAGGGACAGCAGAATGCTCACGAACGGGTTCTGCTTGGACGGCGAGACCGTGTAGCCGTCCGGGATCTGCTTGTTCTGGAACTTGTCCTGCAGTGTGCTGGCGATGGTGACGCCCTGGTCGCCGATATAGCTCGCCTGGATCTTCGAGCTGTCCTTGACCTCGACGCCGTCCTTGAGCTGGACCTTGATGGTCTGCTCGTCGCCGGTGGTCAGCTTGGCCGACTCGACCTTGTTCTCATTGATCGCCTGGACGACCTCGCCGGTGTCCACCGTCTTGTAGCCGCCGGACGAGCCGACGACCTGCATCAACACGACCACGGCAAGGACGGCCAGCACGATCCACATGACCGGCCCACGGAAGTATCGCTTCACGTCCATCCATACGGAGCGGTGCCGCCCCGTCCCTCCTGCCATAGTGAGTTTGATAAAGACTGTTCTTCGGACGGTACCCCAGCATGGGCCCCCGAAGCTGCGGGGGACAGCCGGCAATCGCGTCCACGAATGCTCCAACGCCGCGGAGCCCGCCGGGGTTCCCGATCACCGTACGGCGGACCGGGTCCCCGGGTTCAGCCGCCGTAGACGTGGGGCGCGAGCGTACCGACGAACGGGAGGTTGCGGTACTTCTCGGCGTAGTCGAGGCCGTAGCCGACGACGAACTCGTTGGGAATGTCGAAACCGACCCATTCCACGTCGATGGCGACCTTGGCGGCATCGGGCTTGCGCAGCAGCGTGCACACCTTGAGGGAGGCGGGCTCGCGCGAGCCGAGGTTGGAGATCAGCCAGGACAGGGTCAGTCCGGAGTCGATGATGTCCTCGACGATCAGGACGTGCCGGCCCTTGATGTCGGTGTCGAGGTCCTTGAGGATCCGCACCACACCGGAGGACTGGGTGCCCGCCCCGTACGAGGACACGGCCATCCAGTCCATCGTGACGGGAGTGGACAGCGCCCGCGCGAGGTCGGCCATCACCATCACCGCGCCCTTGAGCACGCCGACGATCAGCAGGTCCTTGCCCGCGTACTCCGCGTCGATCTTCGCGGCCAGCTCCACCAGCTTGGCGTCGATCTCTTCCTTGGTGATGAGCACCTTCTCGAGGTCGGCACCCATGTCTTTCGCGTCCACCCGCATCACTTTCGGTCGTCCCACCGGCCGGTCCGGTCCGCCCCGCGACTCGTACGGGTCGGTGGGGTCCGGATTCAGCCCTGCCGAATCACCAGTCTGCCACCCTGCCGGCGGGCGACGACCCGGCCGGGGAGATTGATGGCCCCCTGACCGCGCCAGCCGGTGATCAGCCGGTCGACTTCCTCGATGTGGCGGGCGAACAGCGAACCGGCCGGCGCGCCGGCCTCGATGGCGGCCCGGCGCAGCACACGGCGGCGTACGGCGGGCGGCAGGGCGTGCAGCGCGGCGCACTCCAGGCGGCCGTCGGCGTCGCGGACGCCGGCCTCGGCCCGGCCGGCCCACGCGTCGAGGGCGTCGGCATCGTCGCGGGAGAGCTGGGCCGTACGGGCGAGGGCCTCGACGACGCCCTTGCCGAGGGCCTTCTCCAGGGCGGGCAGGCCCTCGTGACGGAGCCGGGAGCGGGTGTAGGCGGGGTCGGCGTTGTGCGGGTCGTCCCAGACGGGCAGGGACTGGACCATGCAGGCCCTGCGGGCGGTCTGCCGGTCGAGCTGGAGGAAGGGGCGCCGGTAACGGCCGCCGGCCCCCGAGACCGCGGCCATTCCGGACAGGGAGCGGATGCCGGAGCCGCGGGCGAGGCCGAGCAGGACGGTCTCGGCCTGGTCGTCGCGGGTGTGGCCGAGCAGGACGGCGGTGGCTCCGTGCCGTTCGGCGGCGGCGTCCAGGGCGGCGTAGCGTGCGTCCCGGGCGGCGGCCTCGGGTCCGCCCTCGCGGCCCACGGTGACCGCGACGGACTCGACGGGGTCGAGGCCGAGTTCGCTCAGGCGCGAGGCGACGTCGGCGGCGCGCAGGCCGGAGCCGGCCTGGAGGCCGTGGTCGACGGTGACGCCGCCGGCGCGGACGCCGAGGCGGGGGGCTTCGAAGGCGAGGGCGGAGGCGAGCGCCATGGAGTCGGCGCCGCCGGAGCAGGCCACGAGCACGAGCGGGGAGGAGGGCCACTCGTGCGTCGCGCGGCCGGGGGCTCGGCCGTGGTCGTCGAGGATGTCGTTCAGGACGCGGCGGACCGCCAGGCGTATCGCCGCGACCGCAGGATGGGGACCCATGTCCGGTTCCCTTCATGAAGTTTTCGGGGGGTGAGCCCGAGATTCGGTCACTCAGAGTGTGTAGATGGTGACAGAACCGGGCCGTTCCCCGAGCATTGCACGCCTACTCAGGGCTCACGGTCCCTCGGACGGGTGATTGAAGGGGCGTCTGTCTGCCGTCGGCCGTGTACGGCGCATGACGGTGCGCGGGGCTCAGGCTTCCGGTTTACGGTGCACCCGTGTGATCCAGTCCGCCGGTTTGGCGATCTCCGCCTTGGTGGGGAGCGTGTTGGGCGAGGTCCACACCCGGTTGAAGCCGTCCATGCCGGCCTCCTCGACGACGGCGCGCACGAAGCGTTCGCCGTCGCGGTACTGGCGGAGCTTGGCGTCCAGGCCGAGCAGCTTGCGCAGGGCCATGTCCAGGCGGGAGGCACCCTTGGCGCGGCGCTGCTGGAACTTCTCCCGGATCTCGGCGACGCTCGGCACGACCTCGGGGCCGACACCGTCCATCACGAAGTCGGCGTGGCCCTCCAGCAGGGACATCACGGCGGTGAGACGGCCGAGGATCTCGCGCTGGGCGGGGGTCTGCACGATCTCGACGAGGGAGCGCCCCTCGTCGCCCTCCTCGCCCTCGGGACGGCCGCCGGCGAGCGACTGGGCGGCCTCGCGGACGCGTTCCAGGACGGTCATGGGGTCGACGTCGGTCTCCTCCAGGAACGACTGGATCTCGCCCTCCAGATGGTCCCGCAGCCAGGGCACGGCGGTGAACTGGGTGCGGTGGGTCTCCTCGTGGAGGGTCACCCACAGACGGAAGTCATGGGGTTCGACGTCGAGTTCGCGTTCGACGTGGACGATGTTGGGGGCGACGAGCAGCAGCCTCCCGGCGCCGTTCGCACCGGCCGGGAGGTCGCGGGTGGCGGGGGCGAAGGTCTCGTACTGGCCGAGGACGCGGGAGGCGAGGAAGGACAGCAGCATGCCCAGCTCCACGCCGGTGACCTTGCCGCCGACGGCACCGAGGACCACGTTGCCGGGGCCGGTGCCGCGCCGTTCCTGCATCTTGTCGAGGAGCGGTTTGAGCAGTTCGCGGAAGCCGGCGACGTTGGCCCGGACCCAGCCGGGGCGGTCGACGACGAGGACAGGGGTGTCGTGGGTCTCCTCGGTGCCCAGACGAGTGAAGCCCCGGACGTGTTCCTCCGAGGCTTTCGCGTGCCGGCGCAGTTCCGCGACGACGGCCCGGGCCTCGTCGCGGCTCACGTCGGGGCCCGGCCGCATGAGCCGGGTCGCGGTCGCGACCGCGAGATTCCAGTCGACCATCCCGGAAGAGGCAGCACCACCGATGCTCGTCATGCGTCAACGGTACGTGAGAGCCCCGGTTTCGGGCAGGACGGCGAGGTGACCGGGGTACCCCGGGGACGGCCGGTCACCGGCCCCGGGGGCGCGCGGCCGTTCGTCGTACCTCCGGTTTCTCGCCCTCCCCGGCGCCCCTTCCCGTCCCTGGGGGCTTCGCCCCCGGACCCCCTTCGCGTCCACGCGGCGGAGCCGCATGTCGATACGGCCCCGCGCCCCTTCTGAGCCGACGCCGGTTCCGGGTCGGGCGCCGACGGTCAGCGGCAGCCGCAGGACGACAGGGCCGTGGCTGCCTTGTCCAGGGCGGACTGGGCCGCTGTCGGGGCGGTGGTGGCGTTCGCCAGGAAGGCGAACGCCAACAGGCGGCCGTCCTTGTCGACGACCGTGCCCGCCAGTGTGTTCACACCGGTGAGCGTGCCGGTCTTGGCGCGTACGACGCCGGCCGCCCCGTCGGTGTAGCGGCCGGCGAGGGTACCGGTGAAGCCGGCGACGGGCAGGCCGGTGAGGGCGGGGCGCAGCTCGGGGTGGGCCGGGTCGCCGGCCTTGACGAGCAGGGCGGTGAGGAGGTCGGCGGTGAGTTTGTCGCGCCGGTCGAGGCCGCTGCCGTCCTTGATGTCGATGCCGGCGCCCTTCAGGGGGAGACCGAGGTCCTTCAGACGGGCGGTGATCGCCGCGCCGCCGCCGGCGAAGTCGGCGCTCTTTCCGGTGGCCAGGGCGGTGTGGCGGGCGAGGGCCTCGGCGAGGTCGTTGTCGCTGTTGGTCAGCATCCGCTCGACGAGGGCGGCCAGCGGGGGCGAGGAGACCGTGGCGAGGGTGGAGGCGCGGGTGGTGGCCTTCGAGGGGCCGGGAGGCGTGGCCTTGATGCCGCGTTCCTTCAGCAGGTCGCCGAACGTCCGCGCGGCGGCGGCCGCCGGGTCCGCGACCCGCGGGGCCGGGCCGCCGGCGGAGCCGTCGGTGCGGGCCTCGTCGACCATGAGGGGGGTGACGGCGGCGATGTTCGGGTTGACCCCGATCGGGTGGATCGTGGTGCCCTTGTAGAGGGTCGTGTCGTACGACAGCGTCACCTCGCGCACCCCGCGTCCGGCCAGGGCGGCGGCGGTCCGCTCCGCGAGGTCGCGCAGGCTCGCGAGGCCGTCGGCCTCCTTGCGGGCGGTGAGCGTGGGGTCGCCGCCGCCGACCAGGACGACCTCCTCGGTGTCGGGTTCGTACACCGCGCGGGTGGTGAGGCGGTGGTCGGCGCCCATCGCGGAGAGCGCGGCGACGGCGGTGGCGATCTTGGTGGTCGAGGCCGGGATGAGCGCGTCCCCGGAGCCGGTGCCGTAAAGCCGTTCGCCGGTGGACACGTCGACCACGGCGGCGGAACGGTGGCCGAGCGCCGGGTTCGTCAGCAGCGGGCCGAGGACGGCGCTGAGGGCCTTGCCGCCGGGCGCCGACTTCACGGTGGTGGCGGTGGAGCCGAGGCCGGTGAGCACGGAGATCGCCGACGGGACGGCCTGGGATCCGCGGGGCGGCGTACCGGCGTGGGCGCGGGTGCCGCCGTGATCTGTGCCACGCGCGGCTTCCAGGGCCACGGCCCGGTCCCGCTCGGCCGTACGCTGACCCGAGGAGTCCCAGGGACCGGCGGCGGTCACCACACCCGCGGCCAGCGCCAGACCGGCGGTGGCGGCGGTCGCGGTGAACTGCCAGGTCTTCGGCCGCGCGGCCCGCGGTGATCCCGGCCGGTCCGGCCGCGCGAACCGTGGTCCGACGGCCGCGGCGACGCGCGCCAGACGTGGCCGTACGGTCTCCGCGGCCCTGGCGAGACGAGGTCGTACGGCGTCCGTGATCCGCACGACGTGCGGTCCCGCGGCCCGCCAAGGCCTCAGCTCTGGCACGACCACCAGCCCCTTTCGCGATCACACACCTGCGTGAGGGACACTTAACCACCAGAACTATGTGCTGATCATGGAGGAGCGTCCGGTGGAGTTCGACGTCACGATCGAGATCCCGAAGGGTTCGCGGAACAAGTACGAGGTGGACCACGAGACCGGTCGTATCCGCCTGGACCGCCGCCTCTTCACCTCGACCGCCTACCCGACCGACTACGGCTTCGTCGAGAACACCCTCGGCGAGGACGGCGATCCGCTGGACGCGCTGGTCATCCTGGACGAGCCGACGTTCCCGGGCTGCCTGATCCGCTGCCGCGCGATCGGCATGTTCCGGATGACGGACGAGGCCGGCGGCGACGACAAGCTGCTGTGCGTCCCGTCGACGGACCCGCGCGTGGAGCACCTGCGCGACATCCACCACGTGTCCGAGTTCGACCGCCTGGAGATCCAGCACTTCTTCGAGGTCTACAAGGACCTGGAGCCGGGCAAGTCGGTCGAGGGCGCCAACTGGGTCGGCCGGGTGGACGCCGAGGCGGAGATCGAGCGGTCCTACAAGCGCCTCGAGGAGCAGGGCGGCCACTGAGTCCTCCCGCTGCGAGACGCAGGACGGGCCGCACGCGCGCGTGCGGCCCGTCCTGCTGTGCGTGCGCATACTGAGGCTGTACGGGGCAGGCTTACGGGCGGTGTCGTAAAGGGAGAGCGGAGCAGGTGACGGACGCGGAGGACCGCAAGCCGCAGTCGGACGAGGCGAGGAGCGTGTTCATACCTCCCACCAGTGTCACGGCACCGGCCGAGGCCGAGTCGTCGACGACGTCCGAGTTCGCCGTTCCCGACGGGCTGGCCGTCCCGAAGACCGGTACGGAGTCCGAGACGACTTCCGAATTCGCCCTTCCGGACGGTCTGGAGGTGGCCCCGCCGCCGCCCCCGGCCGAGACGGAGGGGTCGGCGTTCAGCACGCCGAGCACCTACAGCGCGAAGCAGGCGGCCGCGTTCACTCCGGCGAGCGGGATTCCGCTGGTCAGCCTGGCCAAGGACGTGCCGTGGCAGGACCGGATGCGCACCATGCTGCGCATGCCGGTGACCGAACGGCCGGCGCCGGAGCCGGTGCAGCGGCACGACGAGGCCGGGCCGGCCGTGCCGCGCGTGCTCGACCTGACCCTGCGTATCGGTGAGCTGCTGCTGGCGGGCGGTGAGGGCGCCGAGGACGTGGAGGCGGCGATGTTCGCCGTGTGCCGCTCCTACGGCCTGGACCGCTGCGAACCCAACGTCACGTTCACCCTGCTGTCGATCTCCTACCAGCCGTCCCTGGTCGACGACCCGGTGACCGCGTCGCGCACGGTGCGGCGCCGCAGCCCCGACTACACCCGGCTGGCGGCCGTCTATCAATTGGTGGACGACCTCAGCGACGACGAGACGCACGTCTCCCTGGAGGATGCCTACCGTCGGCTGGCGGAGATCCGCCGCAACCGGCATCCGTACCCCGGCTGGGCGCTGACCGCGGCGAGCGGGCTGCTCGCGGGGGCGGCATCGGTGCTCGTCGGCGGTGGCTTCCTGGTGTTCGTGTCGGCCGCGATCGGCGCGATGCTCGGCGACCGGCTGGCCTGGCTGTGCGCGGGGCGCGGGTTGCCGGAGTTCTACCAGTTCACGGTGGCCGCGATGCCGCCGGCCGCGATCGGGGTGGCGCTGACGCTGGCGCACGCGGACGTGAAGGCGTCCGCGGTGATCACCGGTGGGCTGTTCGCCCTGCTGCCCGGGCGGGCGCTGGTGGCCGGTGTGCAGGACGGCCTGACCGGCTTCTACATCACGGCGTCCGCGCGTCTGCTGGAGGTCCTGTACTTCTTCGTGGGCATCGTGGCCGGGGTGCTGACGGTGCTGTACTTCGGCGTGCAGCTGGGCGCCAACCTGAACCCGGACGCGGCGCTCGGCGTCTCCGACGAGCCGCTGTGGCAGATCGCCGCGTCGATGCTGCTGTCACTGGCCTTCGCGGTGCTGCTCCAGCAGGAACGGTCCACCGTGCTCATGGCGACCCTGAACGGCGGGGTCGCCTGGGTGGTGTACGGCGCGATGCACTACACGGGCGACATCTCGCCGGTGGTCTCCACGACCGCGGCGGCGGGCCTCGTGGGCCTGTTCGGGCAGCTGCTGGCCCGGTACCGGTTCGCGTCCGCGCTGCCGTACACCACGGCGGCGATCGGACCGCTGCTGCCCGGTTCCGCCACGTACTTCGGTCTGCTGGGCATCGCCCAGAACGAGGTCGACTCGGGGCTGACGTCCCTCACGAAGGCCGTGGCGTTGGCCATGGCCATCGCGATCGGGGTGAACCTCGGGTCGGAGATCTCGCGGATCTTCCTGCGGATCGGCTCCGCGGAGAAGCGCCGGGCGGCCAAGCGGACGCGGGGGTTTTAGCGCGGGCGCCGTCCGGTTCCGGGCACCGTCCGGCGCGGGCCCGGTGAGCAACGGCGGCCGTGGGCCGGACGGGGCCGGTCGCGCCCGCGCGGCGGAGCCGCATGTCGACACGGCCCCGCGCCCTCCGGGGCGCTTCAGTAGCCCCGGTTGTACGGCTGCTGCTGGTTCTGGTCGTAGTACTGGTCGCCGTACGGCTGCTGCGGCTGCTGCGGCTGCTGCGGCTGCTGCGGCTGCTGCTGCTGCGGGTACCCCTGGTCGCCGTACGGCTGCTGGGGCTGCTGGGGGTAGCCCTGGTTGCTCTGGGGGTAGCCCTGGTTGCCGTAGTGCTGCTGCTGGGGCTGCTGCGGGGCGGGCGGGGTGATGCGGCGCAGCTGGGTCGTGGCGTCGTCCATGGCCGGGGCCTGCGGGGCGGCGGCCGGGGTCTCGGCGGCGGCGCGCTTCTTCTTCCCGCGCTCGCGCAGGTACTCGATGATGATCGGCACCACGGAGATGAGGACGATCAGGACGAGGATCGGCTCGATGTTGGTCTTGATGAGCTCGATCTGGCCGAGCCAGTAGCCCGCGAGGGTGACGCCGCTTCCCCAGGCGACACCGCCGATGAGGTTGTACGTGAAGAACGTGCGGTACTTCATGCGGCCGGCGCCGGCCACGATGGGGGCGAACGTGCGTACGATCGGGACGAAGCGTGCCAGGACGATCGCCTTGGGGCCGTACTTCTCCATGAACTCGTGCGCCTTCTCCAGGTTCTCCTGTTTGAAGAGCTTGGAGTTCGGCCGGTTGAACAGCTTGGGTCCGAAGAACTTGCCGATCATGTAACCGACTTGGTCGCCGATGACGGCAGCCAGCACGATCAGCGTGCACACCAGCCACAGCGGCTGGCTGATGTAATTGCCCTCGGCCACGAAGAGACCCGCCGTGAACAGCAGGGAGTCACCGGGCAGGAACGCGAAGAGTCCGGACTCCGCGAAGACGATCAGCAGGATGCCGGGAAGGCTGAAGGTCTCGATCAGGTAGTCCGGGCTCAGCCACTCAGGGCCGAGCGCAAGCGTGGTCACGGGGATGTGGCTCCTGCAGCTGGGGGGTAAGGGCTGGGCTGGCTGCCCAAATTATGAACGCAGCCGTCGAGGCCCAGGTTCCGCGGGGGTACCCAGGATGCCCTGTGCCCCGCCCCGGAGAAAGCTGTGAGCCACCGCCGTACGGGATACGCGCTGGTCGTGGCCCGGGTGTGAGCCGGGCCACGACGCTCAGGCGGTGTGCCGCGCGGCGTTGGCGAGGATCGCCTCCTTGAGGTGCGCGGCGAGACCGGGCCGCAGGGAGTCGTAGAACGCCTTGAAGCGCTCGTCGGAGACGTACATCTCCGCGAAACACCGGTGCGTCTCGTACGGCACCTCGAAGTACCACCTGCTGATGTGCTGCCGGTGCTCCTCAGCCAGGTCCATGGCCGCCTCGCCCGACGGCTGCTCCCCGGCGGCCATCAGGGCGGCGTACCGCTCCTGCCAGTCGTCGACCTCGGCCTGGACGCGCTTCCAGTCCTCCTTGGTGTAGCTCGCCGTGCGGCGCTGCGACTCGGCGTACGCCTCGGTGCCGCCCCATCGCTGCTCCGCCTCGTCGGCGTACTGCTCGGGGTCCTTGTCCCCGAACACCTCGAACTTCTCCTCGGGTGTGAGATCGATTCCCATCTTGCGTGCCTCCATGGCGTGTTCCACGGCCGCCGCCATCTTCCGCAGCTTCTCGATCCGGGCGGTCAGCAGTTCGTGCTGGCGGCGCAGATGCGCGCGCGGGTCCGCGTCCGGGTCGTCGAGCAGGACGGCGACCTCGTCGAGCGGGAAGCCGAGCTCTCGGTAGAACATGATCTGCTGCAGCCGGTCGAGGTCGGTGTCGCTGTAGCGCCGGTGCCCCGCGTGGCTGCGCCCGCTCGGGACGAGCAGACCGATGTCGTCGTAGTGGTGCAGGGTGCGCACGGTGACACCGGCGAATCCGGCGACCTGTCCCACGGAGTGGCTCACTTCCGCTCCCTTCTCGGTACACGCTCCACCCTGGGTCCTCACGCCACGTGAGGTGCAATCCGGTTACTGATTTGTCCGCTTCATCCGTTTATCGTGTGCGCGTGGCCCAGGACAGCGCACAGCAGGCACCCCCCGCCGCCCCGGCACGCGCCCTGCTGCCGACCATCGTTCCCGCGCTGCTCGTGGGCGCGGTGACGAGCCTGGTCCTGGTGGGGGTCAGCACGGCGGCCGAGGAGCTGCAGGACGTGCTCTGGCAGGACGTACCGGACGCCTTCGGCGTCGGCAGGTACTCCGTGCTGTGGATGTCCGTGATGCTCGTCGCCACCGGGATCGCGGTCGGGCTGGTGGTGTGGAAGGCACCGGGCCACGCGGGCCCCGACCCGGCGACCACCGGCCTCGACGCGCCGGTGCTGCCGCCCTCGGTGCTGCCGGGGCTGCTGCTGGCGACCGCGTTCGTGCTGGCCGGCGGACCGAGCCTGGGGCCGGAGAACCCGATCATCGCCGTGAACGTCTCGCTGGCGGTCCGGCTGGGCACCAGGGCCTTCCCGCAGTCCCCGCAGCGCGGCTGGGTGGCGCTGGCGGAGGCGGGCACGATCGGCGCGCTGTTCGGTACGCCGGTGGCCGCCGCGCTGGTCATCTCGGAGGCGCTGGCCGGGCAGCCGGTCAAGGGACGGCTGTGGGACAGCCTCTTCGCACCGCTGGCCGCCGCGGGGGCCGGTGCGCTCACCACCGCGCTGGTGTCGGAGCCGAGTTTCGATCTTCACCTGCCGCCGTTCGGACGGCCCGGCTGGGGCGACCTGCTGGCGTCCCTCGTGGTGGCCTCGGTGGGCGCGGTGCTCGGCATGTGTGCCGTGTACGCGTTCCCGTTCGTCCACGGGGTGTTCCGGCGGCTGCGGCACCCGATGCTGATGCTTCCGGCCGGTGGGGTGGTGCTGGCCCTGCTGGCGGCCCTGGGCGGGCATCTGACCCTGTTCAAGGGACTCGACGAGATCGCGGAGCTGGCACACGATCCGGACGGCTGGTCGGCGGGCGGGTTCGCCACGATGACGGTGGTGAAGCTGGCCGCGCTGCTCGTCGCCGCGTCCTGTGGCTTCCGGGGCGGGCGGATCTTCCCGGCGGTGTTCGTCGGCACCGCGCTCGGACTGTGCGCGCACGCCCTGGTGCCCGGGGTGCAGCCGGCGGTGGGCGTGTCGGCGGGCGTGCTGGGCGTCCTGCTGGCCATCACCCGGCAGGGCTGGGTGAGCCTGTTCGTCGCCGCCGTCCTGGTCGCCGCGCCGTCGGTCATCGCCCTGCTGTGCATCGCCTCGCTGCCGGCCTGGCTGCTGGTGACGGGGCGCCCGCTGATGCAACTGCGGAAGGACGGGACGGCCCTGCGATGACCCCCTTCCACTCCCCCGCTCCCCCGCTCCCCGAGATCAGGAGGCACTCGTGCCGCTCCACAAAGGCCCGCAGCGCGACGAACGCCCCATGTCCGTCAATCCCTTCCTGGGCCCGGCCAATCCGGTCGGGGACATGACCGAGGCACCACCCAGGCACCGGCTGCCCGACGCTCCCATGGCGCCCTCGACGGCGTATCAGCTCGTGCACGACGAGCTGATGCTGGACGGCAACGCGCGGCTCAACCTGGCCACCTTCGTCACCACCTGGATGGAGCCGGAGGCCGGGGTCCTGATGGCGGAGTGCCGGGACAAGAACATGATCGACAAGGACGAGTACCCGCGCACCGCCGAGCTGGAGCGGCGCTGTGTGGCGATGCTCGCCGACCTGTGGCACGCGCCCGACCCGTCGAAGGCCGTGGGCTGTTCGACGACCGGTTCGAGCGAGGCGTGCATGCTCGCCGGGATGGCGTTGAAACGCCGCTGGAGCAGGCGCGATCCCGCGCCGGGTGCCCGGCCGAACCTCGTCATGGGTGTCAACGTCCAGGTCTGCTGGGACAAGTTCTGCGCCTTCTGGGAGGTGGAGGCCCGCCAGGTGCCCATGGAGGGCGAGCGGTTCCACCTGGACCCGGGGGCCGCGGCCGGGCTGTGCGACGAGAACACCATCGGGGTCGTCGGCGTACTGGGCTCCACCTTCGACGGGTCGTACGAGCCGATCGCCGACCTCTGCGCGGCGCTGGACGAGCTCCAGGAGCGCACCGGCCTCGACATCCCCGTGCACGTCGACGGGGCGTCCGGCGCGATGGTCGCGCCCTTCCTCGACGAGGACCTGGCGTGGGACTTCCGCCTCCCGCGCGTGGCGTCCATCAACACCTCGGGGCACAAGTACGGGCTGGTGTACCCGGGCGTCGGCTGGGCGCTGTGGCGGGACGCGGACGCGCTGCCCGAGGAACTGGTCTTCCGGGTGAACTACCTGGGCGGCGACATGCCGACCTTCGCGCTGAACTTCTCCCGGCCGGGCGCGCAGGTCGTGGCGCAGTACTACACGTTCCTGCGGCTGGGCCGGGGCGGCTACCGCGCGGTGCAGCAGGCCGCGCGGGACGTGGCCGGACGGCTCGCGGAAAGGATCGGGGCACTCGGCGACTTCCGCCTGCTGACCCGGGGCGACCAGCTCCCGGTGTTCGCGTTCACGACCGCCGACGACGTGACGGCGTACGACGTCTTCGACGTGTCCCGGCGGATGCGCGAGCACGGCTGGCTGGTGCCCGCGTACACCTTCCCGGCGAACCGTGAGGACCTGTCGGTGCTGCGGGTGGTGTGCCGCAACGGCTTCTCCGAGGACCTCGCCGACGTGTTCGCCGAGGACCTGACCCGGTTGCTGCCGGAACTGCGCCGGCAGCCGCACCCCCTCACCCACGACAGGAGCGCGGCCACCGGCTTCCACCACTGACACCGGCTAGCGGCTGAGCCGCGAGAACCGCCGTACCGCCAGCGGGAAGAACACCGCGAGCAGCGCCAGCGGCCATACGACGGCGGCCCACACATGCCCCGGTTCGCCGCCGGGGCTGCCGAACAGGTCGCGTACGGCCGTGGCGGTCTGGGACATGGGGTTCCATTGGACGACCGTGCCCAGCCAGTCGGGCATGGACTCGGGGGCCGCGAAGGCGTTGGACAGGAAGCCGACCGGCCAGACCAGGATCTGCACGGTCTGCACCAGTTCCGGCTTCCCTGCGACCAGCGCCAGGTGGATGCCGATCCACAGCATGGCGAACCGGAACAGCAGGAGCAGCCCCACGGCGCCCAGGAAGCCCGCCGGGCCGCCCTGGGCGCGCCAGCCGAGCGCGGCGGCGACGGCGAGGAGCACCGCCAGGCCGAGCGCCGACTGGAGCATGTCCGCGGCGGAACGGCCCACCAGGACCGCGCCGTTGGCCATGGGCATGGAGCGGAAGCGGTCGACGACGCCCTTGTTGAGGTCCTGGGTGACCGCGACCATCGTGCCCTCCAGGCCGAAGGCCATGGTGAGCGCGAGCATGCCGGGCACCAGGAAGTCGAGGTACTCGCCGCTCACGCCCCGGCCGCCGCCGACCAGGTAGCCGAACATCAGCAGCAGCATCACCGGGAAGACCAGGTTCACCACCACCGCCACCGGCTGCCGCCCCCAGCGGGCCAGCTCACGGCGGGTCATGGTCCAGGAGTCGGTCAGCGCGTACGTCGTGGTGGTCACGCGGCCTCCTTCACTCGGTCGTCGTGCCCGGTCAGCCGCAGGAACACCTCGTCGAGCGTGGGCCTGCGCAGGGCGATGTCCTCGGCCTCGACGCCGGCCTCCTCCAGCGCGCGGACGACCCCGGCCAGGGCCGCCATGCGGTCGGTGACCGGGGCGCTCAGCAGCCGCCGGTCGGTGTCCACCGTGACCGCGTCCTCGGGTACGGGGAGCAGGGCGACGGCCGCGCCCAGCTGCCCGGCGTCGCGCAGGACGACGTCGATGCGGTCACCGCCGATGGCCGCCTTGAGCTCGTCCGCCGTGCCGTCGGCGACGACCCGGCCGGCGTCCACCAGACAGATGCGGTCGGCGAGCTGGTCGGCCTCCTCCAGGTACTGGGTGGTGAGCAGGACCGTCGTACCGCCGCCGACCAGGGAGCGGACCGACTCCCACACCTCCGCGCGGCCGCGCGGGTCGAGGCCCGTGGTCGGTTCGTCCAGGAAGAGCACCTCCGGTTCGGTGATCAGGGAGGCGGCGAGGTCCAGCCGGCGCCGCATGCCGCCGCTGTACTGCTTCACCGCCTTGTGTCCGGTGCCGGAGAGCTCGAAGCGCTCCAGCAGTTCACCGGCACGCGCGCGTGCGCGTCGCGCACCCAGGTGGTGCAGCCGGCCGAACAGCTCCAGGTTCTGCCGGCCGCCGAGTTCCTCGTCGAGCGCCGCGTGCTGGCCGAGCAGGCCGATGCGCAGCCGTACGGCGTACGCCTCGCGCACGACGTCGTGTCCCGCCACCTCGATCCGGCCCGCATCGGGCCGCAGCAGGGTGGCCAGGATCCTCACCAGGGTGGTCTTGCCCGCGCCGTTCGGGCCGAGCACCCCGTGCACCGTGCCGCGCGCGACCGTCAGGTCGAGCCCGTCCAGTGCGGGTTTGCCGTTCCTCCCGCCGCTTCCGCCGTATGTCTTGCGTGCGTCCTCGACGGTGATCGCCGCGTCGGCCACTGGGACTCCCTCGCTAGTCAAAGTTGACTACACCACCAAGGTAACTCCGTCGCGGGCATTGGTCAAACTTGATTAGCGCGCGGCCGGACCGGCCGGCTCAGCGCTCGTCCCCCGGGTGCCGCTCCCCCGTCGCGTACGGGTTCTCCTGGTCGTCGGCCAGGACGCCGACGAACGGATCGCCCTCCCCGGTGAAGACGTAGGCCCCGGACCCGATCCGTCCGATCAGCCCGCGGGTCCACTCGGCCTCGGCGTCGGCCGTGTGGACCCACAGGTTCATGATCTCGCCGATGTGACCCAGCGGTTCGGGGCCGCCCTCGGGCACGTAGTGCTCGGTGACCGCGGCCCGCCACTCCTCGATGCGCCGGACCCGCTCCTCCAGCAGCGCCACCGCCTCCTGCCGCGGCAGATCGACGATGAAGCCGATGGCCGCCGACTTCACGTCCATCTTCTGGTCGTAGGCGACGAGGGCCTCGCGCAGCAGCGCGTAGTACTCCTCGACACCCGCCGCGGTGATCTCGTACTCCGTGCGCGGCGGACCGCCGGCCGTCGAGGGCGCGATCTCGTGCGCGTGCAGCAGTCCCTGCTTCGCCATCTGCTTCAGGGCGTGGTAGATCGAGCCGGGTTTGGCGTTGGACCACTCGTGCGCGCCCCAGAACTCCAGGTCGTTGCGTACCTGGTAGCCGTGGGCCCGCCCGTGCTGGCGCACCGCGCCGAGCACGAGGAGACGGATCGCTGACATGCGCTCCAGCGTAGGACGCCGGGCTTCACCCGAAGGAGCTGCCCCGCTCCTTCGCGACCAGTTCGAAGGCGGTGGCGCCGTCCAGGGACTCACGGATGATGTCGGCGTGTCCCGCGTGCCGCGCGGTCTCGCGGATCAGGGTCAGGGCCAGCCAGCGCATGGAGACGCGCCCCTCCGGCGGGAACCACGGCTGGTCCGGCAGCGCGAAGGTGTCGTCCAGGCTGGGCACGGAGCGGATGAACGCCTCCGTCTCGGCGGCGACCTTCTCCCAGTACGCCAGCTGCGACGCGACGGTCTCCTCGCCGACCAGCAGGAAGCACTCGTTCCAGTTCGACTCGTCCCGCGCGACCGCCGGCGCCTCGCCCCTGGCCCGGGCGACCCAGCCCTGTTCGACCTCGGCGACGTGCTTGATCAGGCCGGCCAGGGACAGTTCACCGGCGGTGGGCCGCTCCGCGGCCTGCTCGTCGGTGAGACCGAGCACCGACCGGCGGATGCCGCCGCGCTGTTCCTCCAGGAACGCCAGCAGCGCTCCGCGCTCGTCGCCCTGTGCTTCAGCGGGAACGTGAGTGACCATGACGGGCCGCCTTTCGCCGGACGGGGCTCCTTGCCCCTGACACCGACGACGCTACGGGCCCTTGCGGCCAGGTTCTGTCCGCAAGGGCCCGGCAAGGGAATGTCCCGGAAGGTCGGGCCTCAGAACGGGAAGCCGCTGCGCCCGTGCTGTACCGAGATCCACTTCGTCGTCGTGAAGGCGTCCAGCATCGTGTCGCCGTTCAGCCGGCCGATGCCCGAGTGCTTCTCGCCGCCGAAGGGGACGATCGGCTCGTCGTGCACGGTGCCGTCGTTCACGTGGAACATGCCCGTGTCGATCTGCTTGGCGAAGTTCACACCGCGCTCGATGTCACCGGTGTGCACGGCACCGCTCAGACCGTACGGGGTGTCGTTGACGATGCGTACGGCCTCCTCCTCGCCGTCGAACGGGACGAGGAAGGCGACGGGACCGAACACCTCCTGCCGCAGCAGGGCCGAGTCCGCGGGCAGGCCGGTGAGGACGGACGGCTCGACCAGGTTGTCCCTGCGCGCGCCCCGGACCAGGGCGGTGGCGCCCTCGGCCAGTGCCTGCTCGACCACGCCGGACAGGGCGTCCGCCTGCCGGGAGTTGATCACCGGGCCGATGACCGTCTCCGGGTCGCGCGGGTCGCCGGCCTTGAGGGACGTGACCTTGGCGACGAACTTCTCGGTGAACTCGTCGGCGACCGACCGGTCCACCAGGACACGGTTGGCGGCCATGCAGACCTGGCCCTGGTGGACGTACCTGCTGAAGACGGCCGCGTCCACGGCGTAGTCGAGGTCGGCGTCGTCGAGGACCACCAGCGCGCTGTTGCCGCCGAGTTCGAGGACCGAGCGCTTGAAGAGGGAGGCGCAGACGGTGGCCACATGGCGGCCGACCGCGTCCGAGCCGGTGAAGGAGATGACCTTCGGGACCGGGTGCTCCAGGAAGGCGTCGCCGATCTCCGCGATGTCGGTGATGACGACGTTGAGCAGACCGCCGGGCAGACCCGCGTCCTCGAAGATCTTCGCGATCAGGGAGCCGCCGACGACCGGTGTGTTCTGGTGCGGCTTGAGCACCACTCCGTTGCCGAGCGCGAGCGCGGGGGCGACCGACTTGAGGGAGAGCAGGAAGGGGAAGTTGAACGGGCTGATCACGCCCACGACGCCCACCGGCACCCGGTAGACGCGGTTCTCCTTGCCGTCCACCGGCGAGGGGATGATCCGGCCCTCGGGGCGCAGCGACAGGTGGACCGCCTCGCGCAGGAACTCCTTGGCGAGGTGCAGCTCGAAGGCGGCCTTCAACCGCGTACCGCCGAGCTCGGCGACGATCGCCTCGGCGATCTCCTCCTCGCGCTCCTCGACCAGCCTGAGCGCCTTCTCGAACACCGCGCGACGGGCGTACGGATTGGTCGCCGCCCACTCCTTCTGCGCGCGGGCGGCCGCCTTGTACGCCTGATCGACCTCGTCGACCGTGGCTATCGTGATCGACGCGAGCTTCTCGTCGTCGTACGGGTTGAAGTCGATGATGTCCCAGGAGCCGGTGCCCGGGCGCCATTCGCCGTCGATGTACTGCTGAGCCAGGTCGGTGAAGTACGACGACATGTGATCCCTCAATCCCTTGCTGCATCAGCGGAGCACTGATCGACTGCATGGTCTGATCGAACGTCATCGTAC
Source organism: Streptomyces sp. NPDC020731 (assembly GCF_044334705.1). Classification (NCBI taxonomy): domain Bacteria; kingdom Bacillati; phylum Actinomycetota; class Actinomycetes; order Kitasatosporales; family Streptomycetaceae; genus Streptomyces; species Streptomyces sp. NPDC020731. The sequence goes on from NZ_JBIRTN010000008.1 coordinate 80,544, forward strand.
TTGTGTTTCATGCGAGTTGAGGTGTGCTCAGGACATGTGCAGCAGCCCCCGCAGAAGGTCCCGGCTCTCCACGGAACCCGGGCTGTCGTGCTGGAGCTCCTTGAGCGCCTTCTCGTACTGGGCCACGTCCTCGGCCTTGTCGAGATACAGCGCGCTGGTCAGCTGCTCCAGGTACACGACGTCCGACAGGTCGGACTCGGGGAAGCTGAGGATGGTGAACGCGCCCGACTCGCCGGAGTGCCCGCCGAGGCTGAACGGCATGACCTGCAGCCGGACATTGGGCCGCTCGGAGATGTCGATGAGGTGCTGGAGCTGGCCGCGCATCACCGCGCGGTCACCGTACGGCCGGCGCAGGGCGGCCTCGTCGAGGACGACATGGAACTCGGGGGCGTTCTCCGCGACCAGGTACTTCTGTCGCTCCAGACGCAGCGTCACCCGCCGTTCGACGTCCTCCCCGCTCGCCCCCTTCATGCCGCGCCGCACCACCGCGCGGGCGTACTCCTCGGTCTGCAGCAGGCCGTGCACGAACTGCACCTCGTACGCCCGGATCAGCGAGGCGGCGCCCTCCAGACCCACGTACGTGGGGAACCAGCTCGGCAGCACGTCCGAGTAACTGTGCCACCAGCCCGCCACATTGGCCTCCTTGGCGAGGGAGACCAGTGACACGCGCTCCTGCTCGTCCGTGATGCCGTACAGCGTCAGCAGGTCCTCGACATCCCTGGTCTTGAAGCTCACCCGGCCCAACTCCATCCGGCTGATCTTCGATTCGGAGGCGCGGATCGAATAGCCCGCCGCCTCGCGCGTGATCCCCCGCGCCTCACGCAGTCGCCGCAGTTGTGATCCGAGCAGCATGCGCCGCACCACCGATCCCGGCTCTCCCGCGCTCACGTTCGCCAGCCTCCCCAACGTCTCCAGGGCCCGCAGTCTGCCACTAAAACACTTCGAGCAGTACTCGTCCGGTTACGGAAACGGAATCCAGCCGAGGATTCCGATCAGGAAGGAGCACGGAACGGGCACGGAAGGAGAAGGAAGGAGACAACGAGGAGGTAAGGGAACAACCGGAAGAGGGCAGGAGGATGACGGAAAAATTGGCCAACAAACCCGTACGGCAGGGAGGATTTCGGTCAACTGCACGTGCATCTGCCCTTGCATCTGCTGTACGCATCCGAAACCATGGTCTCCGCACCACCGCAGCCTCGCTACGACCGCGAATTCCCGGGAGTGCCTCGCATGGGGACGAATGGATCGACCATGCTCGAGCCGTTACGGCAGGGCCTTCCGCCGCTGAACCTCGCGGCCGCGTCCGACGCCGCCTCCTGCGCCCTCTCCGCCCGTTACGAAGCGGTCCGCGAGGCCCGGCAGTTCACCCGCAAGACACTCGACCAGTGGGACCTGGGCGACCGTTTCGACGACGTGTGCCTGGTCGTCTCCGAACTGGTCACCAACGCCCTGCGGCACGGCCTGCCGGCCGACACCCCGCGGCCGACGGCACCGGACCCGCCGGTACGGCTGCATCTGATGCGGTGGACCGAGCGGCTGGTGTGCGCGGTGCGCGACCCCAGCGGCGACAGCCCCGTCGCCCGCGAGTCGGACGACTCCTCCGCCGAGTCGGGCCGGGGGCTGTTCCTGGTCGAATCCTTCAGCGACAGCTGGGGCTGGCACCCGATGGCCGGCGCGCTGAGCGGCAAGGTGGTCTGGGCCCTGTTCCGGCTCCCGCGCCCCGTCGACCACCCCCGTCCCGGCACATGAAGAACCGCGGCGCTTCCGGGCGCCGCGGTTCTACGCGCGTCGGCGCCTCCTGAACCACTCCGGTCCCTTCCGGAGCGCCCCGGGGCGCCTCGTCCGTCCCGGCAGGCCGGTCAGCCGGCGACCAGGTGATCGAACTCACCGTCCTTCACGCCCAGCAGCATGGCCTCGATCTCCGCGCGGGTGTAGACGAGCGCGGGACCGTCGGGGAAGCGGGAGTTGCGGACGGCCACCTCTCCGCCGGGCAGCCGGGCGAACTCCACGCAGGAACCCTGCGAGTTGCTGTGCCGGCTCTTCTGCCAGGCCACGCCGTCCAGCCCGGTGGCCGCCATGCCGTTGTACACGCCGGACGCGTCGGCACCGTCATACAGGTCACCGTCGTACACGTCGTGGTCCACAGGTCGCTCCCCGCTGGTGCACTGGCTGGTGTGGCCATTGATGCAGTAGTCAACTGACCGGGATCATAGCTTTGTTCATGTGCAGATGCATGGACAGATGCACGTGCACGCGGGGTGTTCCCGCGATTACAGCCTTGACGGTCGCGCCGTGCCCGCTTTGACGGACGCTTTACCGAACCCCGCTTCCTAAGAGACGCACGCGGGGGCCTTTCTGTTCCATCGTGTTCCCTTGTGTGTTCTCCGCGTTCCCTGCGCGTCGGCCCACCGACCTGCCGTGGACATGCGGTGCGAGGTCTGTCACGGAGGCTGGTGGGGTGCCGGGTGGGTCCTGTTAGCTGACGACGGTCGTCCGGCCGACGGGGCCGGCCACAGCTAGGGGGCTCGCAGTGACTTCGGAGGCTTCGGTGACGTACTCGCCCGCATCGCCGCCATCGCGCGGGCCGCGCTCCCGGCGCGTACGAGCAGCGGTCGCGGCCGTGGGGCTGGCCGGCGCGCTCGCGCTGACCGCGTGCGGCGGGGACGGCTCCGACGGCTCGGGGGACTCCGCGACCGGTCCCACCCCGTCCGCCACGGCGACCGCGGACTCCGGTGGCGGCACCGGGGGCTCCGGCGCGAGCCGGGCTCCGGCGGGCGAGCTGGAGGGCAGCTGGCTCACCACGGCCGACGGCAAGGCCGTGGCCCTGATGGTCAACGGCGAGGAGGCCGCCCTCTTCGCCACGGGCGGCACCGTGTGCAGCGGCACCGCGCGGGAGCAGGCCGGGACCCACTCGATCCGCCTGAAGTGCTCCGACGGCACCGAGGACCGGGCGAGCGGCACGGTCGATTCCGTCGGCAAGGACTCCCTGAAGGTCACCTGGGAGGGCGCCCTCGGCACCGAGACGTACACCAAGACCGAGGGCGGCTCCCTCCCGACGGGACTGCCGACGGCGGGGCTGGGCTCCTAGGGGGTGTCGTTTGGATCAGGCCGGTTTCAGGCGGCGGCGCCTCACAGCCGAGCCGGGCGGGTTCCGGTGCGTGCGGCCGCAAGGCGGAGGAGGGAGTCGACGCGGAGCGTCGAGGACCGACGACAACGCCGCAGACGTGCGTGCCGGACCCCGCGACCCCGGCAAGATCCAAACGACATCTCCTGGGTCCTCTCGTCACATTCCCGCCGTCAGCCCGGAGGGCGGGTGCATGCTCTCGGCGTGTTGGGCCCCGGTCCTCGTACCGGACGTACTCGGGTCGGGGCCCGGTGCGGCGGGAGGGCGCGCACGGCGTCTCGGGGCAGGCGCGGCGGGAGGGCGCGCACGGCATCGCGGGGCAGGCGCGGCGAGAGGGCGCGCACGGCATCGCGGGGCGGGTGGGAATTCGACGACAGGGCCCGGGGCCTGTCCGCGGGGCGGATCGGTGGCGGGTGCGTGATGATGACCGGTGGGCACCTCCACGAATCCCAGAGGATCACTCATGCGCACCACGCCGATCGCCGTCCCCACCGTCCTCGCCGCACTCCTCCTGCTGGCCGCCTGCGACACCGGGGGCGGCGACGAGGGCGGCGACGGCAAGCGGGAGAACACCGCCTGCTCGGTCGACACGGTGAGCATGGAGGTCGGGCCCGCGAGCATCGCGCCGGCCGCCGGGGACACCGGGGAGGTTCCCGTCAGTTTCACCAACCAGAGCGCCGCCTGCACCCTGGACGGCTTCCCCGAGGTGCGGCTGGCCGGTGCCGGTGACTCCGCCACCGTCGAGGTGCCGTCCACCGAGGGCGCCACGGCCCAGAAGCTGACCCTGGCCAAGGGCGAGTCCGCGTCCTTCACCCTCACCTACGAACGCGGCACGCGCGGCGACGGCGCCTTCGACGCCGAGAACCTGCAGGTGGTCCTCTCGGGCACCCGCAGCTTCCGCTGGACGTACGGCCCGGTCGCGGCCGACGGACCGTCCGGCCACAAGATCTCCGTGAGCGCCTACCAGCAGGCGGGGGACTAGCAGCTCAGGGGAGGTGCGGGCGGGCCCTGACCTGTGCGTCGTCCGCCGCGCGGGCGCCCTCCTCCCAGCCCGCCGCGTCGCTCACCCCGCGCAGCCGGGTGGTCGTCGTCTCCGGGAACAGGCGGTCCGTCCGCTCGGTGACCGCCACCGCGCGGGAGGCGAGAACCGGGAGCAGATCGTCGCTCACCTGGGTCTCGGCGACAGCCGCGAGACGCGTGCCCACGCGGTGCGCGTAGGCGGCGAGGAAGGACTGCCGGAAGGTCTTGGTCCGCTTGCGTCCGCCCGCCCGCTGCGCGGCCTCCGCCTTGCTCATCGCCGTGGAGGCCTGCACGAGCAGTGAGGTGTAGAGGAGTTCCACCGCCTCCAGGTCGGAGGCGAAGCCGACCACGGTGGAGAAGCCCAGCGGTTCGTTCCACACGGCCCGGCAGTGGTTCGCGCCGGCGACCGCGTCCAGCAGCACCGCTTTGGCCTGCTCGTACGGCGGCTCCACCCCGATCCGGCAGGCGCCCGGCGTCGGGGCCGAGGGCTCTCGCGTGGCGAGCAGCGCCTCGTCGACGCTGTGCCGCGCCATCAGTTCCTGCGCCTTGGCACTGAGCGCCTCCGCCTCGTCCGGGAACCCGGTCGCCTCCGCCTTGGCCAGCAGCGCGCGGATGCGGCCGAGCATGCGGGACTCCGGCCGCCGGTCCCGTGGGTCCGGGGCGGCCCTCTCGTCGAGGGGTTCGAGGGCGGGCAGGCGCAGCAGCAGGCGGTACAGCTCCAGGACGGCCGTGGCGTACGGGAAACGGTCGCCGCGCGGGGCGTCGTCCGCCCCGATCTCGTCCAGCTGGGCCTTCCAGCGGGGCCCGCGCGGCCGGTCGTCGCGCGGTGCCTGCGCGCGGATCAGCGCGGAGACGAGCCGTACGTGGACGTCGTCCAGCTCGCGCCGGACGATCCGTACGACGTCGGCGGGCTGCCAGCCGCGCCGCCAGGCGGTCGCCACGAACTCCTGGCCCCGCCGGGCGAGTTCGGCGTCGGCCGCCGGGTCGGCGGCGAGCAGGGACGCGCCGGTGTCGAGGGCGGTGTCGCCGGTGTCGTAGAGGGCCGCCCGGAAGGCGCGGTCGACGGTGCTGGACGTACTCACGGGCCGATCGTGCCATGTCCCGGAGATTCACCCCTAGGTGTCAACTTCGGGTTGACGCCTAGGGACTGTCAACTTACGGTTGACACATGACGACGAACCCGGCCATCAAGTCATCCGTACGTCTCGACGACCTCATCGCGGCCATCAAGAAGGTCCACGAGGAACCCCTGGAACAGCTCCAGGACGCGGTGCTCGCCGGTGAGCACCTCGGCGACGTGGCCGACCACCTGATCGGCCACTTCGTGGACCAGGCCCGGCGTTCGGGCGCCTCCTGGACGGACATCGGCAAGAGCATGGGCGTCACCCGGCAGGCGGCCCAGAAGCGGTTCGTGCCCAAGGAGGGCAACGACCTCGACCCGAACCAGGGCTTCAACCGCTACACGCCCCGCGCCCGCAACACGGTCATGTCCGCGCACAACGAGGCCCGGGCCGCGCGCAACGCCGAGAGCCTGCCCGAACACCTGGTCCTCGGCCTGCTGGCCGACCCTCAGGGCCTGGCGGTCAAGGCGATCACCGAGCAGGGCGTCACCGCGCGGGCGGTCGCCGAGGCCGCCCGCGCGGCGCTCCCGCCGGCCGTCGAGGACGCCCCCGAGCTGGTGCCGTACGGCCCGGCGGCCAAGAAGGTCCTGGAACTCACCTTCCGCGAGGCCCTCCGCCTCGGCCACAACTACATCGGCACCGAGCACATCCTGCTCGCCCTGCTGGAGCACGAGAACGGCAAGGGCCTCCTCAGCGGCCTCGGCGTCGACAAGACCGCCACCGAGCGGTACGTCGCCGACATGCTGGCGCAGTACGTCGAGACCCGGACGGAGGACGAGAGCGAGGGCGAGCAGGAGGGCTGAGCCCCGGGGGACCGATCAGGAGGGCCGTTGTCAGACCCCCCTGCCACACTCGCAGCATGGCCGACCGGTGGGCACTCGCTCCGGCCGAGGACGGTGGCGTGGACCTCGCCCCCCTCGGCCCGGACGGGCTGCCCGCCGCTCCGGCGTTGTGGGAGGCGGACCTCGCCAAGGCCGTCCGGAGCCGTCCCGGCGTCACGCGGTGGGTGTGGCGGTCCACCGCCGAGGTCTACCCGCGCCTGCTCGCCGCGGGGGTGCGGGTGGAGCGGGCCTACGACATCGAGGCCGCCGAGACGCTCCTCCTCGGCCACGAGGGGCGGCACGGGGAACCCCGTTCGGCCGCGGCGGCGCTGGCCCGGCTACGCGGCGACGCCGTACCGCCCGATCCGCCCCAGCGCCAGGCCGAACCGGGCGCCCAGTCCTCCCTGTTCGAACCCCAGGGCGTCCGGCTGCCGCTGACGGACCTCCTCGCGGTCTACGCCGAACAGCAGCGGCGGACCGACGCGACCGCGCACCCGAACCGGATGCGGCTGCTGACGGCCGCCGAGTCGGCGGGGATGCTGGTGGCCGCCGAGATGAACCGCGCGGGACTGCCCTGGCGGGCGGACGTGCACCGCGCGGTGCTGCACGACCTGCTCGGCGAGCGGTACGCGGGCGGCGGGGAGCCACGCCGGCTCGCCGAGCTCGTCGACGAGGTGTCCGCCGCCTTCGGCCGCCGGGTCCGGCCCGACCTGCCCGCCGACGTGGTGAAAGCCTTCGCGCAGGCCGGCGTCAAGATCACCTCGACCCGCCGCTGGGAGATCGAGTCCGTCGACCACCCGGCCGTCAAACCGCTGATCGAATACAAGAAGCTGTACCGGATCCGGGTCGCCCACGGCTGGTCCTGGCTCCAGGACTGGGTGCGCGACGGCCGCTTCCGGCCGGAGTTCCTCGCCGGCGGGACGGTGACCGGCCGCTGGGTGACCAACGGCGGGGGCGCCCTGCAGATCCCCAAGGTGATCCGCCGCGCGGCCGTCGCCGACCCCGGCTGGCGGCTCGTCGTCGCCGACGCCGACCAGATGGAGCCCCGGGTGCTGGCGGCCATCTCCCGCGACCCCGGTCTGATGGAGGTGGCAGGCCGGGAGACCGACCTGTACCAGTCGGTGTCCGACCGCGCCTTCTCCGGCGACCGCGCACAGGCCAAGCTCGCCGTCCTCGGCGCGGTCTACGGCCAGACCTCCGGCGACGGCCTGAAGAACCTCGCCGCGCTCCGACGCCGCTTCCCCAGGGCGGTGGCCTACGTCGACGAGGCCGCCCGCGCGGGCGAGGAGGGCAGGCTCGTACGGACCTGGCTGGGCCGCACCTGCCCGCCTGCCGCCCGTACGACGGACGACGCGACGGAGGAGGCGGGCATCCCGGTCGCGGAGGAGGACCAGGAGTCCGATGCCCGCCAGTGGGTTCCAGGCCACGCCTCGACCAACGCCCGCGCCCGTGGCCGCTTCGCCCGCAACTTCGTCGTCCAGGGCAGCGCCGCCGACTGGGCCCTGCTGCTGCTCGCCGCGCTGCGGCAGGCCCTGAACGGCATGGCGGCCGAGCTGGTCTTCTTCCAGCACGACGAGGTGATCGTGCACTGTCCCGAGGAGGAGGCGGAGACGGTGGTGTCGGCGATCCGGGGGGCCTCGGACCTGGCCGGCCGGCTGACCTTCGGCGAGACCCCGGTGCGGTTCCCGTTCACGACGGCGGTGGTGGACTGCTACGCGGACGCCAAATGACCGGGTCACCGGCAGCGCCCCCCGTCGTTTCGCCCATCGGGTCAGACGACCGGTGGCCGTCCGAGCCGGGTGAGCCGCCACACCGTCCGCCAGCTCATGGCCCGCCGCTCCCCGGCCGGCTCCCGCAGCCCTTCCACGAACCCGCCGAACCAGGCCCGCAGCCCGCCGGCCGACCGGTTCCGCAGCAGGGTGAGCAGCATCCACACCCCGAGATGGACGGGGACGAGGACGAGCGGCAGCCGCCGCCGGGCCGGCCACACCCGGTTCCGGGCGTTCACCCGGTAGTAGATGGCGTGCCGGGCGGGGGAGGTCTTCGGGTGCTGGAGCAGCAGTTCGGGCGCGTAGCGGATCCGCCATCCGGCGTCGACGGCCCGCCAGGCGAGGTCGGTCTCCTCGTGCGCGAAGAAGAACGCGGCGGGCCAGTCGCCGATCTCGTCCAGCACGGTGTTCACCGGGCAGGACGTCAGGGGGCGTTCAGGAGGGCTTGACGACGGAGACGACGGACCAGCGCAGCGCACTCGCCCCCGAACCGCAGCGCACCACCTGAAGCCTGGCGTCGTTCCCCGCGGAACCGCCGCCGACCACGCTCATGCACAGGTCGCTCGCGGCGTTGCGGATCAAGTAACCCCCCGACCGCGGGTCCAGCCACCAGAGCTGGTTGTCCGCGTCCGGTCTGCAGTGGTACTCGGTGACCTTGGTCCCGGGTGCGACGCTGCCGTAGTCGGGCAGGTCCATGCACATCCCGTCCTTGCGGTTCCTGACGACGAACAGGCTCGCCCCCTGGGGCCCGCCGTCCGCGTCGGCCACCTCCAGGTCCCAGAGCTGGTTGTCCTCGGTGGTGGGCCGGCAGTTGTACTGGCTCACCGGGCCGTCGACCGACCCCATGTCGAAGTAGGGCAGGTCGGCGCACTTGCCGGTCGCGACGTTCTTCAGCTGCGCGTTGACCCGGGTGGAGAGGGCGTTGGCCAGTTGCCGGGCGGTGATCGCGGGGGACTTCTCCGCCTTCGGCGCGGCCTTGCCGTCGTCCTTCTTCTTCTCGGTACCGGCCCGGGGCGCGGCCTTCTCCTCGGCGTCCGCCTCGCCCGAACCGGAGGGCGAGGGAACGGACTTGACCTCGGACTCGGCCGGAGGACCGGACGGGGACCGGGCTCCGCTCGGCGACGCCGAGGGGGACGGGGCGGCGGCCTGGTAGTCGGCGGCCGGAATGTCGTCGGACATACCGGGGTCGAGCGTCGTTCCGCCGACGGGAGCCGTCCCGACCGTGCGTTCGTCCTCACGGCTCAGTCCAAGTACCAGCAGGGGTACGCAGATCAGCACCGCCCCGACGATGGCGGCCGCGGCCACCATGGGCCCGCGCAGACGCCCCGGCACCGTCTCGTCGGCGTCCGCGCCCGCCTCCGCTTTCCCGCCGTCGCCGTTTCCGGCCGCGACCACACCGGCCGCGGCCTCGGCTTCCGCTCCGTCGGAATCCGCCGCCTGCCGCTGCTGTTGCTCCTGCTGCAGTTCCTCCTCGGCGGCGGCCCGGGAGCGCCGCTCGGAGGATGTCGGTACCGGTACCGCGGCGTCCGGGTCTGCGGCGGATTCGGGTGCGGGAGCGGGAGCAGGGCCGCGCGGTCTCAGATCCGTGCCGGGGTCCGTGCCCGGCGCGGGCACGGAAACCGCACGGCGGACGGCGACGGCCGGCGTCGCCCCGCCGGCCGGAGGTTCGTGCTGACGTGGCATAAACGCTGCTCCTCATTCACCGCAACCCACCCGGCCCCGTCGATCACAGGCATGTCCCAAGGGCCCGAAGCTCACGCAACCCACTCTGGATCACGCTTGGTTGCGTCCGGACCTCGGTCGGGTGAACGTAGGACGACACAGGCCGGGTCCGAGCAGCCCGAACCTATGCGGGCATCGCCCCGCTCTGTTCCGCCTTGCGGTGGCGGGCGGACAGGCGGGAGCCGGACTCGCGGCGGGCGGCGCGGCGCAGGAGGGGGATCGCGAGGAGGAAACCGAGGACCGCCCAGGCCGTCAGCACGAGGGCGACCATGGGCAGCTCCCAGGAGCCGGCCGGCTCGGCGGCCCGTGCGGCATCCGGCAGCAGCGCCGAACGCAGGCCCTGTGCCATCCACTTGAGCGGGAAGACGGAGGCCGCCTGCTGGACCGGCACCGGCAGCGAGGTGATCGGGAACACCGTTCCGGAGGTGAGCAGCAACCCCATCATGGGCAGCATGATCAACGCCAGCGCCTCGCGCGGATTGGGCAGGACGGCGCCCAGGGCCGCGCCCAGCGGTACGACGGCGAGCAGCCCCAGCGTGGTGACCCAGAGCAGCGTCAGCCAGCCGCCCGGCCCCTGCGGCAGCGGCCCGCCCGCCAGCAGCGCCGCGGCCACCAGGAGCAGGGCGAGGGTACCGACCGCCGTGACGACCACCAGCAGACACTTGGCGACGAGGTAGGCCGGTATCCCGCCGGGCGTGGCGCGCAACCGCAGCAGGGCGCCCTCCTCCCGCTCGGTCACGAGCATCTGCGGGAGATTGAGCAGCCCGATCTGGAACAGCAGATAGGCGGCGAACCCCGCGAGCATCAGATGGGCCATCGGGGTCCGGGTGCCGGGCACGTCGTCGCTGATGTAGGCGATGACCAGCAGCGCGACGGCCACATTGGTCAGATGGCCGAACATCTCCTTGGGGTTGCGCAGGAGGTGCCGTAGCTCGATGCCACCGCGGAGGAATCCGGCACGCCAGTAGTGGCGGGCGGGACGGCGCGGGGCGCTCGTCCCGCCCGGCGCGTCCTCTTGTGTGTCCCTCATGCGGTCGCTGCCTCCCCGTCCGTGCTGCCGTCCTTCTGATGGACCATGTGCAAGTAGGTGTCCTCCAGCGTCGGACGGCGGACCTCCAGGCCGGCGATCGGGCCGTCCGCGTCCCGGTGGAGTTCCCAGACCAGCCGTGAGGGGTCCGCGGTGCGTTCACGGCGGTACGTCCCGTCGTCGGCCGTCCAGCGGACCTCGGCCTGTGCGGCGGCCCGCCGGGCCAGCTCCGACGGGGAGCCGCAGGCCCGGATCCGGCCGCCGACCAGCATGGCGATCCGGTCGGCGAGCCGCTCCGCCTCCGCCAGGTCGTGGGTGGTGAGCAGGACGGTGACGCCTTCGTCGCGGGCCAGCCGTTCGACCAGGACGTGGAACTCGTGCCGCGCCTCCGGGTCGAAGCCGGTGGTCGGCTCGTCCAGGAACAGCAGCTCGGGGCGGCCGACGATGCCGAGTGCGACGTCCAGCCGCCGGCGCTGCCCGCCGGACAGCCGGTCCACCTGCCGGCCGGCCTGGTCGGTGAGGCCGACCAGGGCCAGCAGGTCGGCCGGGTCGCGCGGGCGGGGGTAGTACGTCCGAAGTGCGTCAGCAGCTCGGCGACCCGCCAGCGGCGGTGGTCGCGCCAGGACTGCAGGACCAGTCCGATACGGCCCCGCCAGGCGTCGTCGCCCCGCTCCGGGTCCGCACCGAGGACACGGACCTCCCCGGCCGACCGCCGCCGGAAGCCCTCCAGGATCTCCACGGTGGTGGTCTTCCCTGCCCCGTTGGGCCCGAGCAGCGCGAACACCTCGCCTCGGTGGATGTCCAGATCGACGCCGTGGAGGACGGCGACATCGCCGTACGCCATGGTCAGATCGCGGGCCTGGACGACGGGTCGGGTGGTTGCGGCGGGTGCCGTCATCGTGCTGCCTCCGCATGGCGCTGACCTTGTTCCGTCCCGGCCTCGTCCGTTGCCGTGCGCCCGGCTCCCTCGACGATCGCCCGGAGCGCCGCCACATGACCGTCGAAGGCGATGCGGCCGCGGCCCGTCAGCCGTACCTTGGTACGCCGCTTCCGGCCACCGCCCTCCTTCCGGATCTCCAGATATCCGGCCTCTTCCAGGGTGTGCAGCTGTTTGGAGAGCGCGGAGTCACTGAGCGAGAGGCTGTCGCGGATGAACGCGAAGTCCGCCCACTCGGTGGTGGCCAGCAGTGCGACCACCGACAGCCTGGTGGCGGGATGGATCAGCTCGTCGAAGCCGGCGGGGGTGCTCATCGGCCCGACTCCTCGCGGGCCGCCGGTTCACCGCGACCGCGCAACGAGCCGACCGCCCAGCGGTTGGCCGGCCTGACGAACAGCACGAACACGGCCGCCGAGACCGTGGCCTGAACCGGACTGGCGAGCATCGGCTCCAACGGCAGTTCCTCGACCAGTCGGCCGGACAGCAGAACCGTCCCGCCGGTCACGACCATCCCCCCGACGAACACGGCGGACATCCGCCAGTCGTAGCGGGTGCGGTGCAGGCGCACCCGGCTCCTGCGATGGAAGATCACGGCCGCCCCGCCCAGCAGCGCGACGTACCCGGCGAGGGCCAGCCAGACACCCCACCGGGGCAGGTCCAGGCCCATACCGGCCAGGAAGACCCACATGATCGCGGCCGTTACGTAGGTCGCGCCGGCACCACCGGCCGCACACCGCTCCACCTCGTCGTACACCCGCTCCTGCGGCACCCGGATGCGCTGCAGGTCCTTCCACGCCTGTTCGGCATCCACCGACGCACTCACGATCATCGCCTCCCCGTTTCACTTTCCTGCTGGGAAAGTTAACTCTTGACTTTCCCGGAAGGCAAGCCCGGAGTCGACGCCCTCGTGGCCGCCACCGCCCTGGTCTCCCCCTCCCCCGTGACCGTCCTGACGTCGGCCCCCCGAGGACCTCCACATGCTGCGCGGTCCCGGCGTCCACGTCCTCAAGATCTGACGGAGCGCGATGCCGAGGGCTCGAGGCGTACTCCAGTGTGCTGTTCACGCACCCGTCGGCGATCGTCGATGTGCTCCACGCGTCAGGCGAGCCTGCTGGTCCACGCGGATGACGACCTCACATGCACCAGACGACGCCGCTCGAACTGGTGGGGGACGCGCGGCATCTGTCGCCGTCGGCGCAGGAGGCCCTGCGGCTGCGGGCGGTGGCCGCGTCAATGGCGGGGCGGGACCGTGAGGACGTGGCGGCGGTCTTCGGGGTGTCGTTGAAGGCGGTCGACGGGTGGCGGGCGAAGTGGCCGGCCGGCGGTCGGGAGGCGCTGGTCATGCGGCCGAGGGGCAAGCCGGTAGGGGTGCATCAGGTGCTCGGTGAGGCCGATCAGGCCGCCGTGCGGCAGGCGGTTCTCGATCACCGGCCCTGTGACTTGGAGCTTTCCGGCCAGTTGTGGACACGGCGGCTGGTGGGCGACCTCGTTGCGAAGCTGTACCGGGTGCGGCTGACCGAACCGGGAGTGGGGAAGTACCTCAAGCGATGGGGGCTGTCCTTCCAACGCCCCGACAAGCGGACCGTCGAGCAGCACCCCGAGGCCGTGGCGCGCCGGCAGCAGGAGGCGTGGCCGAAGATCCACGCGAAGGCGAAGAAGGACGGCGGCGGGATTCTCTTCGCCGACCAGGTCGGCATCCGGTCCGGCCAGGTCACCGGTCGCACCTGGGGTGAGAAGGGGAAGACCCCTGTGGTGCGTCGGAGCGGAAAACGGTTCCCGGTCAACGCGGTGTCGGCGATCAGCACCAAGGGCCGGACGCACTTCATGGTCTTCACCGAAGGCTTCACCGCCGAGGTGATGTGCCGCTTCCTTCAGCGGATCGCCGGTCACTTCGGCCACAAGGTCCATCTCGTGGTCGACGGGCACTCCGCCCACCGCTCCAGGAAGGTCCGCGACTGGCTCGCCGCCCACTCCGACGACGTCGAACTGCACTTCCTGCCCCCGTACTCGCCCGAGCTGAACCCCGACGAGCCGGTCAACGCCGACCTCAAGCACAACCTGCCCAAGCAGCACCGGGCTCACGACCAGGCCGAACTCGCCTCCGAGGCCCGCCGTTTCTTCCACAGACGCCGGCGACAGCCGCACATCATCCGCGGCTGCTTCGGCGGCCCACACGTCCGCTACGCCCTGGACGAGAACCCCATGAGTCTCTGATCAATAGACCAAGAGCCGATCGAGGGAAAGGAAAAACCCCAGGTCACGGCGAGTGAGTCCTGGGGTTTCTCGGAGCCGCCTTCGGGATTCGAACCCGAGACCTACGCATTACGAGTGCGTTGCTCTGGCCATCTGAGCTAAGGCGGCACGCTGCGCACCCATGGTGCGATCAGCAACGTCGGTAAGTCTACACAGTTTCCGAGGGTGCTTCGTACCGGCCCCGGAGGCGGGCCGGAGCGGCTGCCTCCGGGGCGGGCGTACCGGCTACGAGCAGCGCTTTCCGTCCTTCGGCGGGGTGCCGGCGAGCAGGTAGGCGTTGATCGCGGAGTCGATGCAGGCGCTGCCCCGGCCGTAGGCGGTGTGACCGTCACCCTCGTAGGTGAGGAGACGGGCCGAGGAGAGCTGGCCGGCCAGGGCCTCGGCCCAGCGGTACGGGGTGGCCGGGTCCCGGGTGGTGCCGACGACGACGATCGGGGCCGCGCCCTTCGCCTCGATGCGCTGAGCCTCACCCGTGGCCCGCACCGGCCAGTACGCGCAGTTCAGTGAGGCCCAGGCGAGACCCTCGCCGAACACCGGGGACGCCTTCTCGAAGGCGGGCAGCGCCCGCCGCACCTCGTCCGGGGAGTCGAAGGCGGGCGGGAGGTCGAGGCAGTTCACGGCCGCGTTGGCGAACATCAGGTTGCTGTAGTCGCCGTTCGCGTCACGTTCGTAGTAGCTGTCGGAGAGGAGGAGGAGTCCGGCTCCGTCGTTCTCCCTCATCGCGGCCGTCAGCGCCTCGCGCAGCTGCTGCCAGGCGCCCTCGTCGTACATCGCGGCGATCACGCCGATCGTCGCCAGCGACTCGGTGAGCCTGCGGCCGTCGGCGTCACCGGTGGGGATCGGCCGGGTGTCGAGCTTCTCGAAGAACGCCTTGAGGTTCTCGCCGACCTGCCCGGCGCCGGTGCCCCGGCCGCCGAGCGGGCAGTCGCTCTGCCGCACGCAGTCCTTCGCGAAGGCGGTGAACGCCGTGTCGAAGCCCTCCGTCTGCTCGATGTTGAGCCGCCGCGCGGACAGCGAGGGGTCCATCGCGCCGTCCAGCACCAGCCGGCCCGCCCGGCCCGGGAACAGCCCGGCGTACGTCGCGCCGAGGAAGGTGCCGTACGAGGCGCCGACGTAGTTCAGCTTCTCGTCGCCCAGCGCGGCCCGGACGATGTCCATGTCCCGGGCCGCCTCGACGGTGGACACATGACGCAGCAGCTTCGGCGCGTCCGCCCCGCAGCCCTCGGCGAACTTCTTGTAGGACGCGACCAGCGCGCCGGTCTCCTTCGCGCCGTCCGGTGTGACGTCCGCCCGCGTGAACGCGTCCATCCCGGGCCCGTCCAGGCACTCGACGGGGTCGCTGCCGGCGACGCCCCGCGGGTCGACGGCCACCATGTCGTAGCGGGCGCGCACGTCGGCCGGGTAGCCGATCCCGGCGTACGCCTGGACGTAGCCGATCGCCGAGCCGCCCGGGCCGCCGGGGTTCACCAGCAGTGAGCCCAGCCGCTTTCCCGGGCCCGTGGCCTTCTTGCGGGTGAGGGCGAGGCGCACGTCACCGGCCGACGGTTCGGCGTAGTCGAGCGGGACCTTCAGCGTGGCGCACTGGAAACCGGGGACTCCGCAGTCACGCCAAGCCGGTTTCTGCTTGTAGTACGGCGTGAGGGCCGCTGGTGTGGAGTGCGGCAGGGGGGCGAGGGCTGCCGCAGCCTCCCCCGCCGCCGCACTGGCCGTACTCGGGCTGTTCCCCGAGGAGCAGCCCGAGATCAGCAGCGCGACGGCGGCGAGCAGAGCGACTCCGGTTCCGGTACGGGTCCTGCGGTGGGTGCGCCTTGTGTGCATGCAGCGAGCGTAACTGTGCGCAACGCAATGGATGCTCTGTGCGCACGCTGTGCCTCGTACGAGTTACCGCGTCAAGTCACTGAGCGGATGCCCTCGGTCAGCCCGCTCTGAGGGCCATCGTCATCGCCTCCACCGCGAGCAGCGGGGCCACATTGCGGTCCAGGGCCTTGCTGCACGCCGCGATCGCCTCGATGCGGCGGAGCGTGGACTCCGGGGAGCTGCCGCGGGCCAGGCGCTCCAGCACGTCCTCCGAGTCCGCGTTGGCGATGGCGACGCGTGAGCCGAGCTGGAGGGCGAGGACGTCGCGGTAGAAGCCGGTCAGGTCGCTCAGCGCGACGTCGAGGGTGTTGCGCTGCGTGCGCCGTCTGCGGCGTTTCTGATCGTCCTCCAGTTCCTTGATCACGCCTGCCGTGCCGCGCGGCAGCCGGCCGCCCTGGGCCGCGCCGAGCGCCGCCTTCAGTTCCTCGGTCTCTTTGCTGTCCATCTCCTCGGCAAGCTGCTTGGCGTCCTCCGCCGCCACGTCGACCAGCTCCTGGGCCGCCTTGAGCGCGCTGCCGACGTCCTCGACCCGCAGCGGCAGCTTGAGCACGGTGGCCCGGCGTGCGCGGGCGGCCGGGTCGGTGGCCAGACGGCGGGCCCGGTCGACGTGGCCCTGGGTGGCGCGGGCGACGGCGGCGGCGACGTCCGGCTCGATGCCCTCGCGCCGTACGAGCATGTCGGCGACGGCGGCCACCGACGGCGTGCTCAGGTTGAGGTGGCGGCAGCGGGAGCGGATCGTCGGCAGGACGTCCTCGATGGAGGGGGCGCACAGCAGCCAGACGGTGCGGGGCGCGGGCTCCTCGACGGCCTTGAGGACGGCGTTGCCGGACTTCTCGTTCAGCCGCTCGGCCTCCTCTACGAGGATGATCTGCCAGCGGCCGTTCGCGGGTGAGGTGAACGACTTGCGGACGGTCTCCTTCATGTCCGGAAAGCGGATCTCCGCGCCCATGGCGACCACCGTGCTGACGTCCGCGTGGGTGCCGATGAGCGCCGTGTGGCATCCGTCGCAGAAGCCGCAGCCGGGAGCGCCGCCCAGTGCCCGATCGGGGCTCACGCACTGCAGCGCTGCGGCGAAGGCCCGCGCCGTCTGTGCCACTCCCGCGCCAGGTGGGCCGGTGAACAGCCAGGCGTGCGTCATGCTCGACGTTTCGGGAAGCGGGTCGTCGGCCTCGACGGCGGTGACGAAGGCGTCCGCGTCGCGGGCGGCGCCGGCGAGCTGCTCGCTCACCCGCTCCTGCCCGACGAGGTCGTCCCACACGGTCATGGGTCAGCCCGTCCTTCCGTCACGTCCGCCTTACCGGGTCCATTGTGCGGGTGGGCACTGACAACGCCCGCACCTGTGGAGCGACCGGTCAGCGCCGACGCCCCCGGCGGCCTCGGCCGCCGTCCTCGTCATCGTCACCGTCACCGTGCTCGTCGTCGTGCCGGCCGCCGTCCTGCGGGCCCAGCAACTCGTCGGCCAACGTCGGCAGGTCGTCCAGCGGGGTCTCCTCGGCCCAGTCCGAACGCTGCCGGCGGCGGGGCTCCTCCGGGTCGATCCGGGGCAGCTCGCGCGTGCGGTCGTCGGGGCCGTCGGTTCCCTCGGATCCGCTCGCCGGGCGCTCGTCCCGGAAATAACCGGACGGCACCCGCCGGTCCGCGGGGCCCTGCTCGTCTCCCCGGACCGAAGGCAGCACCGCCGTCTCGTCCACCGCGCCCGGCGGCACCGACGGCTTCGGCAGCTCGGTCGTCACCTCGGCTTCGGACATCCCGGACCGCCGCCCGGCGTCCTCCTCCGGCACCCGGGGCAGCACGGCGGTCTCGTCGACCGGCCCGCCCGACGCGTTCGTCGGCGTCACCACCGGCGTCGGTACGGTCACCGCTTCGTCAGCCGCGCGCCCACGTGCGGCATCGGTGGCACCCGTCGTCTTCGGTCCCGCCTCCGCCGCGGCCGCCGCCTGTTCGGCCAGCCGTCGGGCCTGTTCCGCACGGAGCAGGGCCTCCTCGGCCTTGCGCTGCTTCTCCAGGCGCAGCGCCTCGGCCTCGGCGCGCAGCCGCGCCTCCTCCTCGGCCTGCTTGCGGCGGCGTTCCTCCTCGGCCTTGCGGCGGGCCTCCTCCTCGGCGCGCGCCTTCTCCTCGGCGAGCAGCCGCTGCCGCTCCTCCTCCGCACGTCGGCGAGCTTCCTCGGCCCGCTGCCGGGCCTCCTCCGCCTGCCGTTCCGCCTCGCGCCGCTGCGCCTCCTCCAGTTCGCGCCGCTTGCGCTCCTCCTCCTCGGCGCGCAGCCGGGCGAGCTGCTCCTGGCGCTCGCGCTCCAGGCGCTCCTCCTCGGCCTTGCGGGCCGCCTCCTCCTCCGCCTTGCGGCGGGCCTCCTCCTCGGCCTTGCGGCGCGCTTCCTCGCGGGCCTGGATCTCGGCCTCGGACAGCGGCAGCACCTGGTCGAGCCGGTGCCGGATCACCGTGGTGACCGACTCCGGTTCCTGGCCCGCGTCGACCACCAGGTAGCGGCCGGGATCGGCCGCGGCCAGCGTGAGGAAACCGGCCCGCACGCGCGCGTGGAACTCGGCGGGCTCGGACTCCAGCCGGTCCGGCGCCTCGGTGAACCGCTCCCGCGCGGTCTCCGGGGCCACGTCCAGCAGCACCGTCAGATTCGGGACCAGCCCGTCGGTCGCCCAGCGGTTGATGCGGGCGATCTCGGTCGGCGACAGATCGCGCCCGGCTCCCTGGTAGGCGACGGAGGAGTCGATGTACCGGTCGGTGATGACGACGGCGCCGCGCTCCAGGGCGGGCCGTACGACCGTGTCGATGTGCTCCGCGCGGTCCGCGGCGTACAGCAGTGCCTCCGCGCGGTGCGAGAGGCCGGCGCTGGAGACGTCCAGCAGGATGGACCGCAGCCGCTTGCCGACCGGGGTCGCCCCGGGCTCGCGGGTGAGCACGACCTCGTGGCCCTTGGCCCTGATCCACTCGGCGAGGGCTTCGGCCTGGGTGGACTTCCCGGCGCCGTCGCCGCCCTCCAGGGCGATGAAGAAGCCGGAGGCGGCGGCCGCCTGGTCCGGGTCGTCGCCGCCGAGCAGCGCGTCGCGCAGGTCCTGCCGCAGCGGCACGCCGGAGCGGTCGTCGACCTTGGCCAGCACCAACGCGGCCACCGGCAGCAGCAGCGCGCCGACCAGCATCAGCGTGAAGGCGGCGCCGCCGTGCGCGAAGACGAACCGGCCGTTCTCCAGTCGGTGCGGCCCGATGCCCGCGGCGACCAGCGGGGCGATCACCGCGCCGAGCGCCACGAAGACCCGCACCACCGCGTGCAGGTGCTCGGTCGTACGGGCCCGCCGCTGGTCCTCGGTCTCCTGGTCGAGCAGCGTGTGCCCGGTGTTGGCGGCCATGCCCGCGCCGACACCGGCCAGCGCCATGATCAGCACCACGCTGGTGACGTCCGGCACGAGTCCGGCGGCCAGCAGCGCGACACCCGTGAAGGCGAGCGCGAGCGCGAGCAGCCGGCGCCGGGACAGGGCCGGCAGCAGGGCGGGCGCCGTACGGATGCCGACGACGACACCGCCGGTCAGCGCGCCCACCAGCAGGCCGTACAGCACGGGTCCGCCGCCCAGGTCCTTGGCGTGCAGCACCGACACGGCGACGGCGGCCGACACGGCGGCGGCGACGGACGCGGACGCGAGCACCAGCAGCGGCATCACGCCGGTGCGGCCCTTGTCGGGGCCGGTGGCGCTCTTCGGGCGGCGCAGTCCCTCCAGCGGCGACCGTGCGCGCGGGGTGCGGGTGCCGGGCAGTTCCAGGAAGGTCAGGACGGACAGCGACGCGGCGAACAGCCCGGCCGCGACGTACGAGGCGAGGGCCGCCCGGTGTTCGCCGAACCAGTCGATCCCGGTGCCGAGCAGGTTGTTGAACAGGGCCGCGACGACGAGCGCGACGGCCGCGAGCGGTATCGCCACGAAGCTCGTGCGCAGCGACAGCCGGCGCAGCGCGTCCATGTGGTCGGGCAGCGGACGCACCGTCGCGCCCTCGGGGGGCGGGGCGGGCAGCAGCGAGGGCGCGGCGCTCTCCCGGCACACCGTCCAGAACCGCTCGGCGACACCGGTCACGAAGGCCGTGACGAGGAGGACGGCCAGCGCGTCCTCGGGCACCCAGTCGATCCACAGCGGCGCCACGATGAGCAACGCGGCCCGCAGACCGTCCGCGCCGACCATGGTCCAGCGGCGGTCCAGCGGTCCGTCCTGCGAGGTGAGCGACGTGAGCGGGCCGAGGAGCACGGCGCCGAACAGCAGTGTCGCCAGGATGCGTACCCCGAAAACGGTCGCCACTGCGAACGCCGCACCCCGGTAGCCCCCGCCGAAGGCCCCCTCGGCGACCGCCGCCTGCAGGGCCAGGAGGACCAGGACGAGGAGGGCGAGGACATCACCGACCCCGCCCACCAGCTGCGCACTCCACAGCCGTTTCAGCTGCGGTCGGCGCAGCAGGGCGCGGACGGCACGCTCGCGGGAGTCCGCGACAAGGGAGTCGTCGGGGGCCGGTTGAGGGGCCGTTGGCTGCTCGGCTCGCGTCATGCGTTCAGCCTATCGGCCCGCGCCGACAGCCCGGCACGACGCGCCTGGCATGCACACGCCCCGACACCGAAGTGTTGTCGGGGCGTTCGCATTTCGAACCCTTGGCGAAGATCCGCGCGGAGGGCTCAGTCCTCCGCGGCGTTCGAGGCGGTCGCCTTCTTGGCGGCGGTCTTCTTCGCCGTCGTCTTCTTCGCGGTCGTGGTCTTCTTCGCCGCGGTCTTCTTGGCGGCCGTCGCCTTCTTCGCCGGCGCCTTCTTGGCCGCCGTCTTCTTGGCGGTCTTCTTGGCGGGGCCCTTCGCCCGCTTCTCGGCGAGCAGCTCGAAACCGCGCTCCGGGGTGATCTCCTCGACGCTGTCGCCGGAGCGCAGCGTCGCGTTGGTCTCCCCGTCGGTGACGTACGGCCCGAACCGGCCGTCCTTCACCACGACCGGCTTCTCGCTGACCGGGTCGGTGCCCAGCTCCTTCAGGGGCGGCTTGGCCGCGGCCCGACCGCGCTGCTTGGGCTGGGCGTAGATCGCCAGCGCCTCCTCCAGCGTGATCGTGAAGAGCTGCTCCTCGGACTGCAGCGACCGCGAGTCGGTGCCCTTCTTCAGATACGGCCCGTAGCGGCCGTTCTGCGCGGTGATCTCCTGGCCCTCGGCGTCGGCCCCGACCACACGCGGCAGCGACATCAGCTTCAGCGCCTCGTCGAGCGTCACCGTGTCCGGGGACATCGACTTGAAGAGGGAGGCCGTACGCGGCTTGACCGCGTTCTTGCCGGTCTTCGGGGTGCCCTCGGGAAGGACCTCCGTGACGTACGGGCCGTAGCGGCCGTGCTTGGCGACGATCGCGTGACCGGTCGCCGGGTCGGTGCCCAGTTCGAAGTCGCCGCTCGGCTTGGCGAGCAGTTCCTCGGCGAGCTCGACGGTCAGCTCGTCGGGTGCCAGGTCCGTGAGGATGTCGGCACGCTGGTGCTGCTCGGTGTCCTTCTCGCCGCGCTCGATGTACGGGCCGTAGCGCCCGACCCGCAGCACGATGCCGTTGCCCACCGGGAACGACGACACCTCGCGCGCGTCGATCGCGCCCAGGTCGGTCACCAGTTCCTTGAGACCGCCGAGGTGGTCCCCGTCGCCGTTGCCGGCGTCGGCCGCGTCACCGTTGCTCGTGCCCTCGCCGAAGTAGAACCGCTTCAGCCACGGCACCGCCCGCGCCTCGCCCCGCGCGATGCGGTCGAGGTCGTCCTCCATCCGCGCGGTGAAGTCGTAGTCGACGAGCCGGCCGAAGTGCTTCTCCAGCAGGTTGACCACGGCGAAGGAGAGGAAGGACGGCACCAGGGCCGTGCCCTTCTTGAACACATAGCCGCGGTCGAGGATCGTGCCGATGATCGACGCGTACGTCGACGGGCGGCCGATCTCACGCTCCTCCAACTCCTTGACCAGTGACGCCTCGGTGTAGCGGGCCGGGGGCTTGGTGGCGTGCCCGTCGACCGTGATCTCCTCGACGGTGAGGGCGTCGCCCTCGGCGACCTGCGGCAGCCGGCGCTCGCGGTCGTCGAGCTCGGCGTTCGGGTCGTCGGCGCCTTCCACGTACGCCTTCAGGAAGCCGTGGAAGGTGATCGTCTTGCCGGACGCGCTGAACTCGACGTCCCGGCCGTCGGCCGCCGCGCCGCCGATCCTCACGGTGACGGAGTTACCCGTGGCGTCCTTCATCTGCGAGGCGACGGTCCGCTTCCAGATCAGCTCGTAGAGCTTGAACTGGTCGCCGGTCAGCCCGGTCTCGGCGGGCGTACGGAAACGGTCGCCCGAGGGACGGATCGCCTCGTGCGCCTCCTGCGCGTTCTTGACCTTGCCCGCGTAGGTGCGCGGCTGCGGGGGCAGGTAGTCGGCGCCGTACAGCTGCGTGACCTGGGCGCGGGCGGCGGCGATCGCCGTCTCGCTCAGGGTCGTCGAGTCCGTACGCATGTAAGTGATGTAGCCGTTCTCGTACAGCTTCTGCGCGACCTGCATGGTGGCCTTCGCGCCGAAGCCGAGCTTGCGGCTCGCCTCCTGCTGCAGCGTCGTCGTACGGAACGGGGCGTACGGCGAGCGGCGGTACGGCTTGGACTCGACGGAACGCACGGCGAACCGTGTGTTCTCCAGGGCGGCGGCGAGCGCGCGGGCGTTCGCCTCGTCGAGGTGGAGGGTGTTCGCGCTCTTCAGCTGTCCCAGGGAGTCGAAGTCGCGGCCCTGCGCGACCCGCCGCCCGTCGACGGTCTGGAGGCGGGCGACCAGCGACGAGGGGTCCGACTGGTCCCCCGCGCGGCCAGTCGCGAAGGTGCCCGTCAGGTCCCAGTACTCGGCGGAACGGAAAGCCATGCGCTCGCGTTCCCGCTCCACCACCAGCCTGGTGGCGACGGACTGGACGCGGCCGGCGGACAGCCGGGGCATGACCTTCTTCCACAGGACCGGCGAGACCTCGTAACCGTAGAGGCGGTCGAGGATGCGGCGGGTCTCCTGGGCGTCGACCAGCTTCTGGTTGAGCTGGCGCGGGTTGGCCACGGCCGCGCGGATCGCGTCCTTGGTGATCTCGTGGAAGACCATCCGCTTGACCGGGATCTTCGGCTTGAGCACTTCCTGCAGGTGCCAGGCGATGGCCTCGCCCTCACGGTCCTCGTCGGTGGCGAGGAAGAGTTCGTCGGACTCCTTCAGCAGGTCCTTGAGCTTCTTGACCTGGGCCCGCTTGTCCGCGTTGACCACATAGATCGGCTGGAAGTCATGGTCGACGTCCACACCGAGGCGGCGGACCTCGCCGGTGTACTTCTCCGGCACCTCGGCGGCGCCGTTGGGAAGATCACGAATGTGCCCGACGCTCGCCTCGACGATGTAGCCAGGGCCGAGGTAGCCCTTGATCGTCTTCGCCTTGGCAGGCGACTCGACGATGACGAGTCGGCGGCCGCCCTTCGCGGTCTCGCTGGTCGGGGACAACTTCGCTCTTCTCTCCGGTCGACGCTTGGGGCTCCCCAGGCGATCTCCCCCGGGGTCGGGTCATGGTGACGCTGCGGAGTGTGACGGTACATCCCGCCCCCGTGTCAAACGGGAAAAGCCCGCAACGGCCACTCGAACGGTAACCCGACTACCGCCGTTCCTGCCGCCCGGAGTGTCCAGACTCCGCCCGCGCTTATGCGGAGCGCGACCTACCGGTTACCGGGAGCTGTGGGGGTTTCACGCTTCTCACAGGCGGGTCAGGCACCATGTGCCGAGGGCCAGGGAGATCATCGCGACCAGCCCCGCGACGGTGACCGATGCGACGGGGCTCACACCCTGGGCGACGGGGCGGTGCTGCCGCGCGCGGGTCACGGTCCAGGCCAGCAATCCGCCTCCGAACAGGCAGAACACCATCCCCGCGAAGATCGCCGGTCCGCTCTCCATGGTCGCCCGATGCCCTCTTTCCCGTCCGCTGGTACCGGCCTCGGGGTGACGCTGCCACGCCCGGGCAGCGGGCAGACGAATCGGAGGTGAACGCGAGGGCTACGGACCGGAGCAAGTGTCCGTGAAACGGCCCGGGGCCCTTTCACGGAAATTCCGGATCGACGTGAAAGGGCCGGGACGGCGGCTGTGGCCGGCGTGAAGGATGCGACACAGGGCAGTGACGTGACTCATGAGGGCCGGCCCGCCGAGGCGCCCGCGAGAGCGCCGCCGCTCTTGTCAGCCGACGGGCTCCAGGAATCCCTGCTCCACGAGCAGCCGGATCTGGGCCGGCGTGCGGTCGCGCAGCAGCACGGGGTCCTCGCCGAGGAGCTGGGCGATGGCGTCCAGGATCCGGCCCGCGCCCATGGTGCCGTCGCACACGCCCGCGAAGCCCGCGCCGATCGTGTCCACCTTGGTGGCCCGGCGCATCCCGCGGTTCTGCCGCAGCACGACGTGCTCCGGGTCCTCGGCACCGGGCAGCCCGACCTGCTCCTGCACCACCTCGGCGGCCAGCGTGAAGCGCGCTTCGAGGAGCGCCGCGTCGTCGTGCGTCCGCAGATAGTCGAGCCGGTCGAAGTGCGCCCGGACCGTCTCGCCGAGCGGCTGTTCGACCGGGTGCGGCCACTCCTCCACCGTGACCGACGACACGGCGGAGCCCGACTTGCGCAGGGTGATCCAGCCGAAGCCGACCGCCTTCACCTTGCGCGCCTCGAACTCGTCCAGCCACGCGTCGTACCGCGCCCGGTATTCGGCTCGGTCACCGCGGTGGTCGCCCGCGTCCCTCAGCCACAGCTCGGCGTACTGGGTGACGTCCTGCACCTCGCGCTGCACGATCCAGGCGTCGCACCCGCGAGGCACCCATGACCTGAGTCTGTCCTGCCAGTCCTCCCCCTCGACGTGCTGCCAGTTGGCGAGGAACTGCGCGAACCCGCCCTCGTTCAGCCGTTCCCCCGCCTCCTGAACGATCGTGCGGCACAGATCGTCCCCGCCCATCCCGCCGTCGCGGTAGGTGAGCCGGGCGCCCGGCGAGATCACGAAGGGCGGGTTGGACACGATCAGGTCGTACGTCTCGTCGTCCCGGACGGGCGTGAACAGCGAGCCCTCGCGCAGGTCGGCGGCCGGGACCCCGGAGAGGGCCAGGGTGAGCGCGGTGATGTGCAGGGCGCGCGGGTTGACGTCGGTGGCCGTCACGCGCGTGGCGTGCCGGGCGGCGTGCAGTGCCTGGATGCCGGAGCCGGTGCCGAGGTCGAGCGCGGAGGCCACGGGCGTACGGACGGTGATGCCGGTCAGGGTCGTGGACGCCCCGCCGACGCCGAGCACGACACCCTCGTCGCGGCTGCCGATGCCCCCGGCGCCGCCGACCGCGCACCCGAGGTCGGACACGATGAACCAGTCCTCGCCGCCCGGCCCGCCGTACGGCCGTACGTCCACGGTCGCGGTGAGTTCGTCCGCGCCGGCGCGCGTCAGCCATCCGCTCTCCAGGCAGACGTCGACGGGCAGTACGTCCGCCATACGCGCGTGCGGCACGGGCTGCTGCAGCAGGAACAGCCGTACGAGCATCTCCAGCGGCGTGTTCCCGCGGGTGGCCCTCAGGGCGGGCACGGTCTCGCTGCGGGCCAGCGCCGTATAGGCGGGGGCGCCGAGCAGTTCGAGCAGTCCGTCGGCGGTGAAGGAGGCTCCGAGCAGTGCGTCCCGCAGCCGGGCGGCGGCTTCGGGGCGGTCGGACGAGGGCAGGGGCGGCAGGCTGGCGTCACTCACGCCCTCCATTGTGGCCGCCGCCCCCACCCGGCGCGTCCCGTGGCCGTCGGCACGGCGTCAGCTCTTGGTGGCCTCCGCCGTCGCGGTGGCCGTCTGACAGCTGGGCTGCCGGGACATCGCCTCGCCGACCTCGCCCTCCTCCAGCGCGCTGAGGGCGTCGCTGCCGCTCTTGCCGAGCTTGTCCAGCTCGGCGGCGATGTCCTTCAGACCGTCGGCGAACTCCGCCTGGTCGTCCGTGTCGAGGCCGTCGACCTGCTTCTTCAGCGAGGCGTACGACGCGGAGATGCCGTTGAGCTCCTTGACCGCGTCCGTCTGCTTCTTCTCCCCGTCCTCGACGTCCGGCGCCCCGGCCTTGTTCACGGCGGCGCCGATCGCCTTGTAGGCGTCGGACATGTCCTGGAAGGCCTTCGAGTCGGCCTTCTGGACCTCCTCCGGCGTGCTGTTGTCCGAGGTCTCCTTCTGGATCGCGGCGTTGGCCGATTTGATCTTCGCGGCCTGCGGCTGCACCGCGTCGCAGACCTGCTTCGCCCAGGCGTCCAGCTTCTCGTTGTCGTCGTCGCCGCCGCATCCCGTCAGCGCCAGTACCAGTACCGCACCGCCGGACAGTGCGGCCGCGAGCTTCTTGTTCACCGGATTGGTCCCTTCCATGGCCTTCGGCCCCGGAACATACACGCCGGATGGCCTACACCCACCCGTCGAACATCCGGTAAGGGACTTTTGAAGCCATTTGCACCATGCGAGAGAAGGCTCACGGCATGGGCCCCGCACGCCGGGAGAGGGCGGGCGGCGCGTCAAAACACGCCGCCCGCCCGCACCTTGATCCGGTGTCCGCCGTCCGGTTCTAGGAAACCACCGCCGGATCGGCCGACTTGGGCTCCGGCTCGGGATCGTCCTCGTCCTCCACCGCGATGCCGCGCCGCTTGGACACGTACACCGCGCCGACTATCACGAGCAGCGCCAGGGCCGCGATGAGCACCCTCATCCCGACACTCTTGTCCGCGCCGTAGGAGAACTTGATGACCGCGGGCGCGATGAGCAGCGCCACCAGGTTCATCACCTTCAGCAGGGGGTTGATCGCGGGTCCCGCGGTGTCCTTGAAGGGGTCGCCGACGGTATCGCCGATGACGGTGGCCGCATGGGCCTCGCTGCCCTTGCCGCCGTGATGGCCGTCCTCGACGAGTTTCTTCGCGTTGTCCCAGGCGCCACCGGAGTTGGCGAGGAACACCGCCATCAGGGTGCCCGCGCCGATCGCGCCCGCGAGGAAGGCGCCCAGGGCACCGACGCCGAGCGTGAACCCGATGAAGACGGGCGCCATCACGGCGAGCAGTCCGGGCGTGGCGAGCTCGCGCAGGGCGTCCTTGGTGCAGATGTCGACGACCTTGCCGTACTCCGGCTCCTCGCTGTAGTCCATGATCCCGGGTTTCTCGCGGAACTGCCGCCGTACCTCGTAGACCACCGAACCCGCCGACCGCGACACCGCGTTGATCGCCAGCCCCGAGAAGAGGAAGACGACCGCCGCGCCCGCGATCAGACCGACGAGGTTGTTGGGCTGGGAGATGTCCATCATCAGGCTCATCGGCGCGCCCTCACCGCTGAGCTTCTCACCCACGTCCCGCGCGCCGGTGGTGATGGCGTCCCGGTACGAGCCGAACAGCGCCGCCGCCGCCAGCACGGCCGTGGCGATCGCGATGCCCTTGGTGATGGCCTTGGTGGTGTTGCCGACCGCGTCCAGGTCGGTGAGCACCTGGGCGCCCGCGCCCTGGACGTCGCCGGACATCTCGGCGATGCCCTGCGCGTTGTCGGAGACCGGGCCGAAGGTGTCCATCGCGACGATCACACCGACCGTGGTGAGCAGCCCGGTGCCGGCCAGCGCCACCGCGAACAACGCCAGCATGATCGACGTACCGCCGAGCAGGAACGCCCCGTACACGCCGAGGCCGATCAACAGGCCGGTGTAGACGGCGGACTCGAGGCCGAGGGAGACACCGGCGAGGACGACGGTGGCCGGCCCGGTGAGCGAACTCTTGCCGATGTCCCGCACGGGACGCCGGGTCGTCTCGGTGAAGTAGCCGGTGAGCTGCTGGATGAGGGCCGCGAGCACGATGCCGATGGCCACCGCGACGAACGCGAGGACCCGCGGGTCGCCGTCCCTGCCCAGGATCGCCTCGTCGGTGACGCCGTCGAGATCGCCGTACGACGACGGCAGATAGATGAACACCGCGATCGCGACCAGGACGAGCGAGATCAGCGCGGAGATGAAGAACCCCCGGTTGATCGCGCTCATGCCGCTGCGGTCGGCGCGTCTCGGGGCCACCGCGAAGATGCCGGCCATCGCGGTGAGAACACCGATGGCGGGCACCAGCAGCGGGAAGGCGAGCCCGGCGTCGCCGAACGCCGCCGAGCCCAGGATCAGCGCGGCCACCAGGGTCACGGCATACGACTCGAACAGGTCGGCCGCCATGCCCGCGCAGTCGCCGACGTTGTCGCCCACGTTGTCGGCGATGGTCGCGGCATTGCGCGGATCGTCCTCCGGAATGCCCTGCTCGACCTTGCCGACCAGGTCGGCGCCGACGTCGGCGGCCTTGGTGAAGATGCCGCCGCCGACCCGCATGAACATCGCGATCAGCGCGGCCCCGAGACCGAACCCCTCGAGCACCTTCGGGGCATCGGCCGCGTACACCAGCACCACACAGGAGGCGCCCAGCAGGCCCAGGCCGACGGTGAACATGCCGACGACACCGCCCGTACGAAAAGCGATCTTCATCGCTTTGTGCGAGACGGCGGTGAGATCCCTTTCCGGCTCACCCTCCGCCGGAGTCGCTTCGCGCGCCGCCGCAGCGACCCGCACATTGCTGCGCACGGCGAGCCACATACCGATATATCCGGTGGCCGCCGAGAACGCCGCTCCGATCAAGAAGAACACCGACCGTCCGGCACGCTGATTCCAGTCGTCCGCGGGCAGCAGCATGAGCAGGAAGAACACGATCACGGCGAATACGCCTAGGGTGCGCAGCTGACGGGCCAGATAGGCGTTCGCGCCCTCCTGGACCGCTGCCGCGATCTTCTTCATGCTGTCGGTGCCCTCGCCGGCCGAGAGAACCTGGCGCACCAGGACTCCCGCGACCACCAGCGCCGCCAGCGCGACCACGCCGATGACCACCACGAGCAGGCGGTTCTCGTCGGTCAGCACGGCAGCTGCGAGGGATGTGGATTGGCCCGACTCTTGTGTGTTGGAAAGCCCCGCCATTCGTCCTCCTTGACGCTTGGGCTGAGCTCAAGATGTGGACGGGATTGTAGGTACCGGAAGCTGATCAAAACAGGGCGCGCGAAATGTAAATGTCCTGCACGCACTCTTCTCCAATGATCGCCGGACGGCCTGTGATCGGAAATCAGTAATGCCTTCGGGGCATTCACGTGATCGCATTTCCATGGCACGGCAGGTCGTGAACGAATTCACGCGATCAACCGCACGAGACCACTGTAAGCGCGGGCACTGACACCCGCACATGACGAAGGGCCCCACGAGGGGGCCCTTCGGAAAAACGGTCGGCGTCCGGGTGAAGCGGTCAGGCGAGGAGGGCGGCCGGTGGCACGGTGGGCCACCTCATGCGGATCGATCCGCCGTGCTCCCCCGCGCTGACCTCGACGTCGTCGACGAGTCCACTGATGACCGCGAGGCCCATCTCGTCCTCCTCGGTCTCCGCGTCGCCCGGCACCTCGCCGGGCACCCGCTCGCCGGGCACCGCATGAGGCGCCTCGTCGCCGACCTCGATGGAGAACTGCTTCTCCTCCTCGATCAGCAGCACCTTCACAGGTGCCGAGATACCGCCGATCCGGTGCAGCCCCACAGCTCGGCTGCACGCCTCACCCACGGCGAGTCTGACCTCGTCGAGGACGGCCTCGTCCACTCCGGCCCTGCGCGCCACCGCCGCCGCCACGAGCCGGGCGGTCCTGACGTGTTCGGGCAGCGCGCTGAAGCGAAGTTCGACGGTGGCCATGCATCCCCCTCGCGACTACGGGCGTGCTGTGGAGAGGCCGGGCCGCCAAAAGCCCGGCCCTCCTCTTGGTTCTCTTCCGCCGCCCGGGCACGCGGCCCGGGAACGGGGTGGTCAGTCGGTGGCCGCCACCGCTTCCTCGACCGAGGTGTGGATCGGGAACACCTTGGTGAGACCGGTAATACGGAAGATCTTGAGAATACGCTCCTGGTTGCAGACCAGGCGCAGTGAGCCCTCATGGGCACGGACGCGCTTCAAGCCGCCGACCAGTACGCCGAGTCCGGTGGAGTCGAGGAAGTCCACGCCCTCCATGTCGACGACAAGGTGGAAACTGCCGTCGTTCACCAGCTCGACCAACTGCTCGCGCAGCTTGGGCGCGGTATATACGTCGATTTCGCCACCGACCCTGACGATCGTGCGATCGCCCATGGTCTCGGTCGACAGGGACAGGTCCACGGATCCTCCAGCACCTAGCTATCGAGCGGTCGCCCTTGGGGCATCTCGGCTCAGCCCCCGGGACGGTTCGCCAGCCGCGATGGCATTCAATCACTTACCGGCAGGCGTGCACGACGCCTTGGCCCCATTGTCCGTCACGCCAGTGACACACTCGGTGCCGATGGCCAAGAATCACCGATCCGATCGACCCCCGACGGACCTCCCGTCCGGGCCCGCCCCGGGCGCGGTCCTGGGCCGGCTCGCGTCCGGACCGAGCCGGGCTTCGCGCATCACTCATACGGAGCACTTGCCCCCGCGCGAGGGCCGTCATGCCGTCTGGCCGGACCGGATCCGTCCGGAGGTCCTGGCCGCCGTGCAGGCCGCGGGCATCGAACACCCCTGGGCCCACCAGGCACGCGCCGCCGAGCACGCCCTGGACGGCGAGTCCGTCGTGGTCGCCACCGGCACCGCGTCCGGCAAGTCCCTGGCGTACCTCCTGCCCGTCCTGTCCGCACTCCTGGACGGCGCGGAGGCCCCGAACGGCCGCGGCGCGACCGCTCTGTACCTCGCCCCCACGAAAGCCCTCGCGGCGGACCAGTGCCGATCCGTGAAGGAACTTTCACAACCACTGGGCCATTCGGTGCGCGCGGCGGTCCACGACGGCGACACGCCGTTCGAGGAACGCGAGTGGATCCGCCAGTACGCCAACTACGTGCTGACCAACCCGGACATGCTGCACCGGGGCATCCTGCCGTCCCACTCCCGCTGGTCCTCCTTCCTGAAGTCGCTGAAGTACGTCGTCATCGACGAGTGCCACACCTACCGGGGGGTGTTCGGCTCGCACGTCGCCCAGGTGCTGCGCCGGCTGCGCCGCCTGTGCGCCCGCTACGGCGCCTCGCCCGTGTTCCTGCTGGCCTCCGCGACCGTCGCCGAGCCCGCGGTCGCCGCACGCCGCCTCACCGGCCTGCCGGTGGTGGAGGTGGCCGACGACGCCTCACCACGCGGTGAACTGGTGTTCGCCCTCTGGGAGCCGCCGCTGACCGAGCTGCACGGCGAGAAGGGTGCACCGGTCCGCCGTACGGCCACCGCCGAGGCCGCCGACCTGCTGACCGACCTCACCGTGCAGGGCATCCGCTCGGTCACCTTCGTACGCTCCCGGCGCGGCGCCGAGCTGATCTCCGTGATCGCCCAGGAGCGCCTCGGCGAGGTCGACCGCTCGCTGGCCCGGCGTGTCGCGGCATACCGGGGCGGCTATCTCCCCGAGGAGCGCCGCGCCCTCGAGCGCGCCCTGCACTCCGGCGAACTGCTCGGCCTCGCCGCGACGAACGCCCTCGAACTCGGCGTGGACATCTCCGGTCTGGACGCCGTGGTGATCGCCGGTTACCCGGGCACCCGGGCCTCCCTGTGGCAGCAGGCAGGGCGCGCGGGACGGTCCGGGCAGGGCGCCCTCGCCGTCCTGGTCGCCCGCGACGACCCCCTGGACACCTTCCTCGTCCACCACCCCGAGGCCCTCTTCGACCGGCCCGTGGAGTCCACCGTCCTCGACCCCGACAACCCTTACGTGCTCGCCCCGCACCTGTGCGCGGCGGCCGAGGAACTGCCGTTGACCGAGGAGGACCTGGACCTGTTCGGCCCGGCCACCGAGGACCTGCTCCCGCAACTGGAGGCCGCGAAGCTGCTGCGCCGGCGGACCAGGGCCTGGTACTGGACCCGCCGGGAGCGGGCCGCCGACCTGACCGACATCCGGGGGCAGGGCGGCCGGCCGGTCCAGGTCGTCGAGGCCGGTACGGGGAGGCTGCTCGGCACGGTCGACGCGGGCGCGGCGCACACAAGCGTCCACGAGGGCGCGGTCCACCTGCACCAGGGCCTGACGTATCTCGTCCGCTCGCTCGACCTGGAGGACTCCGTCGCCCTGGTCGAGCGGGCGACCCCGACGTACACGACGGTGGCCCGGGACACGACGTCGATCTCCGTACTGGAGACGGACGCCGAGATCCCGTGGGGCGACGGCCGCCTGTGCTACGGCTCCGTCGAAGTCACCAACCAAGTGGTCTCCTTCCTGCGCCGGCGGGTCATCACCGGCGAAGTGCTGGGTGAGACGAAGCTCGACCTCCCTCCTCGTACGCTGCGCACCCGCGCGGTGTGGTGGACGGTCACCGAGGACCAGCTGGACCGGGCCCGGATCAACCCGGAAATCCTCGGCGGTGCGCTGCACGCCGCCGAGCACGCCTCGATCGGCATGCTGCCGCTCTTCGCGACCTGCGACCGCTGGGACATCGGCGGTGTCTCGATCCCGCTGCACCCCGACACGCTGCTGCCCACGGTCTTCGTCCACGACGGCCACCCGGGCGGCGCGGGCTTCGCGGAACGCGCCTTCCACACCGCCCGCGCCTGGCTCACCGCCACCCGCCAGGCCATCGCCTCCTGCGAGTGCGACGCCGGCTGCCCCTCCTGCATCCAGTCCCCCAAATGCGGCAACGGCAACGATCCTCTGCACAAGCGGGGCGCGGTCCGACTGCTCACGGTGCTGCTGGAGGGCGCACCGGTGGAGAAGCCGGACGATGCTGCCGGGGCCCAGCCGGGGCCGGTGCCCGGAGTGGAGGTCCCGCCGGGCCGGCAGGGCCTGCCCTGGCCCTGATCTCCACCCCGAACGGCCCCCGGCCCGACGCCACCGACACGTCCGACACCTCGCCGGTGACCACGCACCGTACGAGCCGCGTGCCCTGCGCCCGGGCCACCCGGTCCGCCCGGGCGCAGGCCGCCGCACCGCCCTCCGTCCAGTGGTCCGCCGCCGCGAGCGCCACCAGATCCGCGCCGCCGGCCGCCCGGTGCCGGACCACGACGGCGTGTCCCAGGGCGAGGACGACGCCGAACACCACACACAGCACGGCGATCGCACCGACGCTCCAGACGGTCGCCGACCCCCGGTCGGAACACCGCGCGCGCCGTCGGCCGCCTGTCGGCCGCCGCTCCCGGAACCGGGCCCTCACGTCGCCGCCCCCACCGTCTCCTCCACCGCCGTCTCCTCCACCGCGGCGACGGCCTCCTCCCGTAGGTCGAAGGGCAGCCCGTGCAGGACCGGGAGCCTGGCCTCGACGACCACCCGGACCTGCTCGGTCTCCCGGTTCACCGTGACTCTCGCGCCGGGCGGTGCCGCCGCGCGGGTCACCTCTACGACGGCATCAGGGGGATCCTGCCGGGCCGCCGCGCGGGCGCCCGCGCGCGCCGCGTCCACACACTGGATCTGCGCCGCCACCACCAGCAGGCCCCAGACCAGCGTCGTCGCGAACATCACCAGCACGGGCAGCACCATGGCCGACTCCGCCGTCACGAACCCGCGGTCCGCACGCCGCTCACATCCGGCCATCGAGCGCCTGCTGCACGATGTTCCGCAGCGCCGTGCCGACCGGTCCGCTGGTGACCACCTTGTAGAGCACGACGGAGAACGCCACCGCCGCCACGATGCCCATCGCGTACTCCGAAGTCACCATTCCGGCGTCCCTCCGTGCCGTACGCACCTTGCACACCAGGGCACGCAGTCGTGCCCGTACCGCCTGATACATCTCAACCCCCGTATGGAGAAGTCGCATTGATCTTGTGGTTCTTGTCGCTTCCGCCGGTCGTCTCCCGTCAGGCCCCACCCCCTCCCAGCACCCCGCCCGCGAGCCCGATCACCACGGGCAGCACTCCGACCGCGATGAACGCGGGCAGGAAGCACAGCCCTACCGGCGCGCTGACCATGACGGCCGCCCGCCGGGCCCGTGCCGTCGCTGCGCGGGTCCACTCCGCGCGGGCCTCGGCGGCGAACCGGGCCATGGGAGCGGCCAGGGGAAGTCCGGACACATCGGCCCGCTCCAGCAGCCGGGCCAGGGGCCGGGCACCCGGTACCGACGCCAGCCGGCCCCAGGCCGCGGCCGGTTCACCGCCGAGCCGTACCTCCGCCGCACCCCGCGCCAGCGCCTCTCCGACCGGCCCGCCCAAGGTCTCTCCGACGGCCTGCGCGGCGAGTACCGGTCCGGCGCCCGCCGCGATGCAGGCGGACAGCAGATCGGCGGCGAGCGGCAGTTGATGTTCCGCCCCGGCGGTGTCGGACTCCCGCGTGTGTGGAGCGGCCGCCGTCCGCCGCAGGCGCCACCACCACAGTCCGGCCGCGACGGCCGGTCCCGCCACCGCTCCGGCGGGACCGCCCACCAGCACCCACCCGGCACCCGCCACGCCCGCGTACGGCAGCCAACTCCGCGCTGCACGCAGCAGTCCGAGGTGCGAGGCAGTCACCGTCCGTTCCAGGGCCAGCACCTCGGCCAGTCGTCGCCGTGCCCTCCGTCCGCGCCGCGTGCGGGCCCACCACCCCGCCAGCCAGGCGAGTGCGGACACCGTCCCCACCGCCACCCCCAGCCTGTGGACAAGGTCTCCGCTCATGCCGTCTCCTCCTCGGCGCCCCGCATGATCCGCAGTGCCCACCACAGCCCCAGGCCCTCCAGCACCCCGCCGACCGCCAGACAGACCAGTCCCGACGGTGTGTGCAGCAGGATGTGCAGCGGGCCGGCGCCGAGAGCCGTACCGAGCCCCAGGCCCACGACCGGGAGCCCGGCGAGCAGCACCGCCGTCGCGCGGGCGCCGGCCAACTGGGCGCGCAGGTCGGCCCGCTGGTCCCGTGCGGCCGACAGCGCCGCTTCCAGCCGGTCGAGCCCGGCCGCGAGCCCGGCTCCCTGGTCCACCGCCACCCGCCAGCACGCGGCAAGTCCCCGCAGCCCTTCGGCACCCGGCTGCCGTGCCGCCTCCGCGAGCACCTTCGGGACGTCCCCGCCGAAGCGCGCCGCCGCCAGCACCGTCGCCTGCATGTCACCGAGCCCGCCGGAGTCCCGCGCGGCCGACAGCAGCGCCTCACCCGGCTGCCGCCCGGCGCGCACCTCCCCGGCGAGCGCCCCGCACAACGCGATCACCGCATCGCCGCGGCCCTCCCCCGCCCGGCGTTCCCCGGCGGCCCGCCGCACCCGCCGCAGCAAAAGCACCCCGGCCGCCCCCGCGACGACCGGCAGCAGCGACGCACCCAGCACCGCCGGAACCAGTCCGACGGCCAACGACCACCACTCGGCCCGCAGCCGCCCGCGCATCCGTTCCCACGCTCGGGTCATCCGGGGCCATCCCGGCGGTCCGCTGCCCACCGCGCCTCCGCCGGCCAGCAGTCGCGCCCGCCCGGCCCCGGCATGCCCACCGCCCAACAGCCAGGCCGCGGTCCCCAGGCACACCAAGGCCGCTCCCGTCGACACCTCGGTCATCCCACTCATCCCCCGACCCCCTCGCCCGGTCCATCGGCGTCCGCGTTCCGGAGCAGCTCCCGCAGGCGCTGCCATCCCCGCTCCCGGGTGAAGGCCTGCGGGCCCCACCGCAGCGCCGGCACCGTCCGTACCAGCCCCGACTGGTCCCGTTCCAGCACATGCACCTCCGCGATCCGTCGCCGCCCGCTCCGGTCGCGTACGAGGTGCAGCACCACCGAGAGGGCGGCCGCCACCTGGCTGTGCAGGGCGAACCGGTCGAGTCCGGCGGCCGTACCGAGTGCCTCCAGCCGGGCCGGTACGTCGGTGGCGGCGTTGGCATGGACCGTTCCCGAGCCGTCGTGGCCCGTGTTGAGGGCGGCCAGCAGATGGACCACCTCCGGGCCGCGCACCTCACCGACGATCAGCCGGTCCGGCCGCATTCGCAGCGCCTGCCGCACCAGGTCCTCGAGAGTGACGAGGCCCGCGCCCTCCTGGTTGGCGGGTCTGGTCTCCAGACGCACGACGTGCGGATGATCGGGCCGCAGTTCCGCCGAGTCCTCGGCCAGGACCATGCGCTCGTCCGGCCCGACCAGCCCCAGCAGCGCGCTCAGCAAGGTCGTCTTGCCGCTGCCGGTCCCCCCGCTGACGAGGAACGACAGCCGCGCGTCCAGCAGTGCCCGCAGCACGCGGTCCCCGCCCGGCGGGACCGTCCCGGCCGCCACGAGTTCGTCGAGGGTGAAGGCGCGCGGTCGTACGACCCGTAGCGACAGGCAGGTACAGCCGACGGCCACCGGGGGCAGCACCGCGTGCAGTCTGGTCCCGTCGGGCAGCCGCGCGTCGACCCAGGGCCGGGCGTCGTCCAGGCGTCGGCCGGCCACGGCGGCGAGCCGCTGGGCGAGGCGCCGGACGGCCGTCTCGTCGGGGAAGACCACCTCGGTCAGTTCCAGCCCTCCGCCCCGGTCCACCCAGACCCGGTCCGGTGCCGACACCAGCACGTCGGTCACCGAAGGCTCGGACAGGAGCCGTTCCAGCGGCCCGCTGCCGACCAGCTCGGACCGCAGCTGCTCGGCCGCTCCGAGCACTTCGGCGTCACCGAGCACCCGCCCCTGGTCCCGCAGCGCCTGCGCCACGCGCGCGGGCGTCGGCTCGGCACCGCTCTCGGCCAGCCACCGCCGCACCCCGTCGAGCAGACCGGGAGGCATGACCGCTGCGCTCGTCACCGGCCTCCTCATGCCGCCCTCGCCTCCACCAGTGCCCGCTCCCAGAACTCCTTGCAGAAGCGGGCCAGCGGACCCCGGCCCGAGGCCCCGGGCGGCCGGCCCGCCTCGTACGGGCGTCCCAGGGCGGGCTCGACGGGTACGTCTCCGGCGAGGGGCAGCCCGAGCAGCCGGGCCACCTCACGGTCGTCCAGTCCCGGTGCGTACGGCCCGCGCACCGCCACCCGCAGATCGCGCAGGACCATGCCCACGGCGGAGGCGACGCGGCCCGCCGCCGCGACGGCGCGCAGTTCCGCGGGGACCACGAGGAGCCCGAGGTCGAGTTGGGCGAGGACCTCGGCGACCCCGTCGTCGACGCGGCGCGGCAGGTCGACCACGACGGTGCCGCCCCCGCGTCGCGCCGCGGCGAGCACCGCGCGTACGGCCCGGGGCGGTACGGCGAGACAGTCGCCGCGGTCCCAGCTGAGCACCCGCAGCGAGTGCAGTTCCGGTAGTGACTCCTCCAGGGCGCCGCCGCCGACCCGGCCGTGCGACGCGGCGAACGCGGGCCAGCGCAGTCCTTTGGCCGTCTCGCCCCCGAGGGCCACGTCGAGTCCGCCACCCAGCGGATCGGCGTCCACCAGGAGGGTGCGCAGTCCCTCACGCGCGGAGGTGACGGCGAGCGCGCACGCGAGTGTGGACGCTCCGGCGCCGCCCCGGCCGCCGATGACGCCGACGGTCAGGGCGGGCCGTCCGACGCCCTCGGCCACGTCGGCGATACGGTCGACCAGCCACTGCTCACCGTCGGGCAGCATCAGGACGTGGTCGGCACCGATCTCGACGGCCCGCCGCCAGACCCCGGGATCGTCCTGGTCACGGCCGACCAGCACCACTCCCGGCCGGCGCGCCGCCCCGCGCACCCGTCGCGCGGCGTCGTCCCCGACCAGGACGAGCGGTGCGGCCTCCCAGCTGCCCCGTGGTTCCGGGGCCGTGTGATGGACTTCCGGCGTGACACCGGCCGCCGCGCACAGGCGCAGCAGGTCGTCGAGGAGCCCGGCGTCCTCGGTGACGATCAGCGGTGCGCCCGGTCGGCCTCCTCCGGTGGCCGGTGGCGGATCGTGGGTGATGGTTCCGGACACGTTCGTCCCCCTTTGCTGCATCTCTCGCGCGGCCCCTGCGGCCCCGCGATTCCCAGACGTGTGAAGAACCCGCAAGCGGTTCTTCTTTGAACGGCCGGCGGAAACCGGCCGTACGCGACCCGACAAACGGGACCGGGTGCGAACTCACGGCGAGCGGGCGCGTCGGAATCACAGTGCAGCGATCCGGAAAAACGTGTGGATCTTGGTCGAAAACTGTGGACGAGTCGACGCCTGTGAATATCGCGGTCACCCATACCGGCGAGTCCCGCGCACCTCCTGTGCGACGTCCGTAGAGCAGTCCGACGACTACCGGGGGTAACCAGTCAGGTGCATGACAGACAGCGATACGCGTGGCACCGGCAAGGTGCGCCAACCGCGAGGAGAATGAGGAAAACCCACCCGGACATGCGACGACCCCCGCCGGGGGGGAGAGCGGGGGTCGTCCCCACGGCCGACTCGGGGGGGGAGGAGTCGGACCGGGTTAGCACGGTCGCGAACGATCCGTGACTTCCATGGTGTACCCGAGAGCCCTCTCAGGCAAACCCACACGCCCCACCTTACGCCGAATGGGCTGCGCCTATGCTCAAGGACGTGGAAAACCACTCGATGCCCCGCACAGCCGCCTTCTTTGACCTGGACAAGACGGTCATTGCGAAGTCGAGCACGCTCACCTTCAGCAAGTCGTTCTATCAAGGCGGCCTGATCAACCGCAGGGCTGTCCTGCGCACCGCGTACTCCCAGTTCGTGTTCCTGGCCGGCGGCGCCGATCACGACCAGATGGAGCGGATGCGCAAGTACCTGTCCGCACTGTGCCGCGGCTGGAACGTCCAGCAGGTCAAGGAGATCGTCGCCGAGACGCTGCACGATCTGATCGACCCGATCATCTACGACGAGGCCGCCACCCTCATCGAGCAGCACCACACCGCGGGACGCGACGTCGTGATCGTGTCCACGTCGGGCGCCGAGGTGGTCGAGCCGATCGGCGAACTGCTCGGCGCGGACCGGGTGGTGGCCACCCGTATGGTCGTCGGCGACGACGGGTGCTTCACCGGCGAGGTGGAGTACTACGCGTACGGCCCGACCAAGGCCGAGGCGGTCAGGGAACTGGCCGAGTCGGAGGGCTACGACCTGGCCCGCTGCTACGCCTACAGCGACTCGGTGACCGATGTGCCGATGCTGGAGTCCGTGGGTCATCCGCACGCCGTGAACCCGGACCGCGCACTGCGCCGGGAGGCCCTCGCACGGGAGTGGCCGATCCTCGACTTCCACCGGCCGGTACGGCTCAAGCAGCGCTTCCCCGCCTTCTCCGTACCACCACGCCCCGCCCTGGTCGCGGCGGCCGCCATAGGCGCCGCGGCGGCCACCGCGGGCCTCGTCTGGTACGCGAGCCGACGCCGCACGACGGTGGCCTGACCGCCTTCCGCGCGAGCCGCCCCCGCCGATCACGAACGCCCCGTCGGCGCCCGTTCCGGACGGCTTTGATCCCAAAAGTAAAGAAGCAGGGCGAGGACTTCCGCTTGCTTCGAACCCGGAGTACAAAGGACTTAACGGCCCGCGAGACCAAGGACATCCGCGAGGATCACCTTCACCGACGCATTTGTGGCCCCACGGACCGAGTATGAACACCGAGAACCCACGCGACGTCGACCCGTCGATTACGGGCCAGCCGCACCAGGTGACGGGCGAAGTTCCCGACCTGATGGGCACATATCGAGGACGCTTGGTAACGCGGTGGACATGCCAGCGGCGGTACGAGTATTCGTACCGCCGCATTCCTGCCCGGTTTTCGTCCGGCTCCTTTTACGCGGCCCCACGCTGAAGCGCCTCGCACACGGCCGTCGACTCGCGCGCACCCAGCTCGACCGCGCGCCCGCAATGGGCGATCCAGGCCGCCACACCCTCGGGGGTACCGGAGGCATAGCCCTTCAGCGCCTTCAAGTAGGCTTCCCGGCCCAGTTCGGCGTGTCCGGCCTCGGCCGGGCAGACCGACTTGGGGTCGAGACCGCTGCCGACCAGGACGACGCGTTCGGCCGTACGCGCGACCAGGCCGTTGTGGGAGGTGAAGGGGCGCAGCGCGAGCAGCTCGCCGTGCACGACGGCGGCCGTCACCAGCGCCGGGGCGGAACCGCCCGCGATGATCAGCTCGGACAGCCCGTCCAGCCGGCCGTGCGCCTCCGCCGCGCTCGGCAGATCGAGCCCGATCAAGGGCTCGTCGACCGGCTCGCCCTCCTGCCGGGGCCGCCCGACCTGCTCGGCCTTGTCGGCCGCCGCGACCAGGTGCAGCCGGGCCAGGACCCGCAGAGGCGACTGCCGCCAGATGGACAGCAACTGCCCCGCCTCGGCGGTCAGCCGCAGCGCCGCGCCCATCGTGCGAGCGTCGTCACCGCCGCTGAAGTCGCTGCGCCGGCGCACCTCCTCCAGGGCCCAGTCCGCGCCCGACAGGGCCGCCGAACCGCGGGCGCCGCGCAGCGCCGCCTCGGAGGTGATCTCGTTGCTGCGCCGCCGCATGACCCGGTGCCCGTAGACCCGGTCCACGGCCTTGCGCACGGACTCCACGGAGTCGGCCACTCCGGGCAGGGATCCCAGGGTGGCGAGCGGGTCGCCGGTCGCACCTGTCGTACTCATGAGTACGACCCTACGCACCCCCGGCGCCCACCCCACGAAGGAGTGGTCTTCTTCACGCCCGGCTGTCACCTATAGCTATCATTCCATTACGCTTGGTGAACATGAAAATTGCTTTCGTGGGGAAGGGCGGCAGCGGAAAGACGACCCTGTCCTCCCTGTTCATCCGTCATCTCGCGGCTGTCGGCGCCCCGGTCGTCGCCGTGGACGCCGACATCAACCAGCACCTCGGGGCCGCACTGGGCCTGGACGAGGCGGAGGCTGCCGCGCTGCCCGCGATGGGCGAGCACCTGCCGCTGATCAAGGACTATCTGCGCGGCACCAATCCGCGCATCGCGTCCGCCGAGACGATGATCAAGACCACTCCGCCCGGTGAGGGCTCCCGGCTGCTGCGGGTGTGCGAGGACAATCCGGTCTACGACGCCTGCGCGCGGCCGATGGAACTCGACGGCGGGGCCGTCCGTTTGATGGTCACCGGCCCCTTCACCGACGCCGACCTGGGGGTCGCCTGCTACCACTCCAAGACCGGAGCGGTGGAGCTGTGTCTGAACCACCTGGTGGACGGCCCCGGCGAGTACGTCGTGGTCGACATGACGGCCGGCTCGGACTCCTTCGCCTCCGGCATGTTCACCCGCTTCGACATCACGTTCCTCGTGGCCGAGCCGACCCGGAAGGGGGTCTCCGTCTATCGCCAGTACAAGGAGTACGCCCGTGACTTCGGCGTCACCCTGAAGGTCGTCGGCAACAAGGTGCAGGGACCGGACGACCTCGACTTCCTCCGCGCGGAGACCGGGGAGGACCTGCTGGTGACGGTGGGGCACTCGGACTGGGTCCGGGCCATGGAGAAGGGCCGGCCACCCCGGTTCGACCTCCTGGAGGAGCCCAACCGGCACGCGCTGCGCCTGCTGCATTCGGCCGCCGACGCGACGTACGAGTCACGCGACCGCGAGCGTTACACCCGCCAGATGGCGCACTTCCATCTGAAGAACGCCCGGTCGTGGGGCGACGAGCGCACCGGGACCGACCTGGCGGCCCAGATCGACCCCGGTTTCGTGCTCGGTGAGAACGTCACGGCGTCCGCCTGACGCTCACCGCTTCTCGGCCGGGGCTCCGGGCACCCCTTTGGGGGCCGGTGCGGGACCGCCGGACAGGAAGGACTCCCAGCCCTTCTTCGGGGCCTCACCGACGTTCAGCGTGCGCAGTTTCGCCAGGGTCTCCGGGTCCTGGGCGTCCAGCCAGTCCACGAGCCGGCGGAAGGAGACACAGCGCACGTCGGACTTGGTGCACACCTCCTCGATGACCTCCTCGACGGCCCGCATGTAGGTGCCGCCGTTCCAGGACTCGAAGTGGTTGCCGATGATCAGGGGCGCCCTGTTGCCCTTGTAGGCCCGCTCGAAGCCCTGGAGGAGGCCGTCCCGCATCTGGTCGCCCCACATCTCGTGCTTGGCGGGGTCACCCTGGGTGGTGCCGGACTGGTTGACCATGAAGTTGTAGTCCATGGTGAGCTGTTCGAAGGAGTGCCCGGGAAAGGGCACGAGCTGCATCGACAGGTCCCACAGGCCCTGCTTCTTCTTCGGCCACACCTGGTTGTCGACCCCGCTGGTGTCGTAGCGGAAGCCCAGGTCGCGGGCGGCCTTCATGAAGTTCTTCTGCCCCTCCAGGCAGGGGGTGCGGGCACCGATCAGCTCCTTGTCGTAATCAAAGGGCAGCGGGGCCGAGTTCTTCATGCCGGTGTTGGTCTTCCAGGTCCTCACAAAATGCTTGGCCTGGGCGATCTCGTCCTTCCAGTCCGCCACCGACCATTCGCCGACCCCACCGCCGCTGCCGCAGAAGTGCCCGTTGAAGTGGGTACCGATCTCGTTGCCCTCGAGCCAGGCGAGGCGCAGCTGCTTCACGGTGTCGGCGATGCCCTCCCGGTCGTTGAAGCCGATGTCGGAGCGGCCCGGGGAGTGCTGCGGCGGTCGGTACAGATCGCGTTTCTCCTCCGGCAGCAGGTACACGCCGCTCAGGAAGTACGTCATGGTCGCGTTGTTCTCCTTGGCGACCTCACGGAAATGCGAGAAGAGCTTCTGCCCGTCCTCGCCCGCGCCGTCCCAGGAGAAGACCACGAACTGCGGGGGCTTTTCGCCGCGCTTCAGCCGTTCGGGCCGGGGTAGGTGCGGCTGTGCCCCAGTGTACGCGGTGGAGCCGTCGCCGATCAGCCGGACGACGTTCTTCGGTGCCGGAGCCGGCTTGGCCTTCTCCTGGTCACGCGTCTGCTCGCCGGTGTTGCCGGTACCGGTTCCGCAGCCGGCGAGCGAGGCGACGCAGACCGCGACGATCACGGTGCCCGTGGCGATCCTGTGGGTGGCGGCCATTCGCCCACCTTCTTCCTTCTCTCGGGCCGAGCTCGATGAGGGCTTTGCCTGGTGCCGTGCCGGTCCATGCCGACAGCGCCGTCAAAGTCGCACGGAACGAAGAAGGAATTAATACGACAAGCCGATGAAATGGCTACGCCACTCGCTGGAGTGATTGATTCACCCATTTGCCCGGAAAGCCTATGCCAGTCCTTTACTCTCAATTACGATCTGTTTACGGATTGTTGATATCCGGGAGAGGAGAAACCATGTCAGCCTGTGTTCCCGCCCGCGCCGCCGACTCGGATCGGACCGAGCGCGCCCACCCGCCCCACAGCCCGCCACCGACCGGCTCCCCACGCCCGCGTATCGCGGGAGCCGACCTCTCGGCCTCGATCGCGGTCTTCCTGATCGCCCTTCCGCTGTCCCTCGGCATCGCCCTCGCCACCGGTGCGCCGCTCCAGGCCGGCCTGGTCGCCGCCGCAGTGGGCGGAATCGTCGCCGGGCGGATCGGCGGCTCTCCGCTCCAGGTGAGCGGTCCCGCCGCCGGACTCACCGTCGTCACCGCCGACCTCATCCAGCACTACGGCTGGCGGACGACCTGTGCCATCACCGTCCTCGCCGGAATCACCCAGCTCGGCCTCGGCTGCCTGCGCGTGGCGCGCGGCGCGCTCGCCGTGAGCCCCGCGATCGTGCACGGCATGCTCGCCGGCATCGGCGTCACCATCGCCGTCGCCCAGCTGCACATCGTCCTCGGCGGCACCCCGCAGAGCTCCGTCCCCGACAACCTCCTCGCCCTTCCCGCCCAGTTGGCGAACCTGCATCCCGCGGCCCTGTCGGTGAGCCTCCTGACACTGTCCCTGCTGCTGCTCTGGCCCCGCCTCCCGGGCCGCGCCGGACGCGTTCTCCGCGCGGTTCCGGCAGCGCTCGTCGCCGTCGCCGGAGCCACCGCGATCGCCGCCGCGGCCGGCCTCGTCCTGCCCAAGGTGGATCTGCCGTCCTGGCGCAACCACGCCCTGGCCGGGCTGCCCGAAGGACCCGTGCTCGGCCTCGCCGCTGCCGTGCTCACCACGACGCTGGTGTGCAGCGTGCAGTCGCTGCTCGGCGCCGTGGCCGTGGACAAGCTGGTGTCCGGCCGCCCCGGCCCCGGCCAGGTCGGGCGCTCCGATCTGGACCGTGAACTGCTCGGTCAGGGCGCGGCCAACATCGTCTCCGGCTCGCTCGGCGGACTTCCGGTGGCCGGAGTGGCGGTCCGCAGTTCCGCGAACGTCAAAGCGGGTGCCGTGAGCCGGAACTCCACGATGCTGCACGGCGTTCTCGTAGTGATCGCCGCGCTGCTGATGGTTCCGCTCCTGGAGTCCATCCCGCTCGCCTCACTCGCCGCCCTGGTGATGGCCGTCGGCATCCAGATGGTGTCCCTGCACCACATCCGCACGGTGAC
The DNA here is from genome assembly GCF_044334705.1 of Streptomyces sp. NPDC020731. Taxonomy (NCBI): domain Bacteria; kingdom Bacillati; phylum Actinomycetota; class Actinomycetes; order Kitasatosporales; family Streptomycetaceae; genus Streptomyces; species Streptomyces sp. NPDC020731. The sequence continues at coordinate 124,332 of NZ_JBIRTN010000008.1, forward strand.
CCGCCACCGCGAAGTCCTGGTCTACGCCGTGACCACCCTCGGCGTCGTGTCCCTCGGCGTCCTGGAGGGTGTGGCACTGGGCATCGCCGTCGCCGTCGGTGTGGCCCTGCACCGGCTCACCCGCACCCGGATCACGCACGAGGAGAAGGAAGGAGCCCATCACGTACACGTACGAGGTCAGCTGACGTTCCTCGCGGTGCCACGGCTCAGCCGGGCCCTGCACCTCGTCCCCCAAAGAGCCGACGTGGTCGTGACGTTGGACGGCTCCTTCATGGACCACGCGGCGTACGAGACGCTGCAGGACTGGCAGAGCACGCACACCGCGCGGGGCGGCACCGTCGAGATCACCGGCCGCCGCGCCGGGCTCCGGATCGCCGAACCCGCGGCCCTCACCTCCGGGCACCCGTTCGACAGGAGCGAGGAGGCCGACGCGTCCGACGCCGGCTGCCGCTGCCGGCCCTGGACGGCCTGGCGCAACCACCAGTGCGAACGCCCACGCTCCGTGCCGGACGGCGACCCACGGCCAGGCGGGACCGACGGAACGAAGAGAACAGCCGGAACGGACGGAGCAGTTGCGGAGGAACCGGAGCCGGCCGAAACCGGCGGTCACGAACTGATGCGCGGCATCAGCGCGTTCCAGCGCAACACCGCTCCCCTGGTGCGCGGCGAGCTGGCCCGGCTGGCGCGCGAGGGACAGCGGCCCGCACATCTGTTCCTGACCTGTGCCGACTCCCGGGTGGTCACCTCGATGATCACGGCCAGTGGTCCGGGAGACCTGTTCGTGGTGCGCAATGTCGGCAACCTCGTGCCACCGCCCGGCGCGGAGAGCGGCGACGACTCGGTGGCGGCCGCCATCGAGTACGCCGTGGAGGTGCTGGCGGTCCGGTCGATCACGGTGTGCGGGCACTCGGGGTGCGGTGCGATGCAGGCGCTGCTCGACGCCGAGCCGGACGGCGCCCGCACCCCGCTGAGACGCTGGCTGCGGCACGGCCGGCCGAGCCTGCAGCGTATGGGCGACGGCAGCGGGCCCCCGTCGCGGCTGGCCGGGCGGGCCCCCGCCGACGCGGTCGAGCAGCTCTGTCTGACGAACGTGGTGCAACAGCTGGAGCATCTGCGCGCCCATGAATCGGTGGTCCGGGCCATGAAGGACGGCGCCCTGGAGCTGCACGGCATGTACTTCCACGTGGGTGAGGCCCAGGCGTATCTCCTCACCGAGCGGGACGAGGAGAAGGTGTTCGACCGGGTGCGGTCCGCGGACCTGGCGATGTGAGGGGCCCATCCGGGTGTGAGAGGTGTTACACACCTTGAACCGGCTTGCTCCGGGCCTCGTGGGAAAGGGTGGCGCACCTCGCGCCACCCCACCCGACAGGTCTAAACCAATTTCCCGTCGGCCCTTGTCAGCGCACCCCCGGGTCTGATGAGCTGTGGCCTGGGACACAACGGACACCCTGGGAAAGGCAGATGCCGTGAGCAATGAAAGCCTGGCCAACCTTCTGAAGGAGGAGCGTCGTTTCGCGCCCCCCGCCGACCTGGCCGCGCACGCCAACGTCACGGCGGAGGCGTACGAACAGGCCAAGGCTGACAGGCTCGGCTTCTGGGCCGAGCAGGCCCGCCGGCTGACCTGGGCCACCGAGCCCACCGAGACCCTGGACTGGTCGAACCCGCCGTTCGCCAAGTGGTTCCAGGACGGCGAGCTCAACGTCGCCTACAACTGCGTGGACCGGCATGTGGAGGCCGGGCACGGCGACCGGGTCGCCATCCACTTCGAGGGCGAGCCGGGCGACAGCCGCGCCCTCACCTACGCCCAGCTCAAGGACGAGGTCTCCAGGGCCGCCAACGCCCTGCTGGAGCTGGGCGTCCGGGCGGGCGACCGGGTCGCCGTCTACATGCCGATGATCCCGGAGACCGCCATCGCGATGCTGGCCTGCGCCCGCATCGGCGCCGCGCACTCCGTGGTCTTCGGCGGCTTCTCGGCGGACGCGCTCGCCACCCGCATCCAGGACGCCGACGCGCGGGTCGTCATCACCGCCGACGGCGGCTACCGGCGCGGCAAGCCCTCCGCGCTCAAGCCGGCCGTGGACGAGGCGGTCGCCAAGGCCGGCACCGTCGAGCACGTCCTCGTGGTGCGCCGCACCGGCCAGGACGTCGCCTTCACCCAGGGCCGCGACGTGTGGTGGCACGACCTGGTGCAGCGGCAGAGCGCCGAGCACACCCCGCAGGCGTTCGGGGCCGAGCACCCGCTGTTCATCCTCTACACCTCGGGCACCACGGGTAAGCCGAAGGGCATCCTGCACACCTCCGGCGGCTACCTGACCCAGACGGCCTACACGCACTGGTCGGTGTTCGACCTCAAGCCGGAAACCGACGTGTACTGGTGCACCGCCGACGTCGGCTGGGTCACCGGGCACTCCTACATCGTCTACGGTCCGCTCGCCAACGGCGCCACCCAGGTGATGTACGAGGGCACGCCGGACACCCCGCACCAGGGCCGGTTCTGGGAGATCGTGCAGAAGTACGGCGTGACGATCCTCTACACCGCGCCCACCGCGATCCGCACCTTCATGAAGTGGGGCGACGACATCCCCGCCAAGTTCGACCTCGGCAGCCTGCGGGTGCTGGGCTCGGTGGGCGAACCGATCAACCCCGAGGCGTGGATCTGGTACCGCAAGAACATCGGCGCCGACCGCACCCCGGTGGTGGACACCTGGTGGCAGACCGAGACCGGCGCGATGATGATCTCCCCGCTGCCGGGCGTGACCGACGCCAAACCCGGCTCCGCCCAGACCCCGCTGCCCGGCATCGCCGCGACCGTCGTCGACGACGAGGCGAACGAGGTACCCGACGGCGGCGGCGGCTACCTGGTCCTCACCGAGCCGTGGCCCTCGATGCTGCGCACCATCTGGGGCGACGACCAGCGGTTCATCGACACCTACTGGTCCCGCTTCGAAGGCAAGTACTTCGCCGGTGACGGCGCCAAGAAGGACGACGACGGCGACATCTGGCTGCTCGGCCGGGTCGACGACGTGATGCTGGTGTCCGGCCACAACATCTCCACCACCGAGGTCGAGTCCGCACTCGTCTCCCACCCCTCGGTCGCCGAGGCGGCCGTGGTCGGCGCCGCGGACGAGACCACCGGCCAGGCGATCGTCGCCTTCGTGATCCTGCGCGGCACCGCGACCGAGACCGAAGACCTCACCGGCGAACTGCGCAACCACGTCGGCACCACCCTCGGCCCCATCGCCAAGCCCCAGCGGATCCTGCCGGTGGCCGAACTGCCCAAGACCCGCTCCGGCAAGATCATGCGCCGCCTGCTCCGCGACGTCGCCGAGAACCGCCAGCTCGGAGACGTCACCACGCTGACCGACAGCACGGTCATGGACCTCATCCAGGCCAAGCTGCCCCAGGCGCCCGGCGAGGACTGAGCGGGCGGCGGCTGATCGGGGCACCTTACGCGGCCATGCGCAGGGTGCCCCGAGGCGCTCCGGGTGCGCCCCAGGAGCACGTTAGCTAAACTAAACAAAAAGCTGTCTCATGGGGCGCCGGGAAGTCTGGTCGGCACGCGATTCGTGCTGCCCGCCGACCAGAGGAACTCCCGTGACCGTGCCCCGCACCCCCAGCCCCCGCAAGGCCTTCGGGCGCCTCTCCCTGCCCGAGCGGACGTTCGTCACGGACGCGCTGCGCACCGAGACCGTCGGCGGCGTCCTGCTGCTCCTCGCCGCCGTCGCCGCGCTGATCTGGGCGAACGTGCCCGGTCTGCACAGCAGCTACGAGAGCGTCAGCCACTTCCACTTCGGCCCCGAGGCCCTCGGGCTCAATCTGTCCGTGGCGCACTGGGCCGCCGACGGACTGCTCGCGGTCTTCTTCTTCGTCGCGGGGATCGAGCTCAAGCGCGAATTGGTCGCCGGTGATCTGCGCGACCCCAAGGCCGCCGTGCTCCCCGTCGTCGCCGCCCTGTGCGGCATGGCCGTACCGGCGCTGGTCTACACACTCACCAGTGGCATGGGCGGTGGCTCCCTGGCGGGCTGGGCCGTGCCCACCGCCACCGACATCGCCTTCGCGCTCGCCGTGCTCGCCGTCATCGGCACCTCCCTGCCGAGCGCGCTGCGGGCCTTCCTGCTCACCCTCGCCGTGGTCGACGACCTGTTCGCGATCCTGATCATCGCGGTCTTCTTCACCGACGGCCTGAACTTCGCGGCGCTCGGCGGCGCGGTCGCGGGCCTGGTCGTCTTCTGGCTGCTGCTGCGCAAGGGCGTACGGGGCTGGTACGTGTACGTACCGCTCGCGCTGGTCGTGTGGGCGCTGATGTACAACAGCGGCATCCACGCCACCATCGCCGGTGTCGCCATGGGCCTGATGCTGCGCTGCCATCGTCACGAGGGCGAGGAACACTCCCCCGGCGAGCGCGTCGAGCACCTCGTCCGGCCGCTCTCGGCGGGTCTCGCGGTCCCGCTGTTCGCTCTGTTCAGCGCCGGCGTGGCGATCTCCGGCGGGGCCCTCGCAGATGTGTTCACGCAGCCCGAGACGCTCGGTGTGGTGCTCGGGCTCGTCGTCGGCAAGACGTTCGGCATCTTCGGCGGTACGTGGCTGACGGCACGCTTCACCCGAGCCTCGCTCAGTGACGACCTCGCCTGGGCGGACGTGTTCGCGGTGGCGACCCTCGCCGGGATCGGTTTCACCGTGTCGCTGCTCATCGGGGAACTCGCCTTCGAGGAGGACGCGTCGATGACCGACAGCGTCAAGGCAGCCGTCCTGACCGGCTCGCTGATCGCCACCGCCGTCGCGACGGTGCTGCTGAAGATACGGAACGCCAAATACCGCAGACTGACCGAGGAAGAGGAGCGCGACGAGGACCTCAGCGGCGTCCCGGACGTCTACGAGCAGGACGACCCGGCGTACCACCTGCGCATGGCGGAGATCCACGAACGGAAGGCCGCGGAGCACCGACGACTCGCCCGGGAGAAGGCCGCCGAGCGGGACGCGCTTACCCAAGTGACGGGCGGGGCAAGCGAGGAGCACCACGGTCCGGCATGATCTGACGAGACGGTACAAAAGACTGAACCGTACGCGCGGACACGAAAGCGTACGCAGAAGAGGGAGACCGCGATGAGCGCACCTGACGGCAGCCCGGTCGGCGCCGAACGCAGCATCGGCCAGCTGTTCGCCTCGGCGACGGCCGACATGTCGGCGCTGGTGCACGACGAGATCGCGCTGGCGAAGGCGCAGCTCAAGCAGGACGTCAAGCGGGGCGCGACCAGTGGCGGCGCGTTCACGGCGGCCGGTGTGCTGCTGTTGTTCTCCCTGCCGATGCTGAACTTCGCGCTCGCCTACGGCATCCGCACCTGGAGCGACTGGAACCTCGCGGTCTGCTTCCTGCTCTCCTTCGCGGCGAACGTGCTGATCGCGCTGCTCCTCGCGCTGATCGGCATCGTCTTCGCGAAGAAGGCGAAGAAGGGCCGGGGCCCGCAGAAGGTCGCCGCCTCGGTGAAGGAGACGGCGGGCGTGCTGCAGAAGGCCAAGCCGCACCCGCGCCCCGAGCTGCCCGAGGACCGGGTCCCCCAGGCCATTGAGGCTGTGGCACGCTCATCTTCATGACGGATCCCGCCACCCCTCCGGCGCAGCCCGCTTCGGTCGTACGCCTCGACATCCCCGGCGGCGCCGGACTGACGCACCGGGACGTCGCCGCCAACGGCGCCCGCTTCCACATCGCGGAGCTGGGCGACGGCCCTCTGGTGCTGCTGCTGCACGGCTTCCCGCAGTTCTGGTGGACCTGGCGGCACCAGCTGACGGCGCTCGCCGACGCCGGTTTCCGGGCCGTCGCCATGGATCTGCGGGGTGTCGGCGGCAGCGACCGTACGCCGCGTGGTTACGACCCGGCCAACCTCGCACTGGACATCACCGGGGTGATCCGTTCCCTCGGCGAGCCGGACGCCGCGCTGGTCGGGCACGACCTGGGCGGCTACCTGGCGTGGACGGCGGCGACGATGCGCCCCAAGCTCGTACGGCGACTCGCGGTCACCTCCATGCCGCATCCGCGGCGCTGGCGCTCGGCGCTGCTCTCCGACGCCAGGCAGTCGGCCGCCCTGTCCCACATCTGGGGATTCCAGCGGCCCTGGATCCCGGAGCGCCGGCTCACCGCGGACGACGGGGCGCTGGTGGCCGAGCTCATCCAGGACTGGTCCGGGCCGCACCCGCCGGACGAGAAGGCGCTGGAGAACTACCGGCGGGCCATGTGCATCCCGTCCACGGCGCACTGCTCGATCGAGCCGTACCGCTGGATGGTGCGCTCCCTGGCACGTCCGGACGGCATCCAGTTCAACCGCAGGATGAAGCGCCCCGTGCGGGTGCCGACGCTGCATCTGCACGGCTCGCTGGACCCGGTCGTCCGCACGCGCAGTGCGGCGGGGTCCGGGGAGTACGTCGAAGCGCCGTACCGCTGGCGGCTGTTCGACGGGCTGGGGCACTTCCCGCACGAGGAGGACCCGGTCGCTTTCTCGACGGAACTGATCAATTGGCTGAAGGATCCCGAACCCGATCGGTGACCGGATCGAGCGCTTGTCTGACGGTCGGCCAATTGCCCGGCGCATAGGCCAATTGAGAGCGCGTGAGGTGGTTATCGACCTTGGGGCGGGGGCAGACGTCCGGGTATGGGCTGGACGCACGACTACAGCGACGCAAGCCGCGACCGCCGCTCGGCGGGCGGTATGGGTTCCCACCAGCGAGGCGGTGCACCACAGATGGCAGGTACGGACCTCAGGGTGGGAATCCCCCGCATCCTCCGCCGCAGGGCCCGCTGGGTGTCCGTCCGCCTGCGCCACCCGCGCGGCTGACGGTCCGTACGACTGTTCCCCGGGACTAGAGCGCGCAGCTGTCGCTGTCCACCTGCTGGTTCGCGGCGCGGCCCTCGGCGATGTCCTCCTGGATCTCGTCCGCCGTGAGCGCGTAACCCGTCTCGGCGTCGTCGAGCGACTTCGCGAAGACCACGCCGTAGACCTCCCCCTCGGGGGAGAGCAGCGGGCCGCCGGAGTTGCCCTGACGGACCGTCGCGTACAGGGAGTACACGTCACGGCGGACGGTGCCGCGGTGGTAGATGTCGGGGCCGTTGGCCGTGATGCGTCCGCGCAGGCGTGCCGCGCGGACGTCGTACGCCCCGTTCTCCGGGAAGCCGGCGACGATGGCGCCGTCGCCGCTGCTCGCGTCCTCGGTCGTGAACCGCAGCGCGGGCGCCTTCAAATCGGGTACGTCGAGGACGGCGATGTCGCGCTTCCAGTCGTAGAGGACGACCGTGGCGTCGTACTTCCGGCCCTCGCCGCCTATCTGCACGGTCGGCTCGTCGACGCCGCCCACGACATGCGCGTTGGTCATGACGCGGCGCTCGGCGAAGACGAAGCCGGTGCCCTCCAGGACCTTGCCGCAGCCCGCGGCAGTGCCCATCACCTTGACGATGGAGCGCTGCGCGCGGAGGGCGACCGAGCTGCCCGCCAGGGCCGGATCCGGGGGCCGGACGTCGGTGATCGGCTCGCTGGCGAACGGGCTGAAGACCTGCGGGAAGCCGTTCTGCGCGAGGACGGAGGAGAAGTCGGCGAACCAGGTGTCGGCCTGGCCGGGCAGCGCCCGGGAGACCCCGAGCAGCACCTTGGAGCCGCGGACCTCCTTGCCGAGCGTCGGCAGCGTCGTACCGGCGAGGGCCGAGCCGATCAGCCAGGCGACCAGGAGCATCGCGACGACGTTGACCAGGGCGCCGCCGGTGGCGTCCAGCGCGCGGGCCGGGGACCAGGTGATGAAGCGGCGCAGCTTGTTGCCGAGGTGAGTGGTCAGGGCCTGGCCGACGGAGGCGCAGACTATGACGACGACGACCGCGACGACGGCGGCCGTCGTACCGACCTCGGAGTCGTCCGTCAGGGCGTCCCAGATGACGGGCAGCGTGTAGACGGCGACGAGACCGCCGCCCAGGAAACCGATCACCGACAGGATGCCGACGACGAAACCCTGGCGGTAGCCGACGACCGCGAACCACACGGCGGCGACGAGCAACAGGATGTCCAGCACGTTCACCGCTTCAAGCCTCGCCTCGTCCGACCCAGCACGGCGCCCACCCTGTCATGACCGCCAGTCCAGTGGGACCCGCCTGTCCCGGTCCCAGGGCCGCTCCCACCCCGCGAAGTGCAGCAACCGGTCGATGACCCCGGCGGTGAAGCCCCATACGAGGGCCGATTCGACCAGGAATGCCGGACCCTGGTGGCCGCTGGGGTGGACCGCGGTCGCACGGTTGTCCGGGTGGGTGAGATCCGCCACCGGGACGGTGAACACCCGCGCCGTCTCGTTCGGGTCGACGACCCCTACCGGGCTGGGTACGCGCCACCAGCCCAGCACGGGTGTGACGACGAACCCGCTGACCGGGATGTAGAGCTTCGGCAGTACGCCGAACAGCTGGACACCGGCCGGGTCGAGCCCGGTCTCCTCCTCGGCCTCGCGCAGAGCGGCCCGCAGCGGTCCGTCGCCGTGCGGGTCGCCGTCCTCGGGGTCGAGGGCGCCGCCGGGGAAGGACGGCTGCCCGGCGTGCGAGCGCAGCGAACTCGCCCGCTCCATGAGCAGCAGCTCCGGGCCGCGCTCGCCGTCGCCGAAGAGGATGAGGACGGCGGACTGGCGCCCCGTGCCGTTCTCCGGGGGCAGGAAGCGGCTCAGCTGTCTCGGCCCGACCGTCTCCGCCGCGTGGGCCACCGGGTCCAGCCAGGAGGGCAGCCCTTCCCGGCTGAGCGTCACAGGACCGCCCTGGGTACCGCTCGTCCGCGTCATCGCCACCCCCGTCGTCCGGCCGCGTCCCACGGGTCCAACGCCCGGCGGCTCCGAGATCGTTCCGCGGGCCGCCGTCGTGTGTACCGCCCCGTCATCCGGCCCCCAGCGGCGGCGCGGGCCTGCCACCGGCGTCGAGGTAGGACTGCGGGGGGTTCAGACGCTGGCCCGGGAGACCGCCCTTCTCGTACTTCAGCAGCTTCCGCGCCTTCTCCGGGTCCGTCTCGCCCTCGCCGTACGCCGGGCAGAGCGGCGCGATGGGGCAGGCGCCGCAGGCGGGCTTGCGGGCGTGGCAGATGCGGCGGCCGTGCCAGATGACGTGGTGGGACAGGTCGGTCCAGTCGCTCTTGGGGAAGAGCGCGCCGACGGCCGCCTCGATCTTGTCGGGGTCGGTCTCCCCGGTCCAGCGCCAGCGGCGCACGAGGCGCTGGAAGTGGGTGTCCACGGTGATGCCGGGACGGCCGAACGCGTTGCCGAGCACCACGAAGGCGGTCTTGCGGCCCACACCGGGCAGTTTGACGAGATCCTCGAGCCGGCCGGGCACCTCGCCGCCGAAATCCTCCGCCAGCACCTTCGACAGCCCTATGACCGACTTGGTCTTGGCGCGGAAGAAACCGGTGGGGCGCAGGATCTCCTCCACCTCCTCGGGATCGGCGGCGGCCAGGTCCTCGGGGGTGGGGTACTTCGCGAAGAGGGCGGGGGTCGTCTGGTTGACGCGCAGGTCGGTGGTCTGGGCCGACAGCACGGTGGCGACGACGAGTTGGAAGGGGTTCTCGAAGTCCAGCTCCGGGTGGGCGTACGGGAACACCTCGGCGAGCTCACGGTTGATCCGGCGCGCGCGGCGGACCAGCGCGGTGCGCGACTCGTCCCTGGCCGGTTCGGCGACGGCCTTCACCGGGGCGGCCTTCACGGAGGCGGTCGCCTTCCGGGGCGCGACGAGCGCTTTCCCGGCGGCCGCGGCCTTCTTGACGGGGGCGGCCTTCCCGGCCGCGGCCCTCTCCGGCTTCTTCGGCTTGCTCGCCGGCACGTTCGCCCCCTCGGCCGCCCCGCTCTCACGGGCCGTCGGTTTCTTCTTCAACGGCGGCCTCTTTGTCGTTTTCGCCGTTTCCCTACCGCCATCGGAGCCCTGTTCGCCCACAGCGGAATCGCGACGTACACCCACTCGCGCAGCTCCCTCGGCCTGTGCTCTCACCGGCGATTTGGACACCCGGCCAGCCTACGACCCGGCACCGACATCCGCCCCGGGTCCCGAAGACCGGCGTCCAATTGGACCCCTGCCGCATACCCCGACCGGCCCGTACGGCATCCTTGTGACAGATCACACTGTTTGGACCGTCCGGCAAAATGGGAACCACGGTCCCCTGGTACGTGGGGGAACAAGATCCCCTGAGCAGGCCGACAAGGAGAGAACTCGTGGACGACGTTCTGCGGCGGAATCCGCTCTTCGCGGCGCTCGACGACGAGCAGGCCGCCGAGCTTCGCGCCTCCATGAGTGAGGTGACCCTCGCGCGGGGCGACTCCCTGTTCCACGAGGGCGATCCCGGTGACCGCCTGTACGTGGTCACCGAGGGCAAGGTCAAGCTGCACCGCACGTCCCCCGACGGCCGCGAGAACATGCTCGCCGTGGTCGGTCCGGGCGAGCTGATCGGCGAGCTCTCGCTCTTCGACCCGGGTCCGCGCACCGCGACCGCCACGGCGCTCACCGAGGTCAAGCTGCTCGCCCTCGGCCACGGCGACCTGACGCCCTGGCTGAGCGCCCGCCCCGAGGTGGCCACGGCGCTGCTGCGGGCCGTCGCGCGCCGGCTGCGCAAGACCAACGACGCGATGTCGGACCTGGTCTTCTCGGACGTCCCGGGCCGTGTCGCCCGCGCCCTGCTGGACCTCTCCCGCCGCTTCGGCGTGCAGTCCGAGGAGGGCATCCACGTGGTGCACGACCTCACGCAGGAGGAGCTGGCCCAGCTGGTCGGCGCGTCCCGCGAAACGGTCAACAAGGCACTGGCGGACTTCGCCCAGCGCGGCTGGCTCCGCCTGGAGGCCCGCGCGGTGATCCTCCTGGACGTCGAACGCCTCGCGAAGCGCTCCCGCTGACACCTGGCACCGGAGCCCCGCTTCCCTCGGGAAGCGGGGCTCCGTCGTGTCCGCGCGGGAGGCGTACACGCGCGTGGTGAGCGCGTTCCGCGGCTAGATGATGCCGTGCTCCCGCAGGTATTCGAGTTGGGCGCGGACGGACAGTTCCGCGGCCGGCCACAGGGAGCGGTCGACGTCGGCGTAGACGTGGGCGACGACCTCGGAGGGGGTGCGGTGGCCGTCCTCGACGGCCGTCTCGACCTGGGCGAGGCGGTGGGCGCGGTGGGCGAGGTAGAACTCGACGGCGCCCTGGGCGTCCTCCAGGACGGGGCCGTGGCCGGGCAGCACCGTGTGGACGCCGTCGTCGACCGTGAGCGACCTGAGCCGGCGCAGCGTGTCCAGGTAGTCGCCGAGGCGGCCGTCGGGGTGGGCCACGACGGTCGTACCGCGGCCCAGGACGGTGTCCCCCGTGAGGACCGACCGGTCGGCCGGGAGATGGAAGCACAGGGAGTCGGCCGTGTGGCCGGGGGTCGGTACGACCCTCAGCTCCAGGCCGCCGACGGTGATGACGTCCCCGGCGGCCAGCCCCTCGTCGCCGAGCCGCAGCGCCGGGTCCAGTGCCCGCACCTTCGTGCCGGTCAGCTCGGCGAAACGGGCGGCGCCCTCGGCGTGGTCGGGGTGACCGTGCGTCAGGAGGGTGAGGGCGACGCGCTTTCCGGCCCGTTCGGCGGTCCCGACGACGTGCCGCAGGTGTCCGTCGTCCAGCGGGCCGGGGTCGACCACGACGGCGAGGTCTGAGTCCGGTTCCGACAGGATCCAGGTGTTGGTGCCGTCCAGGGTCATCGCGGAGGGGTTGGGGGCCAGTACGTTGACGGCACGCGCGGTGGCGGGTCCGGAGAGGACGCCGCCCCGTGGCCGGCCGGGAAGGGCGCTTGCGTCCGTCATACGGGGGCTCCCCCGGTCGGGATGTGCCGGGTGAACTCGTCGTGCCCCGGCCAGGAGAGCACGATCTCGCCCTCCTCCAGGCGCGCGGTGGCCAGCACCGGCGTGAGGTCCCGCGCGGGAGCCGCTTCGAGCGCCTCCGCGGCCGTGCCGTACGCGGTGAGCCGGCGCAGGGTGGCGATGGTCGGAGGCATCATCAGCAGCTCGCCCCGGTCGTACGCCTCTGCCGCCGCGCGGGGTGTGATCCACACCGTGCGGTCGGCCTCCGTGGAGGCGTTGCGGGTGCGCTGGCCCTCGGGGAGCGCGGCGACGAAGAACCACGTGTCGTAGCGGCGGGGCTCGAACTCGGGGGTGATCCAGCGCGTCCACGCGCCGAGCAGGTCCGAGCGCAGGACCAGTCCCCGGCGGTCCAGGAACTCCGCGAAGGACGTCTCCCGCGCGACGAGCGCGACACGGTCCGCCTCCCAGTCGTCGCCGGTCGTGTCGCCGACCACGGAGTCGGGGGTGGGCCCGGCGAGCAGGACGCCGGCCTCCTCGTACGTCTCCCGTACGGCCGCGCAGACGATCGCCTGGGCCCCCGTCTCGTCGACGCCGAGCCGGTCCGCCCACCACGCGCGCGTGGGGCCCGCCCAGCGCACGTGCCGGTCGTCGTCCCGCGCGTCGACACCACCGCCGGGATAGGCGTACGCCCCGCCCGCGAACGCCATGGACGTACGCCGGCGCAGCATGTGCACGGCGGGCCCGTCGCCGGTGTCCTTGAGCAGCATGACGGTGGCCGCGCGCTTCGGCGCGACCGGCGTGAGGCCGCCGCCCGCCAGCGCACGGATCCGCTCCGGCCACTCGGGCGGGTACCACTGCCCGCCGGCCTGCGCATTCACCATGGCCGGAGGCTATCCCGTGACGGGCGGATGTTCGAGTGCCCGGGGGCCGACGGGACCGGCGGACGACACGGCGGTCCACCGGACGGGATGCGTCGGCGACCGCACGGCACGCGCCCGGGGACCCGGGACGCGGGCATCCCCACGAGCCGCGCGCCTCTCACACCGGACCCAGCGGACGGCGCACGCCACCACCCCCACCGGCACACCGGCCACCGAACCCGGCCGCGCGGGGACTCGCCCGCACGGCATCCCCACGAGCCGCGCGCCTCTCACACCGGACCCAGCGGACGGCGCACGCCACCACCCCCACCGGCACACCGGCCACCGAACCCGGCCGCGCGGGGACTCGCCCGCGGGTATCCGCTCGCCGGGCGCCAGGGGCTCGTGGGTGTGCCCTCGCACCGGGTGCCGCCCTCACCGGAACAGTCCATCAGGCCGGGCAGCGGTGTCCCCGGCGCCCGCGCAACAGGGCACCGTCCTCACCGGGACATGCCGTCGCACCGGGCCTCAGGTCCGAGGCGCCGCACACCGGGGGCCGCAGTCACCGGGCCACGCGATCACGCCAGGCGCCGGGGTCCCCGGGACGGGGCCGGAATCACCGGGTCCCGCACCTCGCGGGACCCGTCGGCGCGGGCTACGCCTCCGTGAGTTCCACCTGGATCTCGACCTCCACCGGAGCGTCCAGGGGCAGTACCGCGACGCCCACCGCGCTGCGGGCGTGGACGCCCTTGTCACCGAGGACCGCGCCGAGCAGTTCGCTCGCGCCGTTGAGGACGGCCGGCTGGCCGGTGAAGTCCGCGGCGGAGGCCACGAAGCCGACGACCTTCACCACGCGCGCCACCCGGTCCAGGTCCCCGGCGACGGACTTGACCGCGGCGAGGGCGTTCAGCGCGCAGGTGCGCGCCAGTTCCTTCGCCTCCTCCGGAGTGACCTCCGCGCCGACCTTGCCGGTCATCGGAAGCTTGCCCTCCACCATGGGCAGCTGGCCGGCGGTGAAGACGTACCGGCCCGACCGCACGGCCGGCTGGTACGCGGCCAGCGGCGGGACGACCTCCGGCAGGCTCAGGCCCAGCTCGGCCAGTTTCGCCTCGACGGCGCTCATGCCTGCCTCTCGCGCTTCAGGTAGGCCACCAGCTGCTCGGGGTTGTTCGGCCCGGGCACGACCTGGACGAGCTCCCAGCCGTCCTCGCCCCAGGTGTCCAGAATCTGCTTCGTTGCGTGGACGAGCAGAGGCACAGTCGCGTATTCCCACTTGGTCATGCGGCCGACTCTAGCCCCCGCCCGCGTGGGACGCGGCCCCCCGTCCCGCCCCTCGCGCGGGGCACGGCGTCCGGGAACCGCCACCCGGAGCCGCCGGGTCGTGGGGCAAGCATTTAGGCTCGAAGACGTGAGCAGGCTCCAGGTCGTCAGTGGCAAGGGCGGAACCGGCAAGACCACGGTGGCCGCGGCCCTCGCGCTGGCCCTGGCCACGGAGGGGAAGCGGACGCTCCTCGTCGAGGTCGAGGGCCGCCAGGGCATCGCGCAACTCTTCGAGACGGAGGCGTTGCCCTACGAGGAACGGAAGATCGCCGTGGCTCCGGGCGGAGGCGAGGTGTACGCCCTCGCCATCGACGCCGAATTGGCCCTTCTGGACTATCTCCAGATGTTCTACAAGCTCGGCAGCGCCGGCCGGGCCCTCAGGAAGCTCGGCGCGATCGACTTCGCCACCACCATCGCACCCGGCGTGCGGGACGTCCTGCTCACCGGCAAGGCGTGCGAGGCGGTGCGCCGCAAGGACAGGAACGGGCGGTTCGTCTACGACTACGTCGTGATGGACGCCCCGCCGACCGGCCGCATCACCCGCTTCCTCAACGTCAACGACGAGGTCGCCGGACTCGCCAGGATCGGCCCGATACACAATCAGGCGCAGGCGGTCATGCGGGTGCTGAAATCGCCGGAGACGGCCGTGCACCTGGTGACGCTGCTGGAGGAGATGCCGGTCCAGGAGACCGCCGACGGCATCGCGGAACTGCGCGCCGCGCGGTTGCCGGTGGGGCGGGTCGTGGTGAACATGGTCCGGCCGGAGGTGCTGGACGGGGACGGCCTGGAACTCGCGGCGGCGGTCCCTCGTTCTTCCGTCGCGCGGGCTCTGTCGTCCGCCGGCCTCGGCGGCGCGCGGCGCGGGGGACACGCCGAGCGGCTGGTGGACCCGTTGCTCGCGCAGGCGGAGGAGTACGCCGAGCGGTACGCGCTGGAGACCGAGCAGCGCGCCGTGCTGACGGACCTCGACGTGCCGTTGCACGAGCTTCCGCTGTTCGCGGAGGGCATGGACCTGGCCGGCCTGTACCAACTGGCCAGGGAGCTGCGCGGACAGGGCGTGTCATGACCGAGCACCGCGCCCGTACGTCCCGGCCCCGCAGCGGCCCTCACCTCCGCCGCCGTCACCGCCGTACCGGTCCCGCCACGCACCACCACAGCCACCGCCGTACCGGCCCCGTCACGAGTCGGAAGCACCGGAAGCAGGGGATGTCATGAGTCGTCGTCCGGAACCGGCGCAGGCCCAGGACCCGGCCCGTCACCGTCTCTCCCCCGCCCGCACGCTCGACATCGACCCGCTGATCGAGGATCCCGCCACCCGGATCGTGGTGTGCTGCGGCTCGGGCGGGGTCGGCAAGACGACCACCGCCGCGGCGCTCGGCCTGCGCGCGGCCGAGCGGGGACGCAAGGTGGTGGTCCTCACCATCGACCCGGCCCGCCGGCTCGCCCAGTCCATGGGCATCGACTCGCTCGACAACACCCCGCGCCGGGTGAAGGGTGTCGACGACTCCGCGGGCGGTGAACTGCACGCGATGATGCTCGACATGAAGCGCACCTTCGACGAGATCGTCGAGGGGCACGCGGACCCCGACCGGGCCGCCGCGATCCTGGGCAACCCCTTCTACCAGTCGCTCTCGGCGGGCTTCGCGGGCACGCAGGAGTACATGGCGATGGAGAAGCTGGGCCAGCTGCGGTCCCGGGACGAGTGGGACCTCATCGTGGTCGACACCCCGCCGTCCCGTTCCGCGCTGGACTTCCTGGACGCGCCCAAGCGGCTCGGGTCCTTCCTCGACGGCAAGCTCATCCGCGTCCTGCTGGCCCCGGCGAAGGTCGGCGGCCGCGCGGGGATGAAGTTCCTGAACGTCGGGATGTCGATGATGACCGGCGCCTTGGGCAAGGTGCTCGGCGGTCAGCTGCTGAAGGACGTCCAGACGTTCGTGGCCGCGATGGACTCGATGTTCGGCGGGTTCCGTACGCGCGCGGACGCCACGTACAAGCTGCTCCAGGCGCCCGGGACGGCGTTCCTGGTGGTGGCGGCCCCGGAGCGGGACGCGCTGCGCGAGGCCGCGTACTTCGTGGAGCGGCTGGCGGCGGAGGAGATGCCGCTGGCCGGGCTGGTGCTCAACCGGGTGCACGGCAGCGGCGCGGACCGGCTGTCGGCCGAGCGGGCGCTGGCCGCCGCGGAAAATCTTGAGGACTCCCGCATTGTGGATCAGGAGGACGGGAAAGCTGGACTTCGTAACTCTCCCGAAACGTACGGAAGTTCAGAACCCTCCGGTTCATCCTCCGCTTCCGGGACACCGGCTCCGGACGTCCCCGGCACAGGCTCCCCCGCCGCCGCGGACGACATCGAGGGCACGGGCACGAAGGACACGGAAGCGCACGCGGACTCGGACGCGGATCGGTCCGTCGACCGGCTCACCGCAGGCCTGCTGAGGCTGCACGCCGAGCGGATGCGGCTGCTCTCTCGCGAGCAGCGCACACGCGACCGCTTCACCGCGCTCCATCCCGAGGTGGCGGTGACCGAGGTGGCCGCGCTGCCCGGCGATGTGCACGACCTCGCGGGGCTGCGGAACATCGGCGACCGGCTCGCGGCCAACCGGCCGGAGCTGCCCGAAACGCCCTGACGACACCCTGGGTCCGAAGCCGGGCGGGACCGAGAACCCCCCGAGGGCCCTCAGCTCACCGCCGCGTAGTTCTCGTACACCTCGTCGTCGTCGAGCGGTACGACACCCGGCCCCCGCTCGTACTCCGAGCGCGCGGTCTCCAGCAGCCTGCGCCAGGAGGTCACGGTCGGCCGCCGGCGCAGCAGTGCGCGGCGCTCACGCTCCGTCATGCCTCCCCATACGCCGAACTCGACGCGGTTGTCGAGCGCGTCGGCCAGGCATTCGGTGCGTACCGGACATCCGGTGCACACCGCCTTGGCCCTGTTCTGCGCTGCTCCCTGAACGAACAGTTCATCCGGATCGGTAGTGCGGCAGGCGGCCTGCGCACTCCAGTCGGTAACCCAGCCCATACCGGCGCCGTCCTCTCCCGAATCGAGGCTCCCCCACGGCGGCAGCGGCATATTCACCGCCGCCAGTTGAGGACGTTACGGAAGGTGGGCACAGCGCAACACCCCCAGCGGGCCCAATCTTGAATGGTCCGAACGGACTATGGGTAAGCGGCAGATCACCCGGGGGAGTGAGGGGACGACATGCGCGACGAACCCGGCATTTCAGGGCACTTCAGCTGCGTCACAACGGGCACCGCATGACACACAAGGCGGATCCGGACACGTACTCAACACTCCTCGGCACAAACTCGTACGAAAAAATCGAGGAGATCCGGAACGATTCGGGGTCGCCGGACGTATTGATACGTGGCCTCACTGCTGTGACAGTCGAGAGCAGCTTAGGCCAAGGCATATACGCTTGTCCGGCGAATGAGAACGTAGGCTGCTCCCATGCCAAAGAAGCGCTCGGGCGGTGGTCTGTCCTCCACGCAGCAGGCCGCCAAGTTCCTCGGTGTCAGTGTCCTCGCGGGGGCCGTCATGGCCGGCATCGCGCTGCCCGCCGTGGGCGCGCTCGGCCTGGCGGCCAAGGGATCGGTCGAGAGCTTCGACGAGCTCCCGACCAACCTCAAGACGCCGCCGCTGAGCCAGCGCACCACCATCCTCGACGCCGACGGCGGCCAGATCGCCACCGTCTACTCGCGCGACCGCACGGTGGTCGACCTCAAGGACATCTCGCCGTACATACAGAAGGCGATCGTCGCGATCGAGGACTCGCGCTTCTACGAGCACGGCGCGGTCGACCTCAAGGGCGTCCTGCGCGCACTCAACAAGAACGCGCGCAGCGGCGAGGTCTCCGAGGGCGCGTCCACACTCACGCAGCAGTACGTGAAGAACGTCTTCGTCGAGGAGGCGGGTGACGACGCGACGAAGGTCGCGCAGGCCACCCAGCAGACCATCGGCCGCAAGATCGCCGAGCTGAAGTACGCGATCCAGGTCGAGGAGGAGCTGGGCAAGAAGAAGATCCTCGAGAACTACCTGAACATCACCTTCTTCGGCCAGCAGGCGTACGGCGTCGAGGCCGCCGCCCGGCGCTACTTCTCCAAGCCCGCCAAGGACCTCAACCTCCAGGAGTCCGCCCTCCTCGCCGGCATCGTCCAGTCACCGAGCCGCTACGACCCGGTCAACGACGAGGCGGAGGCGAAGAAGCGGCGCAACACCGTCCTCCAGCGGATGGCCCAGGTCGGCGACGTCTCCCGGGAGCAGGCCGCCGAGGCGGCGGAGGCCCCGCTGGGCCTGAAGATCAGCAAGCCGAAGAACGGCTGCATCACCGCGGTCAACGACGCGAGCTTCTTCTGCGACTACGTGCGCGAGGTGTTCCTGAACGACCCGGTCTTCGGCAAGACCCGGGAGGACCGGGCCAGGATCTGGAACCAGGGCGGTCTGACGATCCGGACCACGCTCACCCCGCAGGCGCAGGAGTCGGTCCAGGACTCCCTCGACGACCACGTCAACAAGAGCGACTCGGTCGCCGCGGCGGTCACCCTGGTCGAACCCGGCACCGGCAAGATCCTCGGCATGGGCCAGTCGAAGCCGTTCGGCTACGACAAGAACGAGACCGAGATCAACTATTCGGTCGACCACGGCATGGGTGGCTCCAACTTCGGCTTCCCGACCGGTTCGACGTTCAAGCCCTTCGTCGCGGCGGCCGCGCTCGAGGAGGGGCGGCCGGTCACCCAGGAGTACTCGTCGCCGTACGAGATGCCCTACCCGGAGCCCGTGCAGACGTGCAGCGGCAAACCCTGGATGAACGAGGGCGGCGAGACCGTTCCCAACGAGAGCGAGTCGGAGGTCGGCCCCTACCGGTTGAAGGAGGCGATGGCCCTCTCGGTCAACACCTACTTCGTGCAGATGGTTGCCGACATCGGCCTGTGCCCGGTGATGAAGATGACCAACGGCCTGCACGTCGTGCAGGGCAACGGCGACAAGCTCCCGGAGGTGCCGGCGGTCTCCCTCGGTTCCAAGGGCATCTCCCCGCTGACGATGGCGAGCGCCTACGCCGCGTTCGCCTCCCGGGGCATGTACTGCACGCCGATCGCCATCGAGTCGATCACCCAGAAGATCGGCGACCGGCAGAAGTCGCTGGAGGTTCCGAAGTCGACGTGCTCGCGGGCGATGAGCGAGAAGACCGCGGACACGGTGAACACCCTGCTGCAGGGCGTGGTCGACTCCGGTACGGGCCAGGAGGCGGGCCTCACGGACCGCGCCAACGCCGGTAAGACCGGTACCACGGACGAGCGCAAGAACGCCTGGTTCGTCGGCTACACGCCGAACCTGTCGGGCGCGGTGTGGGTCGGCAGCGCCAGCCAGCAGGTCAAGATGGTCAACGTCACCATCGGCGGTGTGCCCCACGCCAAGGTCTACGGCGGCTCGGTGCCGGGCCCCATTTGGCGCGACGCCATGACCGGCGCCCTGTCGGGCAAGGAGGCCCCGTCCTTCAACCTCGTCAACATCCCCGATCCCGACCAGGACCGAGACGACGACCGGGACGACGACGGCAACAACGGCGACGGCAACAACGGTGACGGCGGTCTCGTCGGCGGCCTGAACAGCGGCGGCAACGGAAACGGCGGCAACGGCGGCAACAACGACGGAGGCGGCAACGGCGGCAACGAGCCGGACCCGACCTTCTCCATCCCGGAGGGCTTCATCCAGGGCCCGGGCAACGGCCCCGGGGGACGCGACTGACCGGCCGGCCCCGATACGACGAACGGTCCCTCCCCCGGATTCGGGGTCGAGGGACCGTTTGTTTCTTATTGCCGAACGCCCGCAAACGTAAACATGATCGGCGTGATTGCGCCAGCGCGGCAAAAAAGGGCCTTTCTCCGGCCCCGGCCATGACATAGTCACCTGCGGCCCCGCTCGTCCGGGTGCTCTTTTCCCGTGCTGTTACTCATGGAGGAGAAATGAAACTCCGGTCACGGATCGGCGTGATGTTCGGCGCCCTGTTCAGCGCGCTCGCCCTGGCCCTCATGGTCCCGAGTTCCGCTTCGGCCGGTGTCCTCGCCTGTGACAACTTCAGCTGCGACGGCCACGACCCGAACATCCAGAGCTGGGAGTCCGGGCCGGTCTCCCCGCACGGCCCCTACCAGCTCGGCAACTCGTTCCTGTACGAGATGCGGTGGGGCAAGACCGACGGCGACCAGTACAGCTGGGCCCGGCTGCACTACATCAGCGGTTCGGGTGAGCAGAACTGGAACGTGTACATGCAGCGGTGCACCAAGGACCAGTCCACCTGCTACTGGCGACTCGGTCTGAAGAAGGGCGGCGCCTCGGGCTGGACCGCCAAGATCCCGGGCGGGACGAACTACTACTGGACGCGCACGCCGATGTACTACAACCCCTCGACGCACATGATGCGGGCCTGCGTCGAAGACCCCTCGGGCGACCAGAGCTGCACGCCCTGGTACTGAGCCGGCCCCGGGCCGTCACATCGACGGCCCGACCGGCGGCGGGCGGGACGGCGCGACGGCGCCGGCCCGCCCGCCCCTTTTATTCCGCTTGATTCAACTTCCCCACACGGCCGGGCCCCATTTAAAATGCTGGAGAAATAAAGACCACATACCGCATCGGGGAAATCTTGACCACCGGACCGAACCCTTTTTCCGGCCTTGCCCATATCGACGCCAATGACCGAAAAATCTTGAACCTCTTGTATGCGGGGTTCAGTGACGCGTCGATCGCCCGGCAACTCGACGTGGGGCACCGCACCGTGCAGCGCAGGGTTCAACGGCTCATGGAGCACTTGCAGGCCAACGGGCGGGTGGCCCTCGGGGCACGGGCCCAGGAACTGGGTCTGCTGCGCTCGCGCAGAGAAAGAACCGTGGTCGAAAGAGGGGTCCCTCAGCGGTAGCGGGCGGCGGGCGGGGTCCGTCACCTCGGGGATCACACCGGCCAACGACATCCCGCGGGCCCCGGGGGGCGACGGCCGGGAGCGAGCCCGGCCGTCGGCCGTACTCAGCCGGCCAGCAGCTTCTTCACCACGGCGGCGACCCGGCCGCCCTCCGCCCGACCGGCCACCTTCGGGTTCACGATCTTCATCACGGCACCCATGGCCCGCGGCCCTTCCGCACCCGCCGCCCTGGCCTCCTCCACGGCCTGGCCGACGATCGCGTTCAGCTCCTCGTCGGACAGCTGCCTGGGCAGGTACTGCGCCAGCACCTCGCCCTCCGCCTTCTCCCGCTCGGACTGCTCGGGGCGGCCACCCTGCGCGAAGGCCTCGGCCGCCTCACGGCGCTTCTTCGCCTCGCGGGTGATCACCTTCTGCACCTCGTCGTCGGAGAGCTCGCGCTTCTGCTTCCCCGCGACCTCCTCCTTGGTGATCGCGGCGAGCGTCAGCCGGAGCGTCGAGGAGCGGAGCTCGTCGCGCTCCTTGATCGCGGCGTTGAGGTCTTCCTGCAGCTTCGACTTGAGCGTGGTCATGACTTGATTGTCGCAGGTGCGCGACGAGGAACGCCTGCCGATTTAAGGCCCCCTGTATCCACAGGCGTTCGGAGCGCCCGCTCGGATCTGACACGATGGACACATGCGCGCGCGATACGGAATCCCCCTGGGAATCACGGCGGCCGGCGCCGCCGGACTGCTGTACGCGGCGGGCTTCGAGGCCCGCTCGTTCCGCCTCCGACGGGTGACCGTCCCCGTCCTCCCCTCCGGGATGCGCCCGCTGCGCGTGCTCCAGGTCTCCGACATCCACATGGTCGGCGGTCAGCGCAAGAAGCAGCGCTGGCTGCGCTCCCTGGCGGGCCTGCGCCCCGACTTCGTGCTCAACACGGGCGACAACCTGTCCGACCCCGAGGGCGTGCCGGAGGTCCTCGACGCGCTCGGCCCCCTGATGGAGTTCCCGGGCGCGTACGTCTTCGGCTCCAACGACTACTACGGCCCCACCCTGCGCAACCCCGCCCGCTACCTGCTCGAGAAGGCCCAGGGCCGCCACGGCCTGAACGGCAACGCGCAGGCGGTCGGCGTGATCCACAACCCGTGGGAGGACCTGCGGGACGGCTTCGACGCGGCGGGCTGGCTGAACCTGACGAACACCAGGGGCACACTGAAGATCGAGGGCACGTCGATCGAGCTGACCGGCCTGGACGACCCGCACATCAAGCGCGACCGGTACGCGGAGGTCTCGGGCGGCCCGTCGCACGGGGCGGACTTCTCGATGGGCGTCGTCCACGCCCCGTACCTGCGCGTCCTGGACTCCTTCGCGGCCGACGGCTACCCGCTGATCCTGGCCGGCCACACCCACGGCGGCCAGCTCTGCATCCCCTTCTACGGCGCCCTGGTCACCAACTGCGACCTGGACACGGACCGCGTGAAGGGCCTGTCCACGCACACGTCCGAGGGCCGCACGTCCTACCTCCACGTCTCCGCGGGATGCGGCGCCAGCCGCTACACCCCGGTCCGCTTCGCCTGCCCCCCGGAGGCGACGCTGATGACCCTGGTGGGCCGCGAACGCGGCGCCAACGGGTAACCCGTCCGGCCCACCCACATCGCCCCGGACCGGACATCCGCCCACGCTGGGGTGCATGACCGCCCCGATACCCAGGGACCTCCCGGACCTCCCCGCCCTGCCGCGTACGCATCCGGCGTCGGCCGCCCTCTTCGCCCCCGCCAGAGCCGTCGTCCCGCTGGTACGCCGTCCGCTGACAGCGATGTACCGTCTGGTCCTGGCGCTGCTGGCGGCGGGCGCGGTGCTGGTGGAAACCCTCCTCGGCGGCCCGGCCCGGAGCCTGAGCCACTTCGCGATCCAGAGCGCGGTCCTCCTGGCCCTGGTCATGCTCGCCTCGGCCCGCCGCGCCTGGAGCGCCCGCCACCCCCTGCCGGGCGCGATCACGGGAGCGGCCCTGCTGTACGTGATCACGGCGTCCCTGGTCCACCACATCCTCCTGGCGGACACGACCCCGCGCTTCTCGATGACCGGCGACGCGGCCGGAGCCTCCTGGCTGGAGCCACTCGCCGCCCACACCCTGCACACGGTGCTCCCCGTCGCCGCGGTACTGGACTGGCTCCTCCTCTCCCCGCCGGCCCGCACCCGCCTGCGCCAGGCCGCCACCTGGCTGCTGTACCCCCTGGCCTACCTGGCCTTCACCCTGGCCCGGGGCGAACTCCTCCCCGGCTCCCCCATCCGCTACCTCTACCCCTTCCTCGACGTCACCCGGCACGGCTACAGGAACGTCCTCGCCGACGCCCTCCTCCTGGGCCTCGCCTGTTACGCCCTGGCCGTCCTCCTCGTGGCCCTGGACCACATCCGCCCGAACCCGGTCCGCCACCACTCGAAAACCGGATTTCGCCTCCGGCCCCCGGTGGGCTAAAGTAAACGTCGTCGCCGCGAGAGCAGTGACAATCGGGGTGTAGCGCAGCTTGGCAGCGCGCTTCGTTCGGGACGAAGAGGTCGTGGGTTCAAATCCCGCCACCCCGACAGTGAAACACCAGGTGAGGCACCTACTGATTTCAGTAGGTGCCTCACCTGTTTCGTGTGCGTGTCTATCTGCGTGACTACCGTTCTGGAGCGCGCTTGAAGATGCCGTCCATGACCACGGCACCGGTCTGGATCACGGGCCGGATCTGCTTCCGGTAGACCTCCTCGGTCACGGCCGTGCCGGAATGGCCGACCAGGCGGGAGATCTCCTCGAGCGGGACGCCACGGTCGGAGAGCAGCGACACGAAGCTGTGCCGCAGCTCCCGAGGGGTCCACTCGTCGGCGTTGACGCCCTCGGCATCCTTGAGTGCCTGGCGGAAGGCGCGCCGGACGTTCGTGGCATCGAGCGGCTTGCCCACGGCCGAGGAGAAGACGAGTCCGTGCTCGTCCCACTTGTCACCAGCAGCGAGCCGTTCCCACCCCTGATCTTCGAAGTGCTGCCAGAGAACCTGCACGCAGCGCGCCGGCAGGGCGAGCGTGCGCCGGGACTTCCGTGTCTTCGTGTCCCCGCCACGCCGCACCGAGCGCCACACGGCGATGTGCGGAGGCTGGGGCGGATCGGCGTCCGGCCGTCCTTTCAAGAAGACGTGGTCCCAGGTGAGCGCCCGCAGTTCCTCGGTACGGGCGCCGGTCAGCAGAGCTACGACGATGTACGCGTGCATGGAGGTGCCCTCCGCCGCCTTCAGCACTGCCTCGGCCTGAGAGAAGGACAGCGCCTTGGACGGCCGCCCAGCCTGCCCCTGGGGCACCGAGCACAGCTCGACCACGTTGCGCTTCACCTTGTCCCGCGCCATGGCCCTCTTGACCGAGCGGTTCAGGCAGGAGTGGACAGCTTGCAACGTGCGCGTACTGAGGGTCTGCCTCTTGGTCGCCAACCAGCGGTCGATGTCCTCCGCACTGAGGTCGCGGAGCTTGCGTGCGCCCAAGGCCGGGATGACGTGCTTCTGACTCAGGAGCGTGCAGGTCTCGACGGTGCCAGGGTCTCGCCCCGCCAGGCCGTACGCCAGCCAGTCATTCACGGCGTCGGCGACGGTGTAGTTCGTCGGCGCGATCGCGAGACCGTCTTCGTGGTCCCGTAGAACCTCCTTGAGCTTGCTCTTCGCCTCGGTCTTGGTCTTGCCACTCCCCCGTTTCACGATGCGTTTGCCGCTCGGGTCGAAGCCGAGGTTCGCCGTGGCGATCCAGCGCTGTCTCTTCTCGTCCCAATGGAGGCCGCCGTCACCGCGGCTACGACGCTTGGTCATCAGGCAGCACGCTCCATCTGTCCCGCGATGAAGTTTCCGAGGGCGGAGGCGGGGATGCGCCGGCACCGGCCGATGGCGACCGAGGGCAGACGCCGGGTACGGATCAGTTCGTAGACCGTGGACCGGCCCACCTTCAGGCGAGCCATGACCTCCCCCACGGTCAACAGCTCGTCGTCACGCATGCGTCGGCTCTCCTTCGGTTCCGGGAGCGGGTTGGAGGGTTTCGGTGAGCCAGGCTTCGGCGTCGGTGAGGCCGGTACCGGCGTAGATCCAGTGGGCGAGGACGAGCGTGGTCGTCTCCGTGTCGGTCTCGGTCGCCGCAGCGGCTTGGGCACGGCGGTATTCGGCTCGGGCGGTACGGAGGGCGCCGAGGGTGGTGGAGTAGCGGCGGGACTTGGTGGAGAAGTGGCCGCGGAAGCCGAGCATGTGGGCCCAGGCCCGCAGGCGGAGGTGTTCGAGTTCTTTGCGGGCGCCGAGCATCCAGGCGGTTCGGACGAGGCGGCGGGCGTGGTCGCTGATGTCGAGCTGGGCGAGTTCGGCGAGGAATTTCAGCGGCCTGTCGAGTGCACCGGTCGCGGTTTCGGCCCCCTTGGTGGCGTACTTGGCGATGTACGCGGCCACAGCCCGCTCGGTCAGCTCCTGGCCGTCGTCGAAGTCGGCGGAGCGGATGGTGCGGATGTCGAGCTGACGGCCGAAGGTGAAGGTGTGGGTGCGGCCGTCGATGGTCGGGCCGTCCACCTGGGCGGCAGTGGCGGCGGCGCGGATGGCGTCGGTGAGCAGCTCAGCAGTGGCCCAGGCGGGCGGTGAGGTGTCACCGCCGGTGGGGCCGTCGATACGGATGACGGCATGGAAGTGGACCGCGCCGCGCTTCTGGTACTCGGCCACCTTCGCGAAAGACACCCGCGCGTGCTCACGGAAAGCCCGTTGGGTGAGGCCGGCGCGCTTGGCGACCTCCCGACGCAGGTAGATCGAGAAGCGCCGCCACAGCAGGCCGGCGTGCGCGTTCCACAAGACGGCCGCTTCGTAGTCGTAGGTGTCCGGGCTGAGCGGAGTGCCGAGTACGGCGTCGTCCTGGTCGTGGAGGGCGCCGCAGCGGCAGGGACGGACTGTTCGGGCCGGGCCGGTGGGGCGGTTGTGGACCGGGCCGAAGCCAGGGGCGGTGAAGGTGGCGAAGACGCGGGGGTGGGCGGAGACGCGTTCGGGGACGCCCTTGCCGCCGCGCAGGCCGGAGGTGATCAGGTGGAAGGTGTCGCGGCGGTACACCTCGGCGCAGGCCCCGCAGCGAGTGGTGCGGCGGTTGTTGCAGCGGACCAGTAGGTGACCGGCCGGGAGGTCGGTGGAGTCGAGGTGGTGGAGGGCGGCGCCGATCTCTCCGGTGCGGGTGTCGACGGCGTACTCGGTGCGGTGGCCGTCGAGACGGATCGGGTGCGTGCATCCGCCCAGACCGGAGAGTTGGCGGGCCAGCTCGGGCAGGTTGCCGAGGGAGGCCAGTGTGGAGAGTTCCGCCAGCGGGGGCGGAGTCTGCCGGGTGATGATGGGGGTTCCTTTCGGCTGTTACGGCAGTTGGGAGGGACGGCCCCGGGGCGGCGGGATGCTTGGCGGCTTATTGCCGCCCCGGCGGCCGGTCAGCGCTTGTTCGCGCTGCTGACGAGGGAGCGCAGGACGACGGCGGCGATGGCCACGGACACGGCCGTGACGGCGACCGCCGCCAGGAGCGCGGTGAGGACGACGCCCACGACGACCACCGCGGCGACCGGGCCGACGTAGGGGGCGAGGGTGCGGCCGGCGGAGGGCACCGGGCTGTGGGCGTGGTGGTGGCTGAGGGCGGTCGGGGTCGGGACGTCGGGCAGCTTGGGACGGAACACGGCGTATCTCCTTGTCAGTCGCGGGTGCCGTTGACGATGTCGACGCCGGAGCGGGTACCGGAGTCGATGGCCGGGGCGAGGAAGGTCCGGGAGAGCAGGAAGCCGAAGAGCGCGATCACGACGACGATCCAGACGCGGACGCCGAGGAACCGGACCGCGCCCCAGGCGATGAGGCCCAGGACCAGGACGAGCGGCAGCGAGACGGTCACGGGAGCTCCCTCAGCGGACGCGGCAGCGGTGGGTGCGGGCTGCGAGTTCGGCGGCGGCGCGGCTGTCGTAGTCGGCGGCGAAGCCGCAGCGCGGAGCAGTGCAGGCCGCGGTGTGCTGCTCGCGGCCACGGCCGTCGTAGTAGGTGGCGACCTGTACGGGGCCGATGCGGACGACTCGGCGGAAGCGCGGGGTGCGGGGCATCAGGGCAGGTCCTTCCAGCTCTCGTCGTTCTCTCCGGTGAAGTCGGTGACGTGGTCGAGGAGCCAGCGCCGGATCTCGTCGCCCTCGTACGCGTCGGCGGTGAGGATCACGGGTTCGGCGATGAGCATCGCTTCGGTGAGGCGGTTCTGGCGGGTCAGCTCGGCAGCGCGGTTGAGCACGCGGAGCGTGGACGGGCGCACGGTCGGAGTACCTCCGTGGATCAGTGATCAGGTGAGTTGCGCGGCGATGGCTTCCGCGAGCGGCATCGGGACGCCGAGCCGGGCGCGAAGGGTCGAGGTGTCGATGGCTGCGCCGGTCCGGGTCCTGTGTTCTTCAGCGACCTTGCGAGCCAGGGCGACGAGGGCGGGTGGGACAGGCGCGGGTGTGGGTGTGGCTGGTTGGGCGGGGTCCGGCACGGGCGCGGTGGGCGACTCGGCAGTTGTTGACGCGGCCGGTTCTGTCCTCGGGGTCGGCGTCGCTTTCGGTTCGTCCGGTGTCGTCCGCGCTCCGTGGGCGAGAAGGGTCCCGCCGAGGAAGGCGACCGCGGGCCAGCCGGCGACGAGGATGCGCAGCCAGTCGGGTACGTCGGTCAGGTCGAGGAGGCCGGCGGTCGCGACGTTGGCACCGAGCGAGGCGACCAGGGCGACGAGGAACCAGCACCAGGCCGACGCTTTCGCGGCTCCTGAACGGAGTCGGTGCCAGGCGGCGACGAGGAGTAGGTCGACGGAGATCGGGTATGCCCACGCCTTCCATCCGGTCTGTCCGGCTGCGGCAGCGAGGTCGTGCAGGTGGGCGAAGGACAGGGCCCCGGCGATGACTGCCTGGATCAGGACCGCGTCCGCGCGCACGGCCGTGGGGCGGGGCATCAGGCCGACTCGCCGGGGAAGAGGCCCGGCGGAGGCTCCGGCAGCGACGTGGCCAAGGCGGAGCCCATGACCTCCACGAAGGTCGCGTCGGCGCCGGGTGTTTCGGCGTACGCGGCGAGATGGCCCAGCAGAAGGACCGTACGGGCGAAGTCCTCGCAGTCGCGGCACATGGTGGCGGCTCTCCTTTCTTCAGGCATGGCGGGGGTGGGGACTTGGCGCGGGACGGCCGCGCCGGCCGTGGGAGCGGTGCGGGGGCTACGGGACCGGGTGCGGTGCGGTCACAGGCTGAGGTGACTGAGCGGGCACGGTCGAGGTCGACGGCTGGAAGGGCGCAAGTGCCGGTACGTCCGGGGCGAGGTGAGCCGCGGAGCGACAGGTGGCCGCCGCGTCAGCGAGAGTCAGGTGCGGTGTGCGGATGCGGGACCAGCCGCCGGAGGTGTCGCCCACGGCGGCGAGGCCGGGCCGTTCGGCGGGGATGGAGCAGGCCGCGTAGACGGCCTCCGGGGCGATGTCGCCGAGGGCCATCTTGGCGGAGGCTTCGTCGTTGACGCGGTGGCAGACACGGCCGGTGAGCTGGGCCCGCAGCATGGTCGCGCCCTTGCCCAGCTCAGCACCGAAGCGCTGTCCGCACACCTCCAGATAGATGCCGGCGGCGCGGCCGAGCTGGGCGAGGCGGATGAGCTGGGTGACCATCTCGTCCCGCCGGTCCTCATCCTTTCTGCTCGCGACGAGGAAGAGTTCCGCCACCTCGTCGATGAACAGCACGAGGGGCGGTGGGCGCTCCTCGTCGGGCATTCCCCAGATATCCGAGGTGATCAGTTCATCGGGGGTGCCGGGGGCGATGCCCTGCCGTGCTTTGATCAGGTCGTAGCGGTCCTCCATTTCGCTCACGAGGACGGGCAGCAGCTCGGCCGCCTGTCGCTGGTCGGTGGCCAGCGCGGTGAAGCGGGCAGCGAAGGGCGACAGTTCGACGCCACGCTTGCAGTCGATGCCGACCAGGACCACGGGCTGAGCCGCCAGTCCGGCGATCAGGTTGCGCAGGTACATGGACTTGCCGGACAGCGTGGCACCGAGCACGAGTTCATGGGGTACGGCGCGGTAGTCCCGGACGAACGCGGTCGCGTCCTCCCGCAGAGCCACCGGCACCCGCAGTAACCCGCCGCCGGAGCGGCGAGGCATCCGTACCTTGCGCAGCACATCGAAGCCGACGAGCCGCAGTTCGACGACCCCGGGCTTAATGTCGCGCACGTATACGGCGTGGACGCCCCAGGCGTGCCGCAACCGCTCGGCCGAGGCGGCGACGTCGGCAGGTTCCTGCCCGGGGGCGAGCCGGAGCCGCAACCGCAGGCCGGTCGCGGTGGGCCGGATGAGTCCCCGGCGAGGCGGGACCGGCCGGATCTCCCGGCGGGTGGTGGCCTTGACCGCCAAGGCCCGCCAGCGAGGCGGTTCGACGGTCAGGCCGCAGGCGTCCATGGTCGAGGAGTACGAGGCCAGCAGTCGGACCACTGACGCCGGGATCCCGACCGTGGACCAGTACGCGGCAGGACGGGCGTGCCGGGCGTAGGCCGCGCCGCCTATCGCGGCGAGGGGCCCGCCTACCTCGGCCACCGTCATCAGGTCGATCACGTCGGTCAGCCCGCCTGAGCCATCGGGAAGGCGCCCGCGGCGACGGCGGTGGCGCGGTAGGCGATGCCGTGCCGCTGCTGGCCGTTGAAGACGCTTTCCCAGGGACGTGCCACCAGGCCGGGGAGGGAGACGGGAGCACCGACGGTCAGACCGTCCGTGACTCCGCTCTCCGGGATGGTGACCTGGATCAGTGACGACTCGCCCTCGTCGATGTAGACGACGCCGACCGTCATCAGTGCCTCGCCGCTCACGGCGTCCTTGGCGATCTCGCCGGTCTTCCGGTCCCGCACCTTCGGGGCCGGCGGCTCGGTGAGCAGGACCGTGGCGGACGAGGCGTCAATGCGGATCACACGCACAGATTTCTCCTTCGGAGTCGGCAACCTGTCACCTGACAAGTTGACTTAGCAAGTTCGAAGCTAGGGATGACAGGTTGACTTGTCAAGTCTGAGAAAGGGTGAACACGCCCGCGAGCCGGGTCAGTTCAGGCGGTAGGTGTCTTCCAGCTCTTGCCTGTCGGCAGGCAGCAGCACGTCAGAGACCTGGAGTGCCCTCCCGGAGGCGTCACAGGCGATTACGAGAACGCTCAGGACGGGTACGCCGTCCGGCAGGTCCAACAGCTCACGTTCGGCATTGTCGGGCAGCCGGGCAGAGACGCGCTCCGTCACGTGGTCGAAGCGGACCTTCTTACGTGCCTCCAGGTGCGCCCGCGTCCCGGACTCCAGCACGTTGGCGTTCGCCAGGTCGGTGCCCTCGACCAGGCCGGCAGGGAAGTAGGAGGAGACCAGCTCAACAGCTTCGCCGTCCTCCTCGATCAGGAGGCGACGCATCAGAACCTTGGCGCGCTTGGGCAGACCAAGGACCGAGGACACACGGGTCGGCACCGGGACTTCCGCAACCTCAACGAGTCGCCCGGGAGTCTGCGACTCGTCCCGAGTCAGCACATCCCGCCCGCGGCGCTCCCTCTCCTCGACGTCTGCGGGACGCCCGCGCACGATAGTTCCGTACCCCTGCCGAGACTCCAGCCAGCCGTCACGCTTCAGCAGCTCCAAAGCCCGCACGACCGTAGGCCGGGACATCCCGAACGCCTGCACCAGCTGGTTCTCGCTGGGAACGCGGGTGCCGGGCGGGTACGTGCCGTCCTCGATGCGGCCCTGAATGGTCTGCGCGAGGCGCACGTACTTGGGGGCCTCCACCTCATATCCCATGCACGCCGCCCGTCGAGATTGGCCAAGTCAACTGGTCAACCAGACTAGCGACAATCCACGGGCAGGTGTAGAAGCGGGGGACGCCTCCCTCAGGCAGGCCACGCATCGGCCATCAGGAAGGCGACCACCGTCCCGCCAAAGCGGCTGGGCCCGGAGTGCCAAGACTCGGCGATGGAGTCGACCAAGAGCAGTCCGCGCCCGTGGGCGTCGTCGGCGTCCGGCCGGCGAAGACGCACGTTCACCGGAAAACCGGGGTTGTGCACCTCCACACGCAGCGAGGTTCCTTCCCGGAACCACTCCACGCGTACGCACCACTCCTCGTCGGCCCGCCCGTACAGGATGGCGTTCGTCACCAGCTCGGAGATCATCAGCGCGCAGTCGTCGACCGAGCAGGCCGGGTTGTACGGGGCGATGAACTTCCGGAACCAGCGCCGAGCCCGGGGGACTGACTCCGGGATCGGATGCAGGGTCAACGCCCCGAGCCACGGTGATTCCTCGCTGGGAAAGCGGTTGAGCCGGTAGGTCATCCGCGCTCACTCCTTGCCGCTGCCGTCGCAGTCGAGGCAGCGTCGCTTCGATGCGGCACGGGGCTGGTCGTTGGAGGTGGCGAGCGCCACCGACGTACGCGAACCGACGCGCTTCCAACCGCGCCCCCGGCATCCTCGGCATGCTGAGCGCGTGCCCTGATCCGGTCGCCGACCTGCCACGCCGTGCCCCCTTCCAGTAAGTGGCCTTAGCCACTTACTGGATAGTGGCATTGGCCACTTGTGCCGCGCAAGCGGTTCGCGCAACTGACGCCCTGTCAGGTCATGTCAACGGATAGCCCTGCTCGAACGCCCAACGGTGCGGCGGGTACGTGGCTTCGGCGAACTCCAAGGGCCGGTCCTGCATGTCGTAGACGACGTGGTGGACGACCAGCACGGCAGAGCCCGGTTCGAGACTCAGGTCGGTGGCCTCTTCGTCGGTGGCACCCCGAGCGCACATACGGTCCTCGGCGTAACTCCCCTGCCGTCCCGTCATGTTCTCGACGTACATCAGGGTTCCCTCCTGGATCCGCCCGGGATCCGTGAGCTTGGGCGCGCGCTGACCGACATCGGGAGCGAACCAGGAGGTGGACAACGTGATGGGCCCATCCTGGTTGTTGGTCACGCGCCGGCGATGCACGGCCCGGCGATCCTTGACCAGCCCGAGAGCCTCAGCGACGTGTTCCGGAGCGTCCATCCACCCGGCCGAGGTGATCACCGCGTACTCACCGGGCGTGTAGATCTTCCCGGTCTGACGAGCTCTGCCGTACAACTCCCGCGCACGCCGGTTGACTTCCAGGCTCCGTACGTACGTACCCGAGCCTTGCCGCTTCTCGACGAGCCCCTGATGACTCAGTGCCTCCAGGGCGCGGGCCGCGGTCGGGCGGGAAACCTTCCAGTCAGCGGCCAACTGCCGTTCCGACGGCACCTCGTCACCCGCTCGCAAGTCGCCCCGAAGGATCTGATCGCGGATGTGGTGAGCGATCTGAAGGTACTTCGGCTGCGCCTCCTCGATCTGCGGCACGTCTCCTCCTCGTCCAAGTGGCTATGGCCTCTAGCCACTATAGAGTGAGTGGCTAATACCAGAACCCGTAATGTTGACCACATGACGCGGTTGATCGTCGCAGCAGGAGGAGGGGGCGACGCAGTCGCCGCCGCAATGCTTCACGCCGCCCAGTACGGCGACGAGGACCAGGCGGTGATCCTCACCTACGCGTGGGAACGTCTCTTGGTCGACCCGGTAGCGGGCCCCCGCAGCGCACACGACTTCACCGGCCTCGAACCCGTCACCCGGTCCGTCCGGTCAGTACCGGCGACTGCCCGTCCGATCGCTCCCGTAGGGTCTACCCTTCCCCGCCTCGCAGCCGAGCTTCCCCAGACGTTCGCCCTTCTCGACCCGCAGCGCGGAGTCGAAGGCGTGACGAACCAGCTGGAGGAGCTGGTCACCCACCTGACGCCGGAGTCGATCGACCTCCTGGACGTCGGCGGAGACATCCTCGCCGGCGGCGACGAACCGACCCTCAAGAGCCCACTCGCCGACGCACTGACCCTTGCAGCGTGCTGCCGGGTAGAAGCGACTGTCCGGCTCCTGGTCGCCGGCCCCGGCCTGGACGGCGAGCTGTCAGCAGACGATCTTTGCCCGCTGCTGGGCCCCGTCGTCCATACCTTCACAGCGGAGGACGTAGCCCCGATCAGCAGCGTCCTGGAGTGGCACCCGTCCGAAGCCACGGGCATGCTCGCGGCGGCGGCCCGAGGAGTGCGCGGCACGTGCGAGGTACGCGACGCCGGCCTCCCTGTGCCGCTCACGGACGCGAGCGCGCAGCTGCACGAAGTCGACCTGGACGAGGCACTGAGCCACAACGCTCTGGCCCGAGCCATCATGGCGACGACGTCCTTGGATGAAGCCGAGACCCACAGCCGCGAGATCTGCGGCTTCTCGGAGATTGACTACGAGCGCAACAAGGCCACCTGGTTGAAGGACCAGCCACCGGCAGCACTCGACACGGAAGCGGTACTGCGCCAACTCGACCAGTTCGAGTCAGAGGCCCACGCCCGCGGAGTCACGCACACAACGTTCCGCCACCTCACCGAGGTCCTGAACCTCAACGGCGCCCAGCGCGGCGACCTGCGGCAACTCCTGCTGTCTAGGCGCCCGGAGCAGTACGCAGCTCCACTCTGGCGCATCCTCAGCACCACTTGAGTTACAACTTTCTCTACTGGTTCAAGGCGGCTCGCTCCGCTCACCGCGCGCGGCCCGGCCCCCGGCCGGGCCTGCGCTCCTGTCTCCGCCCCGCTCCAGCCCGGCCGGCGCCCGTGCCACGCTCATGGCGATCAGCCGCCTTGACGCCAATGAAGTGGTGCATCGTGGCTGGGGCGGTCGGCTCCACGGCTTTAGCCACCTCCCCGGTCAGGGTCCCGCGTCGAGCAAGACCAGGGGGCCACTCGTGCTAATTGCGGTCAGGCCCAAAGCCTGCCCGAGTTGCCAACCAGCGTACGGCCCCCTGATCATGCTCGACCCCAAACCGGGCAGGCCACCGACCAAACCCGCTCCACCGACCTCGCTCCTGTCTGACGCAAGTGCCGCCTGGCGAGCGAGTCTACGCATCACCCTTGTCAATAAGACTCGGGTCGAACGCGTCACGAGAATCGCGTTGCGACATCCTTGACAGCAAGGCCGACCGATAAGGCTCTCGAAGGCGCCCAACTCTTTTCACACCATAGAACACAGTTGAGGTCTCAATCGAGATGAGCGACTGCAGGGCCGGCGAAGCCACAGTGCAAGTCAGAGCGGCGGTAATTTGATCGGCCCCTTTACCTGCAATCCGGTGAGGCTGCATAGCCTTGTACGCTGCCACCTTCTTCACAACCCAGGAACGCAAGATATTGAAACGCTCCTGCCAATTTGGCAATACGTGGTCAGGCATCGCTTGATCCGAGGAAAGCCAGCCAGCTCCTTGATCATTAAGCACGCACATATCAAGCGCCGTCAGGGGCACATACTGCTGCTGACTGAGCCTGACTTCAACACCGCCACCCGATTCCGAGAAGAAGAATGGGAGGTCAAATGAAGTCGCATTACCCCCACCGGGCTGCGCAATGACTCGCCCATTGACGGGGCGCTTTAACGGCGCAAGCCTGACAAATTCGAGGTCATTGTTTCTCTTACCGTTGTGTCGAACTGCCAAATCACACGGCTGCGCCAGCAGGATCATGTAGTTTTCGGCGCCATCCTGCCTCGGCACTCGAGCTGCAGAGTCGTCCTCTTTCTCAGCTCCGCTCTTCCCACCCTTCGCCAGTTCGAAAGAATGAGGCTTGTCAATGAATTTCTGGAAGCAGAAAACATCTCCCACTTCTAGTGGAAAATGCAACTGCGTCAAATGATCCGATGATTCGAAATATTCCAACCGCTCAATCTCGGCAAGCTCTCTCCTGACTCTGTCAGGGTCGGGCGAATTCGGCAATTTGACCCGACTCAGCTTCGTCACTATGCGGTTCGAATTGTGTACGTTTTCATCGGCCCGCAGTTTGGCACGCACTGAGTCCTGGGTGAAGGCTGTGGCAATCCTGAGCAGTGTTTCAGGGCCCCATGTCCCGTCTGTCAGCCTGTCCCCGTTCAGAGCGGCCTCCAGGGTGTACGGGTCGATGTCCCCAACCTTTGATATCGCCTCACCCCATGTACCCTTCACCGCAACAGCAAGGCTCTGTTGCATGCGCTCCAACGCCGGCGCGAGCAGAGTAAGTTTCAGCATTCGGGGAAAGCCGACCTGGCTAACAGCCAGGTGCCCTTTGGCGATGACTAGAAATCGGGAGGAGTCCGCATCAAACTTCTTTGCAAGAGCCTTCCATACTTCGATTTCTGCATCAGCATCGGCAACTGTGTGAGTCAGAAGACCGATACGCCAATTTTCTGGAGCATCATGCAGGAGAACAGCGATTTCCCGCTCACCGGCGTCTTCTGAGGCCCCTTCTCTACTGAAGTCGCGGTCAAAGAGAATCAACGTGCTCTTGCCGTCGATTAGCAGGGCACTCCGCTGTTCGCGCCAGGAAGATAGGGAAAGAGTGATGAACTCTCGCGAGTCGGCAAGCAACTCCCTTAAATTCGCTGCGGCTGGCTCGTCCTCTTCCGGCGAAGATTCTAGCGGGTCAGAATCGAACCCTCCGTCGACCGCGGAACGGATCTGCGCACGCTCGACCTGGTTTAGGTTCCCCCATACTTTTCTAACCTCGTCGGCGACTAGTTCCAGTGGCGTAGAGGAGTCCTCATCGACTTCCAAAGACGGAATGGTTTCAGCGATCTTCTGTAAGTCCGCCATCTGCAGCAGGCCATCGGCGAGTGCAGCAAAGACGTCTTCACCATCGTCTTCACGCTCGGCGTACCAGTCATCGACGCAGATAATCCGGTCGACTCGCGCAAGAGTCAGCAGCTCCTGTGAAGCCGCTTTGGCGTCGAAGGGCACAACGACCGTGGAGCTTGGCTGCGCAGGGATGGCCGGCGCGTTGGCGTCGACACCAGTCGCCGCGGCCTCCATGGTGTTCCCATCACGCTTCAACACGCATCCCCCCTAGATCCAAACGGAATTTGAACAGTCGCCCGTTTACATTACGCTCGGACGCTAGCTCGATTGTGCACCCCTCAGAATCGAGCAACTGCGTTACGACATAGAGCCCAAGCCCTCTACCCTCTCCCCGTTTCTTGAAAGAAACAAACGGTTCGAAGAGTGTCGCTTCAACGCTTCTATCGATTCCACGACCATTATCGCTAACTGTCACCACAGGCGAGTTCACTCTGATAGAGATCTCGGGTGCCTCTTGCGCGCCCATCCGATGGTCTTGGAGCAGCCAATACTCGCTATTCAGTACGAGATTATCAATTACCTGGGTGAGTTTCCCTCGGTTCACTTTAACATCGAAATCGCGTTCAACCGAAACGACGATAGCGATTGGCCCTTTACTCAATCGCTCACGATGATAGCCAACCATTTCCTCACAGAAGCTGGAAACTGAAAGCTGCTCCCGACGCTCACGCATGTAGCGCAGCGCAGGATTTAGGTGGCCCAATTGACGCTTCAGTGCACTTGCGGCGGACTGAATGTACTGCACGTAGTTTAGGATTCGCCTGTCCGCGATTTCAGCGTCGACGAGGTACCTGCGAAGTTGTGTACTCCTAACGGAGATACCCTCTGCGACATGTGCAACCTCATGGGAAACTGCTTCAGCCGTGAGACCCAGAGATACTGTTTCCCAGGTTTGTGCTAGTTGAGACCGAATCTGCTCCGACTGACTTTTAAGTACGTCCAGCACTGCTTGCTCTGAGTCCAGGGAGTCGAAAATTGCCTCGATCCCGGAGACCGACTCTTCAGTTCGCTTTTCACGAGCGCGCAGATTGGTTAGTTCTTTTTCAATGGCCGGATCTACGGAGCCAGCGAAGAGTGATCGCTGGCTTGCATCGAGCTCTCTAGCCACCCGCTCGTGGCCTTTGGTGGCCTCGTCTGCGTCTTTCCGAATGCTTTTGATATGTTGCTTCGCAGTTACAATAGTGTGCTTGTGCGTGTTCTCGACATGTTGGATGAGTACCTCAGTGCTGGCTTCCGGATCGAGCCCGGCCGCAGAGATACTCGTTTCCTGGCGATACTCATTGTAGGAACGGCGAATGAACGTCTGAAACTGCTCCGTAAAGGAACGCCAGGCCTGCAAAAGTGCCATAAAGTTGCGATAGTGCGGCGTGTCAGCAAAACCCTCGCGGTCGGTTGTCTCGATCAGTTGCCCGTTATCGCGAGCGGAGATGTCGATGAAGCCCAACGTGTTCTCAGGCCGAAGCGCGTAAAAAGAAGAACCGCTCGTCTGAGATTTCCGCAGCCCGACCCAGTCTTCATCCATCCGAACGCCGAACCCGTCACGGTATACGCGGAGGCCGGCCAAGCTCTTCAAATACGTTCGGAACTCGCTTCGAGAGCCGAACGCGTCGGGTTGCCCCTGCCCCAGAGTCACGTAATCTACTTCACCGTTGAATCTTCCTGGATCGGCAGGAGCACTGTCAGATCCGATTCCACCCGTCCCGTGTAGCGCCACGTTATCGAGATCTGCCAACCGGATTGACCGGTGGGCTCGCAACAGGTACGGAGAATCAGCCCGGTGGCACTCAAAGGCTTCCATCTGCTTAGCCCGACTTTGGTGCAGCCAATCCATAAACGCATTGCCTGAATCACTGTGCAGCAACGCTTCAAAAGCTGCTCTATCCTCTGGCCTCGCTCGATCTTGAGGCGCCCAATAGCTCAGGGCCGCTTCACCAACAATCTCTAGAGTGCCATCGGCATAGTCTAGGAAATAGCGAAGTTCTGCTGCCTGGCGGACCCGCTTGGGCAGCTCATAGAGGTCGATGCGCTCGCCGTCGACCTTCAGGAGAATCTTTAAACCTCTCTCATCACCGTACGGCGAGATCATGACTGAGAGGTCCTTCTGGAGGGCGGACGCGCCCTCGCCAGTGCTGCTCATTGCTGCGCTGCGCCATTGTTCTGGCTCACGAAGGTCAGTAATAGTTAGTGTCGTACCATGACGCTTGCTGGTTGGCCGTGACAAGAGAGTCAGGTCGACTTCACTAAGTGAAGACTTACTCTGGAATTCACGCCAGTCAATGGTCAGCTCATACTCTACGTTCCCGCCCTTAGGGCGGGTTACGATAGTGACAACATCGCCCAGTCTCTGAGCACCAAGCCGGCCGAGTCCTTTGTCTCCGAGAGGTGTCCTACCGCGATCAGTGGCTATCCCACGAGCTTTCATTTCCCGTTTGACCGAATTGCTAATCGTGAGCCAACCTCGCCTGATATCCTCGATCGTCATGCCTGAGCCATTGTCACTCAGCTTGATCGAAGGCTGCTCTTGCTTCCCTGCGGCAGAGAGACCGGTGTCGATTGTGATTTCTGCCCAGGTGCCGTCTGCGTCATATGAATTCTTCACAAGCTCGATAAGGGCTTGCATTGAGTCCGTGATGAGGTCTTCACCTAGCTTGAAGACAACCGAAGGGTGGACTTCTAGGTGGAACACCTCGGGTCCATGCGGTTCAGACATTCGTGGCTCCTTCCTTCACGAACGGGAATCGCAATGGTTGTCACAGGGGCCGCGCATGACCAAGACGCTTTCACTGTTCATCGTCTCTACGCTGGCGTTCCGCGCCGCCATTCTCTTTGATCCACCAGGGATCTTCCTTTCCAGCGTTTCAACGTGTCGAGCTCCGCGAGCTGCCAGTAGGTCTCGAACGATGGCCACCGTAGGCACGCGGACACCGCTAATCTTCCGCTCACCAAGCGTCCAGAACATCCAGGAATTGCTACGCAGACGCGAGACAATCGCGTCAAGCGATTCATCCAGGTCTCGAATGAAAGCAACCATCCTGGTCTGCGCGTTGCGTGGATGGCCGTGCAATTGGTCAAGACACTGTGCGAATGCTGCCGACTTGACCCGCAACTCGTCGGCCCAATCGAGGGATCCTTTTAGTTTTCCGCCCAGGCTGATTGAATCAATGGATCGCGTATATTCAAGCAGCTCTTGCCTCATCCCAGGAACGTCAGCCGAGTCGATCCACTGCAATGGCAAGTAACTATGCTGCCCGTAGGTGACTGTCGTAACGTTATCCCCGTAAGGAGGAGACGTCATTAGAATGTCCGCAGTCGCGCGGTACTTTGCCCCTGCAGCACTTCGAGCATCAGCGACTGTGCAGGTGATGGAAAGGCTCGGATTCATATCCAATCCCTGCGCAAGAACCACAGCCTGATCCTCAAGTTGTTCAATTTGAGATGCAGAGATTCGCAGGAACGTATCGATCGCGTTAAGCTGCCGCGCCTGAATTTCTTCGGGCCTGTACGAGTGCAGCTTAACCGTGGAGGTCCGACTGTTGCTCACCAGTCGGATGGTCTCAGCCAGGGCAACCCAGAAGGCCTGGCGGACCACCCTAGGGCGCTCGACCGAGATAGCCCTTTTTAGCTTAGACAGATCTATGGCCACGTCATCGCGAAACCATTTATCTCGGTTAGTAAAGTGGACGATAATTTCGCGGCTTTCGTCCTCTATTACTCGCACGGCAATGCGCTGGCGCACCCTGGCAAGCAGTTCAGGGTCATAGATGTGAGACTTGACGGTCGCCAGAAGAACCGCCAGGGGATTGATATCCGTCCCGTGAAAAGACAGTCCACGCCGCGCCGACTCGAGCATCACCGTGCCAGATCCCATGAAGGGGTCGAGGACGGTCGAGACGGTTGGATCGACTGCTTGCACATCTTCCAGCAGGGCTCCCTGTAGCTGCGGAACCATCATTGCTGGGTAAGCGAAAATGCCATGACCACCCTCACGGCGCGAGCGGCCGATAAATGACCAAAATTCAGGGCTTAACGCAGCACGCTCCCGAAGCCGTGCAGCCAGATCCTCCTCGGCGCCATCGGGTGGCGGGCTCCCAGGCTCTGTCAGGCCCTCCCTCTGCGCGGGGACCCGCTGCGCATCAGCTCTACTGGCGTTCGGCCCCGATGGGCGACCCATCTCACCCTCCATCACGGCAGGGTCCGTCCTTGTGTTGGTCAACCTGGCCCCCCGCCTGCGCAGTTACTGTAAACAAGTTCATTGATTGAAGCAGATGACATGCCGTCACGTCACGGCTACTGGCGGCCAGAGAGGGTGACGAGGCTGCGCTGTTGGCTGATTCGGTGGCATCGCGTGGCCAAACGGTGCCAAGAGTGCGGCTACACGCATGTCAGTTCGTCAGCTTCTGGGGTGTTGTCAGCCATCTGCCTCGGCACGAGCCCACGCTTACCGCTTCCCGAGCGGGCCCCCACAGCTCCTTCGGCGGCCGAGCCACCGGCAACCAGCCACACGGGATTGCTCTCGCGCTGTCGACGGGGCCGGACTGCCTTCCGACGAGGTCAGCAGCATCATCCCCCATGGGAATCGCACTCAATCGGTGCTTCCCCGCGAACGATCTGCTGCAGCTTCTCCCCTCCTGCTTGGTAAGCCGGCGAACCGTCACCAGTGCGGCCATACCCGCCCCTGCTG
Source organism: Streptomyces sp. NPDC020731 (assembly GCF_044334705.1). NCBI lineage: Bacteria > Bacillati > Actinomycetota > Actinomycetes > Kitasatosporales > Streptomycetaceae > Streptomyces > Streptomyces sp. NPDC020731. The sequence goes on from NZ_JBIRTN010000008.1 coordinate 164,552, forward strand.
GGTGCCCGCCATGCCACCAGACGCAATGAGCCATCTGGCGGGTTTCCGGTCATGGCGTTGGTGACTAATCTCTACAGAGATATGGAGTCAGAAGGCGTACCGCAACATCGGCACCGGCACCGGCTCTTCCGGCCCCGGACGTCCCACAGCCGTGTTCCGCGGCCGTGGACTATCCGTGGACTCGTCCCGCGCGGACAACCGTGCGCAGGGCGATGACCTGCGGCAGTGCGGAAGAGCCAAAGGGCCTCCGGAGCCGTTCGCGCAGGTTCGGACCCTGCCGGGGGCACTCGCCGAGGTTCGGCAGGAATCAAGCGCTGACTAGGGTGGACGCCGACAGAAGAGAGCGAGACCCAGTCTCACTGGCTCCCGCTCCTCCTCGTTGTTTCACGCTGGTCGCGATAGACCTGCGTTAGCCTCGCGCTTTCACGTGGCAGGGCGTCCGGTGGTTGATCAGAAACACGGAGAGTGCTCCTGACCTGCAACGATGGGACTTGTCTAGGGTCCAGGTCGTCGCGTGAAAGAAGCACTCTCCAGGTGAAGAAGCGTATCGGGTTCTACCCGCGTGTCCGTACCGAAGGCGGTGGTCACGGGGTGGTTTCCCAGGCCGGCGGGGTGCTGCTGGTGGAGACGGTCCGCAAGACCGGTCTGGATCAGGCGATATCGGCGGCGCTGATGCCGTGGCGCAAGCCACGGGCGATCCATGATCCGGGCAAGGTCCTGCTGGATGTGGCGCTCGCGGTCGCGCTGGGCGGCGACTGCCTGGCCGATGTGGGCATGCTGCGGGCCGAGCCGGCGGTGTTCGGGCCGGTGGCCTCCGATCCCACGGTCTCCCGGCTGATCGACGCGCTGGCAGCGGGCGGGAAGCGTGCGCTGACCGCACTGCGCCAGGCCCGCGCTCAAGTCCGTGAGAACGTGTGGACGTTGGCCGGTGACGCGGCACCGGATGCGGCCGGGCAGGTGGTCGTGGACCTGGACGGGGTGCTGGTCATCGCGCATTCCGAGAAGCAGGACGCGGCCGCGACCTGGAAGAAGACCTTCGGGCACCATCCGCTGATGGGGTTCGTCGACCATGGCCGGGGCGGGTCCGGGGAGCCGGTGGCCGCCCTGCTGCGGCCCGGGAACGCGGGCAGCAACACTGCCGCCGACCACATCGAAGCCGCCCGGCTCGCCCTGGTGCAGCTGCCGAAGAAGTACCGGCGCGGACGGCGGACGCTGATCCGCACCGACTCCGGCGGGGGCACCCACGAGTTCGTCGACTGGCTGTCCGCCCGCGGCCGGTGGCTGTCCTACTCGGTCGGCATGACCATCACCGATGCCATCCACCACGCGGTCCTGAAGGTCCCGGCATCGGCCTGGACGCCGGCCGTCGAGCCCGACGGCGTAGTCCGCGACGGCGCCTGGGTGGCCGAGATCGAGGGCGACTGCCTCAAGGGCTGGCCCAAGGGGATGCGGCTGATCGTTCGGAAGGAACGGCCGCACCCTGGCGCCCAGTTGCGGCTCACCGACGCCGACGGCATGCGCCTGACCTGCTTCGCCACCAACACCAAGAACACCCCGATCACCGAACTGGAGCTGCGGCACCGGCAGCGGGCCCGCGCCGAGGACCGCATCCGTGCCGCCCGCGCCACCGGCCTGCGCAACCTCCCCCTTCACGACGCCGCGCAGAACCAGATCTGGCTGGAGATCGTCCAGATCGCCCTGGAGCTGCTGGCCTGGATGCCGATGCTCGCCCTCACCGGCCAGGCCCGCAGGTGGGAGCCCCGCCGCCTGCGGCTGCGGCTGTTCTCCGCGGCCGCTCAGCTCGTCACCACCGGACGCCGCCGCATCCTCCGCCTCTCCAGGCACTGGCCCTGGACCGGCCTGATCACCGAAGCCCTGCAACGGCTCGCAGCCTTGCCGAACCCCGGCTGACCAGCAACTCCCCGCCCCCACGAGCAGCACCACCCACCCGGAGCCGTGGAACCCGGCGCCCACCCGACGCGACAGCCGGGCCACCGACCTGCCTACCTGCAGAGATAACCACCGCGGACAAGCTGAAAGGGTCCGTCAGCAAGCTGACGGACCCTCATGCAAGATCGAGGTTAGAGGCAACGGCAACCCAGTCAAGACCAGGAGGGCGAGTCGTCCAGCCGCTCCAGGTTGAGCTGATAGGCATTCCTCAGCCGCGTGAAGTCGTAGAAGTCGCCCTGCGGCTCGCGCTTGACGGTCAACAGTCCCTGCGCTTCGAGCTCGTTGCGGCCCTTAGTCCACGTGTCCGAGGACAGGCCGTATCGCTGACGCTTCGCCGTATGGATGTATTGCGGCTCCGAGTGTCCTCCGAGGGCCTCTCTGAGGGCAAACAGTAGGGCTGTTGCCGTCGGCGACAACTGAAGGAGCCAACCGCGCGTCCAGAACTCGACCGGCATGCCAACGTACCGGCCTTCCTCTCTCGGCTGTGTGTAGACCCCTCCATCGCCGGTGGCACTCATCAGCGTGATCGCTGAGGGCCGGCCCCACTGCGGCTGGAGGTCGATGAACTTGTTGTCCGCCAGCCACGTCAAGTTGCTGGCAACTCGCCGTGGTCCCGTCCTTGGGTCGAGTCCGAGCATCTGCGTCCAGCCATTCGGGCCCGGCGGCTTCCGCAGATCAAAGGGTTCCTTCGTGGCCATCATGGTGATGCACATGTAAAGCCGGAGGCGCACCATGCCCCCACGCCCGCCTTGGATGAGCCGAGCAAGAGGCGGAGGTCCGCCGTCACCCTCAGGGGCTATGACGAACGCCGGCGGGAACGGGATGTAGCCCCGTCTCTTCGCCCTGTCCGCCGCCCCCCGGAGGTAGCCGAGCGCCTCAGACCGACGTTCACCAGGCGACACGTCTTTTGCCTTCCTGCAGGAGAAACCGGGATACCAGGGGTACCAGGGGTACCAGGGGGTTCATGGGTCTTCTATAGATTCCGCCACAGCGGTCGAGAGACTACAGCAAGAGCGCATCACACTGCAGCACAAAGGGAAATAAGCCCTTCACTACCGCAGGCGTCTCCTTTACAGACGACATTCACCCCTTTTGACCTGCCATTTTCTGCCTGCCAGCATCGTCGTCAGTCACACGGGACATCGCAGAGCGGCCCGCTTAGAGGCTGCCGCGACTCCACTGATGAGGGGATTGATGCAGATTGTCCGATCACGACTCATCGCTTCGTGGCCTCTGGGCAGCGGTCATCATGCTCGGTGCGCTCGTCGTCGCAATGCTGAGCACGGCCGCTCTCTGGACGGTGGGAGCACCCGCATACGCCTCACTTGGGGCAGGAGGTGCCACTTTCATCGGTGTCGCCACCCTGGGGTTCGCCCTCAGGAAGTTCTTGACTGAGTAACCCCGGATGGCGGCGAGGCTTGGAGCGGCCGAAGGCAGGCCAATGGGTATTGACGCCCGACGGCCCGCCTTCGGCTCCCCACCCAAAGGGTCCGTGCCATTTGCGTGCCAGATCCTGCGGGAAACCGCAGGGAGCAGCGGGGACTTGCGCCAAGTCCGCTCCGGGCTTCAACACCACCCCACGGCAGGTCAGCGCAGCAGCCGTCACCAAAAGCCCAAGCTTCCCAAGCTCAGAGCCTGTTGGCTTGTTCAGGGCGACGGCGTGAAGCCGGCGGAAAGGTCCAGGTGGAACGGGGAGCCCGGAGCCGTTGGGGTCCAGCCCTCACAAAGAGCAAGCTGGATGGTCTGGGCAACGTCGGATGGCAGTACGGGCTTGGCTTCGCGTCCGAACCAGTTGCTCGGGTGCGGCTGGTCGGTCGTGACCACGAGCGTTGTCCCGGGGACGTCTGCGTGCTCAACCACGAACGTGCACGGTGTCCAGGCAAGGGCCTGGAAGTAGGTCGGCCTGCGGCGCAACCGCCAGCGATAGGCCGTACCGTCAACGACGATGCGTCGTGATCCCTTGCGGCCCAGTGCCATGGCTCCTCCTTGACACAGAGGATGCTAGCCAGTCCAGCCCGCCCGGGCGTCTCAGTTTCCGTCTCATTCAGCCCCGTTCACAGCCATTCAAGCGAGACCACGAGTCGGCTGCAGTCCACGAGCGGGCAGCCCATGAACGCAGGTGAACACCTCTGCACACAGCTCGCCGTCCCTCCAACACAGTTGGAAAGCGTGCTCCCTTGAGCAACCGCCTTGGGCCACCGTGCACCGCTGCGCGGAGCAGTGCGCCTTCCACAGAGGACATGTGCCCGGCAATCCTGCAATGGTCCGCACGACGGTCGAGACCGGGGGTGGGAAGCGTGGCTCGTACGCAGTCCAGGTGTGGAGCGCTCACGGAGAAGGGCACTCGGTGCCAGCGGCTGGCGATGGTCGGTGCGTCGCGATGCAACCTGCACCGTGGCGAGTGGTCGTCGTACACCATTGAGAAGCGCAAGGAAGCCGAACGCAAGTCGAAGACACGTAAGCGGCGCAAGTGACCCAGCCGGTGTGAGGTGACATCCATGGCTGACATCGACGACAGCGGACAGGGGCGGCGTCGCGCCCTCTGACGCGGCAGCGGCAGAGTGTCAGCGGGGATCAGTCCTCGCCTACCTGCAGCAACACCGCGGTGAAGGACCCGCCGGTCCCGCAACGACCCCATCGAAGGTATGTCGGGTGACCGGGGTCCACGCTCGCGCTCCGGGCACGAGTTCAGTGATACTCGTGTACCAGGCGGCCTCATAGCCCAGCAGACGGACAACACGTTCCGCCGCTCTACGGGCGTGGGCGCGGCCTCGGCGTGCTGGGCCCGGGAACACGAGGTCGTAGGTCGCCAGGTAGGTCAAGAGCTCCACTGCGCGCTCAGCGTCGATCTGCAAGAGTGCGTCGTCGATCTCTACTGGTGTGTCCGGGCCGACTGCACCTTCCACTGCATACTGCTTCCAAGCCTCTTCAGCCTCGGCGGCCACTTGGCGAACGAGTCCCGAAACGGATCCGCCGACCTGGTCGACCACGCGGCCGAAGACCCCGCCTTCTCGCGACAGAGAGCCAGTAAGAGCGCGCAGTTCCGCAGCTACGTCCACCGTGCCATTCTCTACTGGGCCACCCCCGACCCGACCACGACTGTGCCGCATCGTGCGATCCGCGGTGAGTGTCTAACTGCGTGACAACGCCGACGGACAGCGGCGGACAAGCACGGACACTCGCGGATCATCGCCGCAGGTGAGAGGCGCACTCGCTGCAGGTCGAGCCTCCGCCCAAGTTGCTTCGGGACGAAGAGGTCGTGGGTTCAAATCCCGCCACCCCGACAGTGAAGTACCAGGTCAGGGGCCTGATCCGCAGTGCGGGTCGGGCCCCTGGGTGGTTTCGGGGGCCGAGCTGGGGGCCGTACGGGCAGGGCGGCGGTTCTGGTCGTCGGGCTGCGTGCGTGATCACCCGTGCGGGTCCGGGGCGCCTCCTTCCGGGGCGATCAGTCCCGTCTCGTAGGCGAGGACGACGGCCTGGACCCGGTCGCGCAGGTCCAGCTTCGACAGGATGCGGCCGACGTGGCTCTTGACCGTGGTCTGGCTGAGGAAGAGCCGGGAGGCGAGTTCGGCGTTGCTGAGGCCCGTCGCGAGCAGACGCAGCACCTCCAGTTCACGCGGGGTCAGGACGGACAGATCACGGTGCGGAGCGATGGTCTGTGGTTCGTCGTGCTTGGCGAAGCGTTCGATCAGTCGGCGGGTGATCGTGGGGGCGAGGAGAGCATCGCCGGACCGCACCAGGCGCAGGGCGGCCACCAGGTGTTCCGGGGAGACGTCCTTGAGCAGGAAGCCGCTGGCGCCGGCCGTGAGCGCGGCGTAGACGTAGTGGTCGAGGTCGTATGTGGTGAGGACGATGACCCGGGTCTCCTGGGGGCCGTCACCGCCGAGGATGCGCCGGGTGGCCTCGATGCCGTCCGTCTCCGGCATCCGGATGTCCATGAGGACGACGTCGGGCCGCGTGCGACGGACCGCTGCGACAGCCTCGGCCCCGTCGGCCGCCTCAGCGGTCACCTCGATGCCGTCCGCGGCCAGGATCAACTTGAAGCCGGTGCGCACGAGGGCCTGGTCGTCCGCGACGACCACGCGCAGCGGCGGCCTGTCCGCCGTCATGCCGCGCTCCGCGGGATGCGGGCCGTGGCCCGGTAGCCGCCGGCGTGTGTCGGTCCGGCCGTCAGTTCGCCTTCGTAGACGGCCAGTCGCTCACGCAGCCCCAGGTGGCCACGGCCGTTGCCCTCCGCCGGCGGGGAGCCCTTCGCGCCGCCCGTGTCCGTGACCTCGATCTGCAGATCGGTGCCGGTGTAGCCGATGGAGACGGACGCCTCCGCGCCGCGCGCGTGTTTGACGGTGTTGGTCAGCGCCTCCTGCACGACGCGGTACGCCGCGAGGTCCACACCTGGGGGCAGCGGTTGCGGCGGCAGCGACAGCCCGACGCTCACCGGCGTCCTGGCAGCGCGTACCCGCGCGACCAGCGTGAGCCCGGGCTGGGGCTCCAGGCCGTCGGGCTTCTCCTGGTCCGTGGCCGCCAACAGGCCCATCACATGGTTCCGGCCTGCGTCGGCATCGTCGTAGGCGTGGGTCTCGGCAATCTCCTGGCCGTGTCGATGCCGGCCGACACGGAGTCGGTGTACGGCACCGTCCCCCTTTCGGTGACCTGGTGGGTGGATGTCGCGGTGCCGGCCGCCACCCTGCTCGTCGTGGGGCTCGCGGCGCTGATTCCCGCGCGGCGGGCCGGAAAGCTGCACACGGTCGAGGCCCTCGCGGTCGGCAGGGCCCCGCGCGCGGGGCACGGACAGTGGGCACACCGGGCGCTGGGGCGGCTGCCGCTGCCACGACCGGTGACCTACGGCCTCGCCGCCCCGTTCACGCATCCGGTCCGTGCCCTTGCGATGCTGCTCGCGGTGGCGTTCGGCACGGTCGCGGTGACCTTCGCGGTGGGACTGACCTCGTCCCTGAGCGCGGTCGGTGCCTCGCAGGACCCCGGGAGCCGTGCTGCGGTCACGGTCACGACGGCCAGGCTGGACACCGTCGCTCCCCCGCCGCCACCGGGCGTGGGCGGTGGGGCAAGCCCGTCTCCCGTGAGCCGCGGCACGCCCGGCACGTCCGCGCCCGAGCGGGCGGACCCGGCGAAGATCCGGGCCGCCGTCACGTCCCAGCCCGGCTCGGCGTCCTCCTACGGCAAGCTCCGGACCGAGGTCGTCGTGGCCGGCGTCTCCGGCTCGGTCCAGGCCGTCCTCTACGAAGGCGATGCGCGCGACGGCAGCTACGAGATGCTCTCCGGGCACTGGATCACCGGTGAGGGGCAGGTCGTGGTACCCACCCGCTTCCTGGAGCGGACCAGCACCGAGGTCGGCGACACCGTACGGGTGAACCACGGCAAGGAGAGCGCCGACCTGAAGATCGTGGGTGAGTCCTTCGACACCTCGGGCAGTCGGCTGGAGATCCACGCGGACATGGCCGACTTCCCCTCTGCCGAGCCCAGTACGTTCCTCGTCGAGGTGAAGCCCGGTGTCGTGGCGGACGATTACGCCCGGAGGCTCGCGTCGGTCGTACGGCCGCTGGGGGGCGACGCCACGACCGTCCCCCCGGCGGAGCAGGAGGGGGTCATCCTCATCATGGACGCGATGGCCGTGCTGCTCACCCTCATGCTGGTCATCGTGGCCGGCCTCGGCGTCCTCAACTCCGTGGTCCTCGACACCCGGGAACGCGTCCACGACCTGGGCGTCTGCAAGGCGATCGGTATGACGCCGCGGCAGACCGTGGGCCTCGTGCTCGCCCCGGTGGCCGCGATCGGCGGGCTCGGCGGGCTGACGGGCGTGCCGGTGGGGTACGTGCTGCACCGCCTCGTCATGCCGGTGACGGCGCGCGCCGTGGGCACCACCATGCCGTCGTCCGTGCTCGATGTGTACGGTCCGACCCGGCTGCTCCTGCTGGGACTCGGTGGCGTCGTACTCGCCGTACTGGGCGCGCTGGTCCCGGCGGGCCGGGCGGCCTGGACCCGTACGGCCACCGCGCTGCGGACCGAGTAGCACCATGACCGCTCGGCAGCCCGGAGCAGCGGGCCGGTGCCGCGGTGGAGCCGGGCACGGTACGGGGAGCGGCGTGCTTGACCCTCACGTGGCGTCATGCCGCATGGTCGGTGCCATGGCGGAACACCTGACCGTGGGACGCGTGGCCGAGCTGGCCGGCGTGAGCGTCCGCACGCTGCATCACTACGACGAGATCGGCCTCGTGGAGCCGTCCGCGCGGACCGCGGCCGGGTACCGGGCCTACTCGGCCGGCGACGTGGAGCGGCTGCGGGAGGTGCTCGGCTACCGGCGCCTCGGCTTCGGACTGCGCGAGATCGCGGCTCTGGTGGACGATCCGGCCATCGACGCGGTCGCGCGTCTGCGGCGGCTGCGCGGCCTGCTGCGGGAACAACACGATCGCACCGCCGCCATGGTGGCGGCCATCGACGAGGAACTGGAGGCACGGGCCATGGGCGTCAGGACGACACCGGAGGATCAACTGAAGCTGTTCGGAGCGCAGTTGTATGAGTCCATCGGGTCGGCGTACCCGGTGACGCGGCGCACCGAGCCGCGGATCGCCGCGCGGATCCGGGAAGCGCTCGGGGACGCCCGGACGGTACTGAACGTCGGGGCCGGCACCGGTTCCTACGAGCCGACGGACCGCGAGGTCACGGCGGTGGAACCGTCGGCGGTGATGCGGGCGCAGCGTCCCGCGGGTGCGGCGCCGTGCGTGGCCGCCAGTGCGGAGCGCCTGCCGTTTCCCGACCGGTCCTTCGACGCCGCGATGGCGGTCAGCACCGTTCACCACTGGCCGGACCCGGTCGCCGGACTGCGCGAGATGCGGCGGGTGGCCCGCCGCGTGGTGGTCTTCACCTACGACGCCAGTACGCCCGGCTGGCTCGAGCGGTTCTGGCTCACCCGTGACTACCTGCCCGAGTTCGCCGGCCTTCTGGCCGACTGGCCCTCACTGGCCGACATGACCCGTGCGATCGGGGGCCGCGCGGAGCCGGTGCTCATCCCGTGGGACTGCGCCGACGGCTTCTTCGAGGCCCACTGGCGCCGCCCCGAGGCGTACCTGGACGAACACGTGCGCCGCGCGGTCTCGGTATGGACCAGGGTCGGGCCGCAGGCCGAGCAGCGGGCGGTGGCGGGCCTGCGCGACGACCTTTCCTCGGGCCGGTGGGCCGAACGCAACAGGGACCTCGTCGCCCTCGACGCGGCAGAGCTGGGCCTGCGCCTCCTCGTGGCCTGAGCCATCGTGCGGAAACACCCCGAAGACGCCGGCCCACCGGAATCGATGGACGCCGCCACAGGACCCGGCCCGAAGGCGCGGTCATTCCTCAGCCGTGATCCGGCGTACGTCGTGTTCCCTGATCCGCGTCATGTCCGGGGCTCCGTCTCGGCCCGACGGCGGATCGCAGTGAGCAGGCGGCGCATACCCGGCACGTGGGCCCCGGTACCGATCACGAGCGACCGGTAGCCGCGCCCGGCGCGGCCGGGAAGGTGTCCGCAGCGGCCTGAGCGCCGCACCGGACGACGGACGACGGCCGGCCACCGGTGGTGCCGCAGCCAGGCGCGGATCGCTCTGCCCGGTTCGACACCGCCACCGGGCGGTTCCCGGAGCAACGCCCGCCCCGTCGAACGGATCACGCCGGTGGAGGAGCGGCACGCGCTCGGCGGCGTCCAGGCGGATCACTCGCACGGCGGGCCGGTGCGTCGTCGTCTCCACAGTCTTGCGGTGTCGCGTTCCGAGACCGTCGGCGTGATGCGGGTCACTCTCCGGGCGCTTCGGGGCGGGCATGCGGAATCATGGCCGGAATGGACGCCCGTTTTCGCGGCATCACCGAACTGGTCGACGTCCCGTCCGTGGCGGTCGTGGTCGACGTCATGCGTGCTTTCACGGTGGCCGCCTGGGCCTTTGCCCAGGGGGCGGAGAAGATCGTCCTTGCCGAGTCGCTGGACGAAGCCCTGGCTCTCAAGGCCCGCCACCCGGATTGGGCGGCGCTCAAGGACGGTCCGCCCGCGCCCGGGTTCGACGCCGTCAACTCGCCGGGTCTGCTGCGGTCCGTCGACCTCGGCGGACGGACCGTCGTGCAGAAGACCACGGCGGGGACGGTCGGTGCCCTCGCGGTCAAGGAGGCGTCGCTGGTGCTGTGCGCCGGCTTCGTGGTGGCGGAGGCGACGGCTCGGCTCTTGCGGACTCGCGGATGCGGCAGTGCCACGTTCGTGGTCACGGGCGAGGACGGGCGGGCCGAGGAAGACCTGGCGTGCGCTCAGTACATCGCCCGGAGGGCCACCGGAGCCGGGACGGACGCGGCCGACTTCCTCCGCCGCGCCGGCGCGTCGCGCGCCGCCGCCGAGCTGGCGGAGGGTGTGCGCCAGGGATCCCATCCCGATGACGTCGCACTCTGTCTCGAGCTCGACCGGTTCCCCTTCGCCATGGTGGCGGCCCTGGAGGACTCGCTCATGGTCCTGCGTCCGTGCACCGTGCCTTCGCCGGCCGACGGGGCTTCGATCTGATCCCCGGCGAGGTGCGGCTCCCGCCGTCGTGCGGGGCGGCGCGTCGTCACGGGTCGTGCACTACCGTTCGGGAGTACGCGGGATCCTGCTGGGGGAGAATCGGTGAGCGCTCGGATTCTGGTGGCCGAGGACGACGAGAAACAGGCCCGGCTGGTCCGGATCTATCTGGAGCGGGAAGGCAACGCGGTGCAGGTCGTGGGCGACGGCCGGGCGGCGTTGGAGAAGGCCCGCTCGTCGAAACCCGATCTCATCGTCCTCGATGTGATGCTGCCGCTGGTCGACGGACTTGATGTGTGCCGCATTCTGCGGACCGAATCGGATGTTCCCATTCTCCTTCTCACCGCCCGCACCACCGAGGAGGACATGCTCCTCGGTCTCGACCTGGGCGCCGACGACTACCTCACCAAGCCCTACAGCCCTCGCGAACTGACCGCGCGGGTAAGGGCGTTGCTGCGCCGGTCGGGGAAGGCCGCCGGCTCGGCGGAGCCCGCGGTGCTGCGGGTCGGCGCGGTGGTGCTGGACACCGCGCGCTTCGAGGTCCGGGTGGCGGGGCAGCCCGTGGCCCTGACCGCCAAGGAGTTCGCCGTCCTGGAGGCACTGGCCCGGGAACCGGGCAGGGTCTTCACCCGGGCGCAGATCATCGAGCGTGTCTTCGGCTTCGACCACGGCGTGCAGGAGCGGACCGTCGACGCCCATGTGATGAACCTGCGCCGGAAACTGGAGGCGGACCCCGCGCACCCGCGCCATCTGGAGACGGTGTACGGCCGGGGCTACCGCCTCAACGACGGTCCGGGATCCGCGGCCTCCTGACGCCCGCCTCCCGGAACCACGGGCAGCACGACGGTGAACGTCGTGCCCGCCCCGACCGTGCTGCGCACCTCGATCGTTCCCCGGTGATCGGTCACGATCTGGCGGGCGATGGACAGGCCCAGGCCGCTCCCGCCGGTCGCCCGGCCCCGGGACGCGTCCGCCCGCCAGAAGCGGTCGAAGAGATGCGGCAGGTCCTCCTCCGCTATCCCCCTGCCGGTGTCCCGCACCTCCACGACGGCCAGCTCGCGCCGGGGGACCAGGGCCAGTGTCACGCTGCCGCCCGCCGCGGTCGCCCGCAACGCGTTGCCGACCAGATTGCCGACGACCTGACGCAGGCGGTCGGGGTCGGCGGTCACGAACACGGGCCCGGCCGCCTCCAGTCCGAGCGCGACACCCGCCGCCTCGGCCTGGGCGTGATGGGCCGTGCGGGCGGCTTCCAGCAGCTCCCTCAGGTCGACCTCGGTGGGGTGGTAGGTGAGCGCGCCGGCCTCCGCCAGTGCGAGGTCCTGGAGGTCGTCCACGATCCGCTGCTGCAGCATCGCCTCCTCGTGCAGGGAGGAGAGCAGTTCGGGGGTCGGTTCGACGACGTCGTCCCGCAGGGCCTCCAGGTAGCCGCGCAGATTGGCCAGCGGGGTGCGCAGTTCGTGCGCGATGTCACCGATGAGGCGGCGCTGGCGCTCCTCGCCGGCCTGGAGGGAGTCGGCCATGCGGTTGAAGGCGCCGCCGAGTTGCGCGATCTCGTCCCGGCCGGAGACGGGGACCCGTCGCTCCAGGTCGCCCTCGCCGAGTCCCTTCGCGGCCAGCGTCATGGCCCGGACGGGGCGCAGTACGGCCCTGCTCAGCAGCAGGGCGCCGAGGATGGCGGCGAGGGCGACCCCCATCGCGACGGCCACGGTGGGCGCGGCGGCCAGGGTGGGGGGTGACTCGTCGCGGACGCCCAGGCGGATCTCCAGGCGGGGCGGGGCGACGGAAGCGGTCCGTTCGTCGAACACCCGTTGCAGGCAGGCGGTGGGCCGTCGGTCGGTCCCGCACGGCTTGACCGCGTCGACGTCCTGCGAGGTCGGCGGGTTCGCCCCCGGCTTCGGCTCCTCGCACTGCGCGGGCCGCCGGTCGGGGCTGATCCGGGGCATCCCGGCATCGTCCGCGACGGCCGTCAGCTCCGCTCCGGCCCGGGTCAGGCAGGTCGCGTACGCCACGGCCGCGCGGTAGTCGGCGATCGCCGTGGCGGTGAGTTTCACCGAGGTCCGCGGTGCCCGGCCCGCCGGGAACCGCAGGGCGGGGCGCGGGTCGACCAGGACCGCGGGCCGGCTGCTCGGCGCACGGGGGGCCCGGCCGGCGAGGGCGTCGGAGTCGGCGAGCAGGACGTCCGTCTCCGTGACGACCCGGATGCGCTGGCCGGTGTCCCTGGCGAGCTCGGTCACCGTGGGCGAGAGCCCCTCCCAGGTGCCGTGCGCGAACCCGTACGCGCGCAGGGCGCCGGTGATCCGGGAGACCTCCTGCTCTCCGGCCGCGACGGTCTCCTGGACCTGACGGTTGGCCTGTCGCAGCGTCAGCCAGGCGGTGGCGGCGGTGGCGGCCAACGCCACCAGCATGAGCATGCCGAGGACGCGAATCCGAAAGCTCACCGTGCCTCCTTCAATCGTTTTCGGAATTCAAGAGGGCGTCATCGGCCAACGCCCATAAGGAATGGCTTATTCCTATCAATTTGATACTTTCGGGCCCCTCATGGACGAAAAACGGACACTCGCCAACGGAATTATTTCTTCACCTTAATTCCGGTGTGATCGTACATATGGCCGCGCGCATCCCTGCTGATGCAGAGGCCACCGCCTCCGCTCCGGCCCCGTCCGGCAGCGAACGCGGCACTGACAACACCACACACAGGGGGTACATCATGAAACGACTCGCGGTTCTCGCACCCGTGCTCGCGGCCGTCGCCGTGGCTGTTCCGCTGTCGCTGGCGACGCCGGCCGCCGCGCACGCCTCGTGCGGCACGAACGTCTCCGACAAGGACGGCAGTTCGTGGGGCAAGACGGCCAACGGGGCCAACGAGCGGAGCGGTTCCAGCACCGGCTGCACCATCAAGGGCGTCGCCTACAACACGCAGTCGCTGGACTACCACTGCTACACCGTCGGCAACGACGGCTACACCTGGACGTACGTCAGAAACGACGCCACCGGTGTCACCGGCTGGATCCGTGACGACCTGCTGAGCGACGGCGGCAGCTTCGTCCACTGCGGTTTCTGACGGACCCTCCGCAGCACCGGGCACCACGCAGTGACGCGCGCCGCCGGGTGGCCCCGACCGGGGACATCCGGCGGCGTTCATGTGCCGGACAACGCCTCCGTCGGGGAGAGCCGGCTCGCGCGGACCGCCGGGTAGAGGCCGGCGATCATGCCGATGACCAGGGTCGAGCCGATGCCCGCCAGGCTCGCCCACGCCGGGACCACCGTCGGCCAGTCGCGGCTGAGGGCGTATCCCGCCGTGATCAGTGTCCCGAGGACCGTTCCGCCCAGACCGCCGATGAGGGACAGCAGCAGCGACTCCGTCACGAACTGCGTGCGGATCTGGCCGCTGGTCGCCCCGAGGGCTCGCCGGAGGCCGATCTCGGGACGCCGTTCCAGTACCGAGATGACCATGGTGTTGCCCACACCCACGCCGCCGACGAGCAGAGCGACTCCGCCGAGACCGAGCAGCAGTCCGGTCAGTGCCGACTCGGTGGCCTCGCGGGCCGCGAGCGCGTCGGAGGGCCGTGAGATCCGCACCTCACCCGGCTTCTCCGGGTACGCCGTGGCCGGGAGCACCGCCCGTACCGCCGCGACCCGGTTGTCCTCCGCGCGGACGTACACCGTCGACGGATGGCCGTCGAAGCGCAGATAGGTCCGGGCCGCCGACCATCCGACCAGGGCGGCGCCGTCCAGTTCGGGTGCCAGCGGTACCGGATCGAGGACGCCGATCAGCGAGAACCAGCGGCCATCGAGCCAGACCCGGGTGCCCGGGGTGTACACGTCGAGCCGCTGGGCGGCGGTGGCGCCGAGCACCACCGCCGGGTACTCGTCGGTCGCGGAGTCCAGCCAGCGTCCCCTGCGGACCTGCCCGCCGACGGCCGGCAGGAGATCGGTGCCGGCCGCGAGCACGGTCAGCGAGCCGGTCCGGCCGACGGCGATGTGGTCGTTGCGGTAGACGTGCGCGTCGGTCGCGCCGGTGGCGGCCACCTGCCGCACCGGCGGGATGCGACGGACCATCGGGACGGCCTCGTACGGCAGCCGGGCCTTCTCGCCCGTCAGGGACTCGCCCGGAGCCACCCGCAGCAGATTCGTGCCGAGGGCGTCGAGCCGCCGGTCCACCTCCGCCTGCCCGGAGCCGGAGATGCCGACCACCGCGATCATCGCGGCGACGCCGATGGCGATGCCGAGCGCCGAGAGGAAGACCCTCAGCGGACGCGTCCGCAGACCCGTACCGCCGAGCCGTACGACGTCCGCGGGCCCGAGCCGGGCGGCCCGCAGCCGGTCGCCCGGCTCGCCGCGGTGGGAGTTCGGGGTGCCGTCCGTCATCGGGTCGCCCCGATCGACGCGCCGGCCGCCGTGTCGGCGACCAGGCGTCCGTCGCGCATCTCGATGCGGCGCGGGAGCTGCGCGGCTATCTCACGGTCGTGCGTGATGACCACGACGGTGGTGCCGGCCGCGTGAAGTTCGCGCAGCAGGGCGAGTACGGCCGCGCCCGACGCGGAGTCGAGGTTGCCGGTCGGCTCGTCCGCGAGCAGGACCGAGGGTTCACCGACCACGGCACGGGCCACGGCGACCCGCTGCCGCTCACCGCCGGAGAGCTGGTGGGGCAGGTGCCGGACGCGGTGGCTGAGCCCGACCCGGGCCAGCGCCGCCGCCGCCTCGGCCCGGCGCCGCCGCATCGGGACGCCCGCGTAGAGCAGTCCGTCCGCCACCGAGTCCAGGACGGGTACACCGACCGCGAGGTGGAACTGCTGGAAGACGAAACCGATCCGGGTGGCACGCAGCGCGGAGACCTCGCGGTCGGACAGTTCGGCCACGTCGTAGCCGTCGACCAGGACCCGGCCCGAGGTGGGCCGGTCGAGGCTGCCCATGAGGTTGAGCATGCTGGACTTGCCGGAGCCGGACGGACCGACCACCCCGACCAGTTCTCCGCGTCCGATCCGCAGACTCACGTCGCGGACCGCGGCCACCGGGCCCGGGTACGTCTTCGAGACGGCGTCGAACTCGACGACGGCCCGGGATCCGCCGCTCATTCCGGAATCCTCACCTTCAGTCCCGCGCGCACCGCGGAACCGCTTACTTCCACCTTGCCGTCGGCGAACAGTCCGGTCTTCACCGCGACGAAGCCGCCGTCCGCCGTCTCCAGCCCGTGTCCGCCCTCCGCCAGCGCCACCAGCGCGGCGACCGGGACGGTCAGCACGTCCTTGGCCTCACGGCCGACGTACTCGACGGTGACGGGACCGCTCTCCAGTCGCCCCACGGACTTCTGGTCCTTGATCGTGACGGTCACCGGCACGGTCGCTCCGCCCTGCCCCGAACCGTCCTCGCCGGAACCGCCCTCGGGCGCACTGGCCTGCCTGCCCACCGACGCCACCTCGCCCCGTACGGTCCTGCCGTCCGGCAACCGGACCCGGACGGCCGTGCCGCGTACGGCCCAGGAGGCGTCGGCGGCCGAGGCGTCGACGACGACCTTGCGTGCCGTCCCGGTGTACGTGAGGGCGTTCTCGGTGACGGCTTCGCCGAGCCGGACGCCCGGCCGGCCGATCCGCACCTTGCCGGCGGAGTAGATGACGTCACCGATACCGACCGTGCCGGTCTCGGGCATCCCGAGCGACTTCTGCCACCGTTCGACGGCGTCGGCGGTCTTGGCGGTGAACATCTCGTCCACCGTGAAGCCGGTGTGGCCGAGTGCGGCCAGGTTCGTCTCGAACTGCAGGACGTCCATGCCCTTGAGCTCCGTCGCCGTGACGGACCCGGTCCCGGTCCCGTCCCCACTCCCGGTCGGCGTCGGCGTCGCGGAAGGGTTCGCGGCGGCGGTGTCGCCGGTCCCGCCGTCCGGCTTGCGCCCGCCGGAGGCCGCTTCCCCGTCCGCGGTGCCGGCCGTCCCGTCCGCGGTGCCGGTCCCGGACGCGGTGGTGGTCAGCCCCAGGTCCCGGTACATGGGCAGCGACCCGTACAGCAGCACCACCGGGCGGTCGTCGACGCGCAGCAGCGTGTCACCGCGCTCCGCCGTGCTCCCCGCTTCGGGCAGCCCGGTCACGGTCCCGGTCGCCTTGACCGGCAGGGGTATCTCCGTGCCGTACCCCAGCTGTCCGTCCACCTGGGTGCGTTCGGTCAGCGTGGCCCGGGTCACCGGAACCAGCGAACCGGCCCGGGGCGGCGCGCTCGGCCCCTCGTCCCCGCCGCCGCCGAGGCCCAGGGCGCCCACCACGGCGACCGCCGCCACGACGACCACGGCCAGGGCGATCAGCGCCGTACGCCGTCCCCGTCCGCCACGCGGCGGTTCGGACACCGTTCCGGCCTCGTCATCGGTCTGCGTCACCGTGTCCGTCACGGTCAGCCCTTGCCGGGGCCCGGGGACTCCGGAACGCCCACGATCGGCCCGCAGATCCGGATGGCCCGCTTCGCACCGGCGGAGCTCTGGTCCCAGTCCCCCTGCCCGAGGCCGTCGGGGCCCGGGTCGGGGAAGTCGGCGGCCCCGTTCTCCTGCATGCACTTCGCGTACCGCTGCTTCACCTCGATCTGTTCGGCGGTGAGCTTGGACTGGTTGTCCTTCTCGATGCTCTCGGGCACGGCCGCCAGGTGGTCGGCGCACTTCTCCGTGGCGGCCCGGAACTTCGCGTCCTTCTTCAGGGCCCGGTTGTCACCGAAGTCGATGTTCCCCTTGGCATCCGGGTCCGGAGCGTCGACCCCGTTCTCCCGCAGGCACTTCACGTACTCGCGCTGCGCCCGCACATAGGCGGCCACGTCGTCCCCGCCGCCCTGCGCGTCCGAGCCGGCGGACGACGTGGTCGCGCCGCCGCTCGCGGCCGTCGGGATCTCCGGCTCGCCCTCGTCGCCCCCACAGCCGGTCAGCGCCAGCGCCATGACCGAGGCCGCCGCGGCCAGCAGTACCCGATTCGCCCTCACCGGTTCTCCCGCTCTCCTGTCGAACCCGTCCGCGGACGCGGCGGGCAGACCGACCGTAGGACGGAGCCGATGAAGAACTCTTGAAGAACCTGTCAGCCGGCCGTGCGGCCGCAGAAGCGTCACGGCCGACGGTTCCGGAGCAGCACCCGCACGGCGCGGCGGCGGTGGCGGCACCGGGATACGCTCACGGCCTTGACGTGGCTCAACGGCCCGACTCATGGGGGGAATTGTGGAAATCTCGTCGCGTGGTTCCGTGCCGCGCAAAGTGACGGGCGCGGCGTTCGCCGCCGTGCTGCTCGTCGGGGGAGCGGGTGCCTGCGGAGGGGACGGCGGGAGTGGTTCCGCGAAGGGGGAGCCGTCCGGGGTGACGCCCGCGGCGGCGGTGGCGAAGGCGGCGGCGAACTCCGCGGACATCGTGTCGCTCCACTACCGGATCACCGGGACCCTGCCGGAGAAGGGCCGGCTGGAGGCCGACGCGTTCATGAGGACGGAACCACCGGCCATGAGCATGGAGATGGACACGGCCGGTCGGGGTGGGGGCGGCCGGCTGCCGGTCCGGTTCGTCGACGAGGTGATGTACGTCGGCAGGGCCGTGAAGGGAAAGAGTTGGTTCAGAGCGGACCCGGCCGCGTGGGGAGGCCTCACGGTGGACAACAATTCCCACGGCGTCCTGCCCCGTCAGCTGGAGAGCAGCCCGGTCGTGCAGTCCACCCTCCTGACCGGGTCCGAGGACGTGCGGATGGTCGGGACCGAGACGGTCGACGGCACCAGGACCACGCACTACGAGGGAACGGTCACCTTCGACGGTCTGCGCGCCGCCCGTGACGCCGCCCCGGACGAAGCGACCCGGGAGCGCCGGATCGAGGGCCTCGACCAGTTCGTGGGGCTGCGCGTCTCCGACGCCCTCACCATGGACCTGTGGATCGACGGCGACAACCGCGCCAAGCGGTTCCGCTGGCAGGCGCAGACCGATGGCGCACAGGGCGGCACCGGCGGCGGACCGCTCGACCTGACCGTCACCTTCCTCGACATCGACCGGCCCGTGACCATCGAGGCCCCGCCGGCCGAGGACACCGCCACCCTCGTGGACGACGCTCAGGGGGGCTGAACGTCGTCCGGACGAGGGAGTGAAGCCCGGCACGCCGGCCCGGCCCGACGACCCGCGGGGCGGCACCGGCGGCGGGGTTCAGACGGTCCGCAGCGTGGTGCCGTTGTTCCGCAGTGCGGTGAGCTCGTCGGTGGGGGCCGTGGTGTCGGTGACGAGGGTGTGGACGAGGGCGGACGGCCCGACGTGGGCGTGGGCGGTGCGGCCGAGTTTGGTGCCGTCGGCGGCGGCGACGACACGGCGTGCCGAGGCGATGGCCGCCTTCTTCACCGCCGCTTCGTCGAGGTCGTAGGCGGTCAGGCCGTCGGCGGCGGTCAGGCCGCAGCAGCCCAGGACTGCGGTGTCGAAGCGCAGCGCCGACAGGGAGGCGAGGGTGAGGGGGCCGATGAGGGCTCCCTCGCCGGCGCGGGGCCGGCCGCCGGGGACCAGCAGCGAGGTCGGTTCGGGGGCGTCACCGAGGACGTCGATCGCCTGCAGCGACAGGGGCATCACGGTGACCTGTCGTCCGCGCAGCAGGCGGGCGACCTCCAGGCAGGTCGTGCCGCTGTCCAGCAGGACGGTCTCGCCGTCGGTGATGAGGGAGGCCACCTCGGCGGCGATGCGCCGCTTGGCGTCGACGGCCTCGTGGGCGCGCAGGCCGAAGGGGGGTTCGTCCCCCCGCAGGAGCAGGGTGCGGGCGCCGCCGCGGAACCGTTCGAGGACGCCCTGCGCGGCCAGGTGGTCGAGATCGCGGCGGATGGTCATCTCCGAGGCGCCCGTCAGGCCGGTGAGTTCGGCGACCGTGGCCGTTCCCGCCTCCTGGACGGCATGGGCGATCAGACGGTGGCGTTCCGCGGTGGTCATACCGTGATTCAACACCACCCGCATCGAACAATGAAGATGCGCGAAGAGGGATCTATCAAACAGATCTCATGTTCGTTAGAGTGCGCGCATGGAAAGAGCTCTGCGCGTGGCCCGTGCCGTGACGTTCGTCTATTTCGTTCTCAACGGCACCTTGCTGGGCCTGTGGGTCGTGCAGATCCCGGCTGTCGAGGAACGCGTGGGCATCGGTCACGCGGCCCTGGGCGGGTTCCTCGTGCTGCTGGGGGCCGGGGCCTTCGTCGGCATGCAGGTCGGCGGACGGCTGTCCGACCGGCTCGGCGCGCGCACCGTCGTTCCGCTGGCCGGCGTGCTGTGCAGCGCGACCCTGGTCCTGCCCGGGCTCGCCCGGGAGCCATGGGCCCTCGGAGTGGCCCTGCTGCTCTTCGGGTTCGGCAACGGCACCCTCGACGTCAGCATGAACGCGCACGCCGTACAGGTGGAGAAGGCGTACGAGCGGCCCGTCATGTCGGCCTTCCACGCCACGTTCTCCGTCGGCGGCGTCCTGGCCGCCCTCCTCGGCGCCGCGGCCATCGACGTCGGCTGGGGCCCGTTCCCGACCCTGGCCACCGCCGCCGGTCTCGGCGTCGTCGTCGCCCTGGTGTCGGCCCGCGGCCTGCTGCCCGCCGTGCCGCACGCCCCCGCGGCCGGTGCCGATGACGGGTCCGAGGGGAAGAAGCGCGCCGTTCCGGCCCGGATCTGGCTGCTGGCCGTCCTCGCCCTGCTGGTCATGCTGTGCGAGGGGGCCGCCAACGACTGGAGCGTCCTGCACCTCAGGACCGTCCTGGGCGCGTCGGAGAGCACCGCCGCCTTCGCCTACGGGGCCTTCGCGGCGACCATGACCATCGGCAGGTTCCTGGCGGACCGGATATCCGCGCGCTTCGGGCCGGTCGCCGTCCTGCGGTACGGCGCGGCCCTCGCCGCCGCCGGCATCATCCTCGTGGCCCTCTCGCCCTGGATCTGGGCGGCACTCGCGGGCTGGGCGCTGTTCGGCCTGGGCCTGTCCGGCTGCGTCCCGCAACTGTTCAGCGCCGCCGGACACGCCGACCCCGCGGCCGCCGGCACCAACGTCTCCCGGGTCGCCGGACTCGGCTACATCGGCATGCTCGCGGGCCCCGCCGTCATCGGCTGGATGACCCACGTCATGGCCCTCAACCACACCTTCCTGCTCCCCGCCCTGTTCTGCGCGACCGCCGCCGCGGCGGCCGGGATCCTGCGTACCCCCTCGGACCGGCCGCGCGTGGCCGAGCCGGTCGCCTGACCGCCTGTGCGGCACGGCCTGACCCCGTGGCCGCACAGGCTCCCCCGCACCGCCCGAGCCGCGGTCAGCGCACGCCTCGTTCCGCCAGGGCCGTTCCGGGGCTGCGCGGGGCGTAGTGGACGCGGGACTTCACCGTGCCCCGGGGGACGCCGAGGGTGGCGGCCGCCCGCCGGGTGGTGCGGTCGGCGAAGAAGGCGGCCTCCGGGACCTCGCCGGTGACGGCAGGAACTTCACCATCGGCAGCCCGGAGAAGAACGCCCCGGACGTGCTGGGCTTCGCCCTGAACGTCGGCGGCGGCGAGATCTGCCGCACCGTCCGCTTCCGTCGGCACGACCGGGGTGAGCGGGGGTGCGGCGAACCCCGCCCCGACTGCGCCTTCGGCGGCACCCTCGCCAACGACGTCCGGCCGGAAGCGGTGAAGCCCACGGTCCGACCTCCACGGCGGCCCTCACCTCACCGTCAGTACCACCTTGCCGCGGGCGTGCCCCCCTTCCACCCGGCGCACACCCGCCGCCGCTTCCGCCAGCGGGTACGTCCGGCCGACCACCGGAGTGAGGCGGCCGGACCCGAGGAGGGCGACGACGGCCCGCAGATCCTCCTGGGCCGGACCGGACGGGACCGCCGGAAGGATCACCCGGAGCCGCTGCCGGGCGACCGCGCCGGCCGCGAGCAGCCTCAGCGTGGCGCCCATCGCGCCGAACACGCGGCCGGGTGAACCGCCGGCGTTGCCCACCAGCGTGCCCGTCGGGGTGAGCGCCCGGCGCAGGCGGGACAGGGAGTGGTTGCCCACGTTGTCCAGGATGACGTCGTAGCGTGCGCGGGCGCCGGTGAAGTCCTCACGTGTGTAGTCGACGACGTGCGCGGCGCCCAGTGAGCGCACCAGGTCGGTGTTGCGGGCGCTGCACACGCCGGTGACCTCGGCGTCCAGGCTCGCGGCGATCTGCACGGCGAACGTGCCCACTCCACCGCCGGCCCCGTTGACCAGCACCCGCTGTCCCGCCCGCACCCGACCCACGGTTTGGATGCCGCGCAGGGCCGTCACCGCCGCCACCGGGACGGCTGCGGCCTGCTCGAAGGTCAGGTGCGCGGGTTTGGGAACCAGCAGGTCCGGGGTGGTGGTCGCGTACTCGGCGAAGGCACCCGTGCAGAAGCCCAGCACCTCGTCGCCGGGCCGGAGCCCACGCACACCGGCACCGACCGCCTCGACCCGGCCGGCCGCGTCGAGCCCGGCCACCCGCGACTTCGGCCGGGTCAGTCCCATCCCCGCCGTCAGCCGGGCCGCGTACGGGTCGCCGCGCATCATGTGCCAGTCGTAGGGGTTGAGTGCGGCGGCGTGCACCCGCACCAGTACCTGGCCGGCCCCGGGCTCGGGGCGGTCGATGTCAGCCAGCCTCAGGATGTCCGGTGGACCGAAACGGTCCTGGACGATCGCCTTCATCCGGATCCCCCTCATGGGTGTACGGCGTACACCCACCATCATGGGTGTACGCCGTACACCTGGCAAGGGCCGGGGAGGAACCGGGCCGGATGCCTGGGAGGGACCGGGGAGGGACCGGGGAGGGACCGGGGAGGGACCGGGAAGGGACCGGGAAGGGACCGGGCCGGAAGCCGGGCCGGACCGTCCGGGGTCAGCGCAGCAGCCGGGCCAGACCGTCCAGGGTCAGGTCGAGGGCGAACTCGAATTCGTACTGGTCGTCGCAGCCCCGGCCGACGACGGACTCCTCGTCGTGGGCGACCGCCATCGCCAGTTCGGTGATGTGGGGGTAGCGCGCGGCCATCTCCTCGGGCGACGGCGCGTCCGGGTCCGGCTCACGGCCGGCCCCGTCCTCGAACAGCTCCTGGGAGAAGCCCAGCAGCCGGCTGCCCATGACGTGCATCGCGTGGTGGACCAGGTCGAGCGAGAAGCCTCCGGCCCGGAAGACCCCGATCATCGAGTCCAGGTACGCCATCACCGCGGGGGTCGGCGCGGCCCGCGCCTTCGTCCGCGCCTCGATGACCCCGGACGCCCACGGATGGCGCAGCAGCATGCGGCGGGCGGACAGTACCCGCAGCCGGACCGCGGTCTTCCAGTCGGTGTCCGCGGCCGGCGGGTCGATCTCGCCGACGAGGACGTCGATCATGCCGTCCAGCAGCTCGTTCTTGTTGGCCACGTGCTTGTACAGCGCCATGGGGACAACACCGAGCACCTGCGCCAGTTTCCGCATGCTGAGCGCGTCGACCCCGCCCTCGTCGGCCAGCGCGACGGCGGCGGACAGCACCCGCGCCCTGCTCAGGGGGGTGCGGGTCCGGTGGACGGCATCGGCCTGCCCGGTGATCTCCACCATCCCCTCTCGGTCCGGGTGTACGACGTCCACCCTAGGCCCTGCCGTCACCTTCCCACCTGTCCCACGACGCCGTGCACGCCCTCTCGCCGCACGCACCGGGCCCCGACCCGGGCACGTCCGGTACGAGGGCCGGGGCCCGGCACGCCGGGAGCACGCACCTGACACCGCGGGGCCCGCCCTCCGGGCGGACGACGGGAATCCGACGACAGGACTAGCCGCCCGCGCCCGCCTCCTCGGGGGCCGCCCACTCGACGAACTGGACGACGACCCCGTTGGGGTCGGTGACCTGGAAGAGCCGCTCGCCCCACGGCTCCTTGCGCAGCGGCATGGTGATGGCCACGCCCCGCTCCCGCAGCCGCCGCTCCTCGCCCTCGATGCCGGTGACCGTGAAGGCCAGGATGACTCCGGCGGCGTGCCGGTCGCGCTGGTCGGCGGGCAGGACCTCGGTGCCCCGGCGCAGCAGGACGATGTCGACGGCCGCGTCGCCCCGGGTCAGTGAGGCGAATCCGTCGGCGGCGGCGATCTCCTTGTAGCCGAGGTGGGTGGTGAAGAACCGTCGCGAGGCGGCCACGTCGTCGACGGTGAGCGACACGGTGGAGACGGTGATCTGCACGGTTGCCTCTTCTCTCTTCAGGGGCCGGGCGGACTGCCTACGTGACGACACCCGCGTCACCACCGGCTTCGATCACGGGTTCAGCGTGCCGACACCGGGGGCTGGTGCGCTTGTGCAGGGTGCGGCAGTGTTGTGGCCGGTCACGTTGCCGACCACGGCCACCATCTGGTGGGGTGGTTCGGGGGGCCGAGGCCCGGGAAGGAACGACGACATGATCATTTTTGGTACCAAGGGGTATCTGTACCAGCTCGCGATACTGACGCTGGTGTGCGCGCAGTGCGGGAATCCCTCCGCGCACACGCTCAGGAAGCGGGTCACCAAGTTCACCCTGTTCTTCGTGCCGCTGTTCCCGGTCTCGACGAAGTACGCGACCCAGTGCACCTTCTGCGGCGCGGAGCAGAAGGTGACCGGGGAGCAGGCCGAGCAGCTCCAGGCCCAGGCCGTCGGCGGCGGGCAGGGGTACGGGCAGCAGTCGCAGCAACAGCCGTACCAGTCGTAGCCGGTCGCGGTCCTAGCCGCTCCACGCCTCGTCGTACGGGTCCTGCGGGACCGGGACCGGTTCGGCGCGGGTGACCTCGAAGTACGGGACCGGGCCGTCGTTGACGGGGTCCTTCGTGCGGCGCGGGGTGTAGCGGCCGGTGATCTCCAGCCAGGTGTCCGGTTGCAGCACCGGGGGGATCCCCCCGGTGAGGGCGATCTTGACCGGCTGGGCGTCGGCGGCACAGCAGTTGAGGCCCATCCGGACCAGGTACGGGGCGCCGGTGCCGTCCAGGGCCACGAAACCGGTGATGGCGATGGGGCGGTCGCGCAGATGACGGCCGTGGTCGTAGACCGCGCGGGCCGCGTACTCCCCGACTCCCAGGCGCAGGGGTCCCCGCTCGGGCAGCTCCGGGTAGCCGAGGGGTTTCTGCAGGGCCGTACCGGTGTGGGTGGCGCTGTAGGAGCCGAGGGCGGGCGGGGCGACCAGGATCAGGGCGAAGAGGGGGAGGGCGAGGAGCCAGGAGACACGGGGTTCCCGGTGCGGCCGGCCCGGGCGCGGACCGCGGCGCCACGCGTACCGGGCCGTCGCCGCCGCCGTCGCGATCAGTACCGCGCCCGACAGCAGGAGCAGCGGGCGCAGGCCCGCCTTGACGTACCGCAGGTGCAGGTCGGTCAGGCCGGTGTGCAGCACGGTCGCGCCGAGGAGGAACAGCAGGGCCGCCTGGGCCTGGTGGTTCAGGGCCGGCTTCACAGCAGTACCGCTCCCGTCAGGGCCGAGACGACCACCGCCAGGGCGAAGGTCGTGGGGGCGAAGCGCAGGGCGAAGGCGCGGCCGAACGTGCCCGCCTGCATGGCGAAGAGCTTCAGGTCGACCATCGGTCCCACGACCAGGAAGGCGAGCCGGGCCGTCAGCGAGAACTGGGTGAGCGACGCCGCCACGAACGCGTCCGCCTCCGAGCAGATCGACAACAGCACCGCCAGGGCGGCCAGCGCCAGCACCGACAGCACCGGGCTGCCGGCCGCCGCGCGCAGCCACTCCGCCGGGACCACCGCCTTCAGCGTGGCCGCCGCCATCGCGCCGACCACCAGGAAGCCGCCCGCGTGCATCACGTCGTGCCGTACCGAGCCCCAGAACGCCGCACCCCTGCTCCGACCGTCGTACGAGGAACGAGCGGGCGGGCGCAGCCAGTCCGTGCGGCCGAGGCGCTGCCACAGCCAGCCCATCGCGCACGCCACCAGCAGGCTCGCGACGAAACGGGCCAGGACCATCCCGGGCTCGTCGGGGAAGGCGACCGCCGTCGCCGTCAGCACGATCGGGTTGATCGCGGGGGCGGAGAGCAGGAACGCCAGGGCGGCCGCCGGCGCCACCCCCCTGCGCACCAGTGCGCCCGCCACCGGTACGGACGCGCACTCGCAGCCCGGCAGCACCGCCCCCGCCGCGCCCGCGACGGGTACGGCCAGTGCGGGGCGTTTCGGCAGGGCGCGGGCGAAGAACGACGGCGGGACGAACACCGCGATCGCCGCCGACAGCAGGACGCCGAGCACCAGGAAGGGGAGGGCCTGGAGGACCACCGCCACGAACACCGTCATCCAGCTCTGCATCACCGGCGCGGCCAGGGCGCGGCGGACAGGGTCCTGGAACATCACGGCCGTGAGCAGGAACAGGGTGAACAGGAGGGAGGAGTCGAGGTGGCGGGACTCCTCGTCGTGCGCCTCCTCCTCCCGGCCGTCGTCGGGCTCGGCGGTGCCGCGCGGGGGCGGTTTCGTGATGGCCACGGGCCGGGTGCACCTCCGGTGGATGGGCGCGCGAGAGAGCGGGGCCGCGCTCGGGTCCCTCCCCCTTGGTACGGAGGGCGGGGCGCGGCCGTTCAGACGCGGCCTGGAACCACCCGTCACGATGAGGCAGTCTCTTCACCTGTGGTGAGCCTCCTTCCCAACCCGGCCCTGCCCGGCGACCCGTCCGCGCACATGGTGGTGTGCGGCGACGACGGGCTGGCGCACCGGCTCGCCGGCGAACTCCGCGGTGTGTACCGCGAACAGGTGACCCTCGTCGTGCCGCCGTCCGGGCGCAGCGTGCGGCAGCCGATGGCCGGGCGGGCCCGTGCGGCCTCCGCGGCCCTGCTCGACCGGGTCGTGACCGCCGTCAACCGGGGCAACGGCGGGTCCGACGACACCTTGGCGCCCGGCGAACGGATCGTGGAGGCCGCCGAGCCGACCGAGGCCGTGCTCGCCGAGGTCGGGGTGGAACACGCCGCCGCGCTGGCGCTGGTGTACGACGACGACGAGACCAACATCCGTGCCGCCCTGACCGCCCGCCGGCTCAACCCCCGGCTGCGGCTCGTCCTCCGGCTCTACAACCGGCGGCTCGGACAGCACATCGAGGAACTCCTCAATCAGGCAGCCGAGTTGGCGGACAGTGGTGGCACGCCGGGACGCGCCGGGGCCGACATCGCCACGACCGTGCTGTCCGACGCCGACACGGCCGCGCCCGCGCTGGTCGCCACCGCGCTCGTCGGCACCGGCAAGGTCGTCGACGCGGAGGGACTGCTGCTGCGGGCGGTGGAGCGCCGGCCTCCGGGGCCGGGTGAGGTGGCCGACCCGGGACTGTGCACCCTCGCGCTGCTCTCCGCGACCAGCAACGACCCCGCAGGCGACGAGGGTTCGGAGGACAGCGGCGAGCAGGGGCCACAACTGCTGCCCGACGCGACGGCGGTGGCGGCGGCGACCGGGCGGGGGACGGTGGTGCTGGAGCAGCTCGCTTACTCCGGGCCGCCGTTGCCGGCCGGGCGGGGCGGGCCGCCGTTCGCCTCGCTGTTCTCGCGACGGCTGCGGTGGTCGCTGGCGGGGCTGGTGGCGGCGGTGATCGCCCTCGCCGTCGCACTGACGGTGGTGACACAGGACAACCCGCTGCACGCCACGTACGTCACGCTGCTCGACCTCTTCGCGATCAACGAGCCCGCACATCACCAGTCCACCGGGCGGCAGGTGCTGCAACTGCTGTCCATGCTGGTGGGGTTGTTGCTGCTGCCGGTGCTGCTGGCGGCCGTACTGGAGGCGCTGGGGACGTTCCGCACGGCGTCGACGCTGCGGAAGCCGCCGCGCGGGCTGGGCGGGCACGTCGTGCTGCTCGGGCTGGGCAAGATCGGGACGCGGGTGCTGACACGGCTGCGGGAGCTGCACATTCCGGTGGTGTGCGTCGAGGCCGACCCGGAGGCGCGGGGGATGGCCGTGGCGCGGCGGTTACGGGTTCCGGTGGTACTGGGGGACGTCACGCAGGAGGGGGTGCTGGAGGCCGCGAAGATCCACCGTGCGGACGCGTTGCTGGCACTGACCAGCGCGGACACGACGAACCTGGAGGCGGTGCTGTACGCGCGGTCCGTACGGCCGGATCTGCGGGCGGTGCTGCGGCTGTACGACGACGACTTCGCGAAGGCGGTGTACCGGACGTTGCGGACCGCGCACCCTTTGGCGCTGACGCGGAGCCGGAGTGTTTCCCATCTGGCCGCGCCCGCGTTCGCCGGGGCGATGATGGGGCGGCAGATTCTGGGGGCGATTCCCGTGGAACGGCGGGTGCTGCTGTTCGCGGCGGTCGTCGTGGGCGGGTATGCGCCGTTGGAGGGGCGGACGGTGGGGGAGGCGTTCCGGGCGGGAGCCTGGCGGGTGCTGGCGTTGGACACGGCGGGGTCCGCCTCCGGCGGGGAGGGGGCGCCGGGTTCCGGGCTGGTGTGGGACCTCCCTGATACGTACGTGCTGCGTGCCGAGGACCGGGTGGTGCTGGCCGCCACCCGGCGGGGGCTGGCGGAGTTGCTGGGGCGGCGGGCGCGGAGCGCGACGTAGCGCGTGCGCCGGCTCGCTGCCGCCGGACGGGGGCTTCACTTGCCCGCGTGCGCGGAGCTGCCGCCGGACGGGGGTGGGCTTCACTTGCCCGCGTGCGCGGGGTGCCGCTGCGCCCACCCGTGCCGCCCCCAGCGGCACGACTGCCCGCAGCTGCGGAGGTACAGCGGCGCGCCCTGCCCGCGGCTGCGGAGGTACAGCGGCGCGCCCTGCCGCCGCTGGAGGGTGGGCGCCGCCCCAGCGGTACGGCTGCCCGCGGCTATGCGGGCAGGTGTTCGGCTGCGAAGTCGAGTTCCAGGCGGACCTGTTTGATGCGTTCGTCCACTACCAATGAGCCGTGGCCGGCGTCGTAGCGGTAGACCTTGTGGACCGCGTCCCGGGACTCCAGGCGTTTGACGTAGTTCTCGATCTGCCGGATGGGACAGCGGGGGTCGTTGACGCCCGCCGAGATGTAGACCGGGGTCTTCACCCGGTCGACGTAGGTGATCGGGGAGGACGCCTCGAAGCGGTCGGGGACCTCCTCCGGGGTGCCGCCGAGCAGCGTGCGGTCCATCGCCTTCAGCGCCTCCATCTCGTCGTGGTACGCCGTGACGTAGTCGGCGACCGGAACCGCCGCGATGCCCACCGCCCACGCGTCGGGCCGCGTGCCGATGCCGAGCAGGGTGAGGTAGCCGCCCCAGGAGCCGCCGGTGAGGATCAGCCGGGCCGGGTCGGCGAGACCGGAGGTGATCGCCCACTCCCGCACCGCCTCGATGTCCTCCAGCTCGATCAGGCCCACCCGGTGCTTCAGCGCGTCGGTCCAGGCACGGCCGTAGCCCGTGGAGCCCCGGTAGTTGACGCGGACCACCGCGTAGCCGTGGTCGACCCAGGCGGCCGGGCCGGCCGCGAAGGAGTCGCTGTCGTGCCAGGTGGGGCCGCCGTGGATGTCGAAGACCGTCGGGAGCGGACCGCTCGCGCCGGCCGGCTTCTGGACCAGGGCGTGGATGCGCCCGCCCGGGCCCTCCACCCACACGTCCTCCACCGGCACCGACCCGGGTGACTTCATCCCGGGCGGGTCGAGGACCACCCCGCCCGTCGTGGAGCGCACCGCCGGCGGCTGGGCCGCCGACGACCACAGGTACTCCACGCTGCCGTCGGGCCGGGCCGTCGCACCCGAGACCGCGCCGCGCGGGGTGGGGATCTCCACCAGCCGGCGCTCGGCCAGGTCGTAGCGGAACAGCTCGCCGCGGGCCTCGAAGCCGTGCACGACGAGCAGCCCCGTACCGTCCGGGTACCACTCGGCGCTCACGTCACCGGGCAGCTCCAGCGCGAGGTCCCTCTCCTCCCCCGTCGCCACGTCCCACACCAGGGGCTCCCAGCGTCCGCGCCGCTGGTGACCGATGAGCAGCCGGGTGTCGCCCGCCACCGGCGCGAAGCCCAGCACCTCCAGGCCCAGCTCCCGCGTGCCGCCCTCGGTGTCGTCGAGCTCGGCGACCGTCGTACCGTCGGGCCGCAGCACCCGCAGCGCGGAGTGCATCGCGTCACCGTGCTCGGTGTGCTCCACCGCGATCAGCGAACCGTCGTGGGAGAGGTCCCCGACGCCCGCCGACTCGCGGTGCCGGTAGATCTCCACGGGCCCCTCGCCCGTGCGGACCAGGTGGATCGTCGTCCCGTCCTCGTCCGTGGAACGGCCCACGACCGCCGTACGGCCGTCCCGGCCCAGCGCGAGTCCCGCCGGGTACGAAGGGTCGAGGCCCGGTGCCGCGAGCTCGTCCTCGCCGCCCGGGAACCGCTGCCGGCGCCACACGCCGAACTCGTCGCCGTCCTTGTCGTCGAACCACCAGATCCACTCGCCGTCCGGCGAGAGCACGCCGTCCGTCGTGCCGTTGGGCCGGTGCGTCACCTGCCGCTGCTCGCCCGTCGCCCGGTCCCAGGCGTACAGCTCGTAGGTCCCCGTCGCGTTCGACACGAACAGGGAACGGTCGGGGGCGTCCTCCGCCCAGTCGGGCAGGGACACCCGGGGCGCCCGGAAGCGCTTCTCCCAGTCGGGCATGCCCTCGCCCTGTTCCACTCGCTCGGTCTGGTGGTCCGCCCGGCCCGGCGCGTCGGACCCGTTGCTCTCAGTCATGACCCCATACTGCCCGCCCCGGCGGGCATCGCGCCGCCGAGGCCCCCAGCCTGTGGACAACTTCTTCCCGATCCTTCACCGGCCCCTCGTGGGCGAGCCGACCCCCGCGGGACGGGGACCGCCCGCGGACCCGTACCGTTGAGGGCGTGTACCGGTTTCTGCTGACGCCCCGCTGGTGGGGGATCAACGTCTTCGTGCTGCTCGCCATCCCCTTCTGCGTTTTCATGGGGTCCTGGCAGCTGGGCCGGTTCGAGGACCGGGTGGACGACCACCGCGACGCCGAGGCGCGGGTCACCTCGGACAAGCGGGAAGAGGCCAGGCCGCTGGACGGCCTGCTGCCCGTGACCAAGGCGACCTCCGGCAAGCAGACCACCGCGAGCGGCCGGTACGACACCCAGCTGCTGGTGCCCGACCGCAAGCTGGACGACAAGGACGGCTACTACGTCCTGGCCCTGCTGCGCACCGACACCGGCCGGGCGCTGCCCGTCGTCCGGGGCTGGCTGCCCGGCACCCCCGACCCGGCCGAGGTGCCCGCGGCGCCCACCGGTGAGGTCACCGTCACCGGCGCCCTCCAGGCGTCCGAGACACCGGGCAACAACGGTGTCAGCGCCCGCGGCGGCCTGCCGCAGGGACAGACGGCGGCGATCAGCTCGGCGTCGCTGGTGAACCTCGTGGAGTACGACGTGTACGACGCCTGGGTCACGCTCAACCGCGGCGACTCGGGGATGAAGGCGGTGCCGGCGACCGCGCCGAGCGGCACCGGGCTGGACCTGAAGGCGTTCCAGAACCTCGGCTACACCGCCGAGTGGTTCGCCTTCGTGGGCTTCGTGATCTTCATGTGGTTCCGTCTGCTCCGCCGCGAGCTGGAGTTCGCCCGCGACGCGGAACTGGGCCTGGCCCCGGACGAGGACGGGCACGAGGACGGAAAGCGGGAGCCGGAGCGGTCGAGTCCGTCAGCGGTCTGACGACGGGCCGGGGGCCGCCCCCGTCGTACGGTCACACCGCCGTCAGCAGCCCCGTGAAGTACACCGTGCCCGCGCACGCGTTGCTCACCGTCGTGGAGGCCGGGCCCGAGCCCGTGGCCGACGTGTACGTCACCGTCACGCTGCCCTCCACCGTGCCGTCCTCCCTGACCAGCTGGGTGGCCGTGCCACTGTCGGTGCCCGTGGACGCACCGGCCGTCGTGGTCGGGTTGTCGGTCGGTGTCGGGTCGGGCGAGGGACCGCCGGTGCCGCCGCCCGTGCTGTCGCCCGGAGCGGTGCAGGTCTCGGAGGGCACCCAGGCGAACTTCACCTCGTACGCCGCACCCGGCTTGAGCACCAGCTGCGCGGACTCCAGGGAGGGGTCGGGCAGTCCGGCCGCCGCGTCCCCCGCCACATGCCGCGCCGAGCCCACCTTGGTGGCGTCGGCCGCTCCCTGCGGGGTCGCGCTCACGACGCCGGCGCCCTCGACGGTACAGCTCGCGGTGGAGACGTTGGCGACCCGGAACGAGCCGTAGACCGTGCCCGTGGTGTCGGGGGCGGCGCTGGACGCGGCCGCCGGGCCGAGCTGGGCGGCGGTGCAGGCGGGCACCCCGGCGGTGACGCCGGCCGAGGGGTCGGCCCCCTCCGTCGTACCCGTACCGGAGCCGGTGCTCGCCCCGTCCTCGTCCTCGTCCTTCTTGTCGTCCTTGCCGGTCCCCTCGACCTGGTCCGAGGCGCCGCCCGCGGTGCTCTCGCCGCCCTCCGGGTCCTTGCCCTGGCCGGTGCCGCCCTGCGCCTGCGAGGCGTGGCCGACGGCGGAGGGGTTGGCGTCGGAGCCGGTGACACCGGAGACGTGGACGAGGGCGGGGACGGCGGTGCCGAGGAAGAGGGCGGCCGCGGCCGCGCCGACGAGGGCCTGTCGCTTGCGGGCCCGACGGGCGGGCACGGCCCGGCGCAGATAGTCCAGGGTGCCGTCGCCCGGCTCCACCTCCCGCACCGCCTGCCGCAGCAGGGTGCGCAGTGCCAGCTCGTCCGCGTCGAGCCCCTCGGAGCTCTGTTCGTCCAGGCCGTCGTTCACAGTTCCGTTCCCAGCGTGCGTGTGCTTCGGCTCGTTCTTGTCGCCGGATTCCCGTACGTCCTCGGACTCGGGCACCCCCTCGGGCTCCCGCGCGGCGGCGGACGAACCGGAGGTCTCCCGGACCTCTGGCCCGCGCTCCTCGTGTCGCGCGTCCTTGCCCTCGCTCATACCGGTGCCTCCATGGCCACCCGCAGCGCCGCGATACCGCGTGAGCCGTACGCCTTCACCGAACCCAGCGAGACGCCGAGGGTCTCGGCGACCTGCGCCTCGGTCATGTCCGCGAAGTAGCGCAGCACCAGCACCTCGCGCTGGCGGCGTTGCAGGCCCTTCATCGCCTTGATGAGGGAGTCGCGCTCCAGCTGGTCGTAGGCGCCCTCCTCCGCGCTCGCCATGTCGGGCATGGGCTTGGAGAGCAGCTTGAGGCCGAGGATGCGGCGGCGCAGCGCGGAACGGGACAGGTTGACGACCGTCTGGCGCAGATAGGCCAGGGTCTTCTCCGGGTCCCGGACGCGTTTGCGGGCCGAGTGGACGCGGATGAACGCCTCCTGCACGACGTCCTCGCAGGAGGCGGTGTCGTCGAGGAGGAGCGCCGCGAGACCCAGCAACGAGCGGTAGTGCGCGCGGTAGGTCTCGGTGAGATGGTCGACGGTGGTACCGGCCGCCACGACGTCGTCGGTACCGTCACGCTGACCTGGTATGCGGGTGGGGCGCGCTGCGGGCATGGGTGCGATCACCGGCATGCCGCCGCCGGACGCGCCGGACATGCGGGGTCGGCGAGCCGGGCGGGGCGGCCGTAGGACCGTGCCGCGCGGCGCTGTGAAATCGAGTACCTCAGCCACGCCAGTTGGACACGCTTCCCCCCGTAAGGGTTGTACGCGCCGGGCGTCACTTTTGCGGCGGCCGGTGCGGCCGGCCGCCCGCCCGCGTCGGGCAGCACCACCGACAGCACATCAAATGCCCTCATGCGTCCCGCTCTTCCCCTGTGTCCCATATGAACGGACGTCCCCACGCCCGGTTCCGGACGTCCCCACGTCCGGAGAGCAGCGCCTCCACGCCCCCGGTAGGGGCGACCGCAAAGACGCTCCCCGCCCTCCGCGCGGTTGCGGAGAACGGGGAGGTGAATCCTCGTACGAGCCTCGTTCCATCCTCTGTTGCCGGAACGACCTGATCAAGAGGCCCCGACCGGGAATCCGGTGCACAGGACTCACACAGATCCTACAAACGAATCCTGTGCGATCCAGAACTTTTCACTGTTCAACCGCCACGAGTTCGGCGATCTGCGCGGTGTTCAGCGCCGCTCCCTTGCGCAGGTTGTCCCCGCACACGAAGAGTTCCAGCGCCGTGGGGTCGTCCAGGGCCCGCCGTACCCGCCCGACCCAGGTCGGATCGGTGCCGACGACGTCGGCGGGGGTGGGGAACTCGCCCGCGGCCGGGTTGTCGAACAGGACCACTCCGGGGGCCGTGGCGAGGATCTCGCGCGCCTTGTCGACGGTGACCTCGGCCTCGAAGCGGGCGTGCACGGTGAGGGAGTGCGTGGTGACCACCGGGACGCGTACGCAGGTGACCGCCACGGGCAGGGAGGGCAGACCGAGGATCTTGCGGGACTCGTCCCGGACCTTCATCTCCTCCGAGGACCAGCCGTCCTCCCGCAGCGAACCGGCCCACGGTACGACGTTCAGCGCGACCGGCTCCGGGAACGGCCCGGTGTTGTCCCCCACGGCCCGCCGCACGTCACCGGGCTTGGTCCCCAGCTCCGTACCGGCCACCAGGGACAGCTGTTCGCGCAGGGTCCGCACGCCCGCGTGTCCGGCGCCGCTGACCGCCTGGTACGACGAGACGACCAGCTCGCGCAGGCCGAACTCGGCGTGCAGCGCGCCCAGCGCGACGATCATCGACAGGGTGGTGCAGTTCGGGTTGGCGACGATCCCGCGCGGACGCCTCCGCACGGCGTGCGGGTTCACCTCGGGGACGACGAGCGGCACGTCCGGGTCCATCCGGAACGCGCCCGAGTTGTCGACCACCACCGCGCCCCGCGCGGCGGCGACGGGCGCCCACTGCTCGGCGACCTCGTCGGGCACGTCGAACATCGCGACGTCGACCCCGTCGAAGGCCTCCTCGGTGAGCGCCACGACCTCGACCTCTTCACCGCGCACGGCCAGCTTGCGGCCGGCCGAGCGCGAGGAGGCGATCAGTCGGATCTCGCCCCAGACGTCCGCCCGCTGGGACAGGATCTGGAGCATGACCGTGCCGACGGCCCCGGTCGCTCCCACGACCGCGAGCGTCGGCCGCCCGGAACGCCCGGGTCCTGCGGTCCCGGCCATCAGCGGCCGGTGCCTCCGTAGACCACGGCCTCGTCGCTGTCGGAGTCGAGACCGAACGCGGAGTGCACGGCGCGGACGGCCTCCGGCACGTCGTCCTTGCGGGTGACGACCGAGATACGGATCTCGGAGGTCGAGATCAGCTCGATGTTCACGCCGGCGTCGCTGAGCGCCGTGAAGAAGTCGGCGGTGACGCCCGGATTGGTCTTCATGCCGGCGCCGACCAGGGAGATCTTGCCGATCTGGTCGTCGTAGCGCAGGGAGTCGAAGCCGATGGTGCCCTTGTTCTTCTCCAGCGCGTCGATGGCCTTGCGGCCCTCGGTCTTCGGCAGCGTGAAGGAGATGTCCGTCAGACCCGTGGACGCGGCGGACACGTTCTGCACGACCATGTCGATGTTGATCTCGGCATCGGCGATCGTGCGGAAGATCGAGGCGGCCTCGCCGGGCTTGTCCGGCACACCGACGACCGTGACCTTGGCCTCGGAGGTGTCGTGCGCGACACCGGAGATGAGAGCCTGCTCCACCTGCTTGTCCCCTTGCTTCATCGGCTCGCTGCTGACCCACGTGCCCTGCAGTCCGCTGAAGGACGAGCGGACGTGGATCGGGATGTCGTACCGGCGGGCGTACTCCACACAGCGGTGGAGCAGCACCTTGGACCCGGAGGCCGCGAGTTCGAGCATGTCCTGGAAGGCGATCCAGTCGATCTTCCGGGCCTTGCTCACCACGCGCGGGTCGGCGGTGAACACACCGTCGACGTCCGTGTAGATCTCGCACACCTCGGCGTCGAGCGCGGCGGCGAGGGCGACGGCGGTGGTGTCGGAGCCGCCGCGGCCGAGCGTGGTGATGTCCTTGGTGTCCTGGCTGACGCCCTGGAAACCGGCGACGATGGCGATGTTGCCCTCGTCCACCGAGGCCTTGATCCGGCCCGGCGTGACATCGATGATGCGGGCTTTGTTGTGGACCGAGTCGGTGATGACACCTGCCTGGCTGCCGGTGAAGCTCTGGGCGTTGTGGCCCAGGTTTTTGATCGCCATGGCCAGCAGGGCCATGGAGATCCGCTCTCCGGCGGTCAGCAGCATGTCGAGCTCACGCCCGGCAGGGATCGGGGAAACCTGCTCCGCGAGATCGATCAGCTCGTCCGTCGTGTCGCCCATCGCGGAAACCACGGCGACCACCTGGTGGCCGTTCTTCTTGGCTTCCACGATCCGCTTGGCGACGCGCTTGATGCCTTCGGCATCGGCTACGGAGGAGCCTCCGTACTTCTGCACGACAAGGCCCACGTGCGCTCCTCGCTCAGTCCGTCGTTTTCCACAGTCCGCACACATATGTGTGCGACGCGGTCGGCTCAGTCTATCGAGCGCCCGAAAAACCCCTCCGCGATATCGCATGGTGAGACGTCCGGCCGCCCGTGCAGGGGGCTCATGCCCAAAGCGAGGCGGACCACTCGGAAAGTGCCCCGCGTCACACGCGGGCCCGACCGGCGCCCTCCCGCTCAGACTCCGGGAGGAACTGCGTCGAGGAACGCCGACCAGGCGGACGCGGTGATGTGAAGATCGGGGCCGGTGGGGTTCTCGGAGTCGCGGATGTGGACGGCGTCGGTCACGGCGACCTCGACGCAGTCGCCCCCTTCGTCGTCGCTGTAGCTCGACTTGAACCACTTCAACTGGTCATTCATGGGTACGGCAGCCGGACAGCCGGTCGACGAGCGGGCTCCCCAGCACAGGTCCGCTGTCCGCGAGCTTGTCGACCGCCGTTTCAATGAGGTCCGCGGACACCGGATCCTCCTCCGCCGGTTTGAGCGGCCCTGACTCCACCGAGGGATGAAGGCTGATCTCCCAGTTCGTGCTTCGCGTCCGAGCGTAGGACTCGAAGCAACATAAGGGATTCCTTACCTTCCCGGCTGGACGAGTGAACCAGCTCTCACGGAACGGTATGCGGTACCCGCCGTCACTGAACCGGCCGCATGCCCAGCGGCTCCCCGATCTCCTCCGCCATGACCTGGCCCGCCTCGAACTCCAAGGTGTCGTCGCCCATGCCCTGGTCGGTGTCCAGGCCGTCGAGTTCGGCGAGGGGCTGGTTCAGGCGGACGTGGGCGACCACGGACTGGAGGGCGCGCAACGCCGCGGACGCCGTGGAGCCCCAGTTGGAGAAGTAGGAGAACTGCCACCACCACAGGGCCTCCGACGTGCGGCCCGCGCGGTAGTGGACCATGCCGTGGCGGAGGTCGGAGATGACGTCGGTGAGGTCGTCGGAGATGCGGGCCGGGACCGGGGCCCTGCGGGGCTCGTAGGGGTCGAAGACCTCGGAGTAGACGTCGATCGGGTCGAGCATGCGGGCGAGGTTCTCGCGGAGTGCGTCCACGTCGGTCTCCGGGCCCGGGTCGGGTTCGTAGCGCTCGTCGGGGACGATGTCCTCGTGTGCGCCCAGGCGACCGCCGGCCAGGAGGAGCTGGGAGACCTCCAGGAGGAGGAAGGGGACCGCCGAGTCCGGTTCGTCGCCCTTGGCGACCTCCGTGACGGCGACCAGGAAGCTCTCGATCTGGTCGGCGATCTGGACCGCGAAGTCGTCCGGGTTCCGGTCCGTCGCGTGCAGCGTGGCATCAGACATCTAGGAGTCGTCTCCCCTCGAAGGCGCGGCCGAGGGTGACCTCGTCCGCGTATTCCAGGTCGCCACCCACCGGGAGGCCGCTGGCCAGGCGGGTGACCTTCAGGCCCATGGGCTTGATCATGCGGGCGAGGTACGTGGCCGTGGCCTCACCTTCGAGATTGGGGTCCGTGGCCAGGATGAGTTCCGTGACCGTGCCGTCGGCGAGGCGGGTCAGGAGTTCCCGGATGCGCAGGTCGTCGGGGCCCACCCCGTCGATCGGGCTGATCGCGCCGCCCAGCACGTGGTAGCGGCCCCGGAACTCACGGGTTCGCTCGATGGCCACGACGTCCTTGGGTTCCTCCACGACGCAGATGACCGCGGGGTCGCGGCGGGTGTCGCGGCAGATGTTGCACTGCTCCTCCTGCGCGATGTTCCCGCAGGTCGCGCAGAAGCGGACCTTCGCCTTGACCTCCATCAGCGCGTGCGCCAGACGCCGTACGTCCGTCGGTTCCGCCTGGAGGATGTGGAAGGCGATCCGCTGCGCGCTCTTGGGACCGACGCCGGGCAGCCGCCCCAGCTCGTCGATGAGGTCCTGGACCACGCCTTCGTACAACGGACTGCCGTCCTTCCTGGTGTTCCTTCAGTACGTACGGTAGAGGCCCGCGGGCCGTCTTAGAAAGGTCGGAAAGGTCAGAAGGGGAGACCGGGGATGCCGCCCCCGCCCAGCCCCTGGGCCAGCGGGCCGAGCTTCTGCTGCTGGAGGGCCTGCGCGTTCTCGTTGGCCGCCTGGACCGCCGCGACGATCAGGTCGGCGAGGGTCTCGGTGTCCTCCGGGTCCACCGCCTTAGGGTCGATCACGAGGCCGCGCAGCTCGCCGGAGCCGGTGACGGTGGCCTTCACCAGGCCGCCCCCCGACTGCCCGTCGACCTCGGTCCTCGCCAGCTCCTCCTGGGCCCTGGCCAGGTCCTGCTGCATCTTCTGGGCCTGCTGGAGCAGCTGCTGCATGTTCGGCTGGCCACCACCGGGGATCACGATTCGGCTCCTTGGTCGGTCCGTCGGTAAGGGTTTTACCGTTCGGCACGAGCCTACGTGGTCACGAGGACCGTCGCCCCGGCACTCTTTCGAGTGAGTCACGGTCAGGGCCCTATACCTGATCACGGCCATCTTCCGAGCGGAAAAGAGTCCGAACCCCCGGCGCCGCCACCCATTGGGCGGTAGGAAGGGTCAGGCGCGTGAGCACCTGGCGTCACACTTCATGGACGGACAGTACGCGGAGTCAGCAGGGGTCAGTAGGGAGATACCGGGTGGGTCAGCCGGAGATGCAGCCCGAGGGTCGGCCGCAGGACGGGCGGGGCGAAGGGACGGCCGGGCCCCGGCCGGGCGACCTGGAGGGGCGGGAGTTCCCGCTCGGGGACTGGGGCGAGCCGGCGCTCCGGCTGGACGAGCTGTACCGGTGGGTGGAGCGCGGCGCGCTGGACACGGCCGCCTGGTACCTCGCGGACCGGGTGTGGAAGCGGCGGTGCGCGTGGGCGCTGCGGGCCGGGACGGCCGTGGGCGCGCTGACCGGGGCCGCGCTGCCGCTGCTCGATCTGACCGGGGTGGCCGACGGGTCCGCGCCCTGGGGGTATCTGGCGCTGCTGCTCGGGGTGGCCTGTGTGGCCGGGGACCGGTTCTTCGGGATGACGTCCGGCTGGATGCGGGACGTGGCGACCGCGCAGGCCGTGCAACGGCGGCTGCACGCCTTCCAGTTCGACTGGGCGTCGGAGTGCGTGCGCGAGGTGCTCGGCCCGGCGGACGGCACGGCGAGCGAGGCGACCGAACGGTGCCTGTCGGTGCTGCGGCGGTTTTCGGAGGACGTCACCGAGCTGGTGCGGGTCGAGACGGCCGACTGGATGGTGGAGTTCCGCACGGGTGGCGCGCCGCTGGGCATCCAGACGGCGGTGGTGGGTGCGGGGCGCCCGGAGGGCTCCCTCCCGCACGGCCGTTTCCCGTCCCCGCAGGGGTCGGCCCGCCCCAACATGCCGCGGCAGCGTCCGCCCGAGCCGCGCTGAGCCGGCTCGTCACGGCGTGCTCGACCTCCCGGTACGGGCAGGAACCCGCCCCGTTCGACGGCCGTGTCCGGTACGGGTCGTCAGTCCCGCGTGTAGGTGAGCTGTTCGCCGTTGCCGGTGTTCACGCGCTGGAGGGAGTCGCCGGGGAGCAGGGTGATCTCGCTGGCGGAGCCCGGGGTGCAGGCGCTGCGCGGCTGCCCGACCGTCACGGAGGACGGACCGAACTCCAGCCGGTCGCCGGAGCTTCCGGTGAGCCGGGCCTCGAAGACGCAGTGGTAGGTGCCGCTGCCGGTGGGCCCGTCGGCGACGAGGGACATGACCGTGTCACCGACCTCGCCCTGCTGGAGGGTCAGCCTGCGGGTGTGCTCACCGCTCGCGTTGTCGATGGTGGTGGACCAGCTGCCCAGGTAGTCGGCGGGGACGGTCCCGTCCGCGGGCGCGGAGGTGCCGGGCCGCCGTGTGCCGGTCGGCTGTGGGTCGTCCGGGGTGGTGGGGTCTGCACTCCGGGACGCGCCGCTGGGCGACGAGGGTGTGGTGGGGTCGCCGCCGGCGCGGTTGTCGGTGTCTCCGCCGCTCATCAGGGCGTACACGGTGCCGCCCGCGGCCAGCGCGACGACCAGCGCGATCACCACGAGCAGCACGGTGGAGCGGCCGTCCCGGCGCGGCTCGGACGCCGGACCGTACGGCGCCGGACCCGGCCCGAACGGCGGGGGCCCGTAGGGCGGGGTCCGGCCGGCGGCGTACCCGTTGTAGGGGTAGCCGTACGCGGGCTGCTGGGGGTGCCCGTACGGACCCGGCGCCGGGGGTGGGGCGGGGGTGTTCCGGCCCGCCACGAGGGTGGGCGGATGGTTCGCCCCCGGCTGCCCGGACGGTGGCGGGGAGGCAGTGCCGGCCGCGGGCGGCACTGCGGAGTCGTCGGCGGCACGGGCGTGCTCGGGGGTGCCGGCGTGGTGGCCCGCCCCAGGCGGCACGGATGGTCCGACGGGCGCGTCGGGACGTGCCGGTGTGGGGACGCCACCCGGCTGCCCGGCGGCGGGCGCGCCGGGGTACGCGCCGGGCGGTACCGGCTGCCCGGCGGCCGGTGCGGGGACGCCACCCGGCTGCCCGGCGGCGGGCGCGCCGGGATGCCCCGCGGGACCGACCTGTCCGGGCCCACCGGACGCGGCCGATCCGGGCTGCCCTGCGGGATCGGCCGCACCGGCGGGGCCTCCTTGCGCGGGCGCAACGGGTTCGGCCGGCCCGGGCGGCCCGAAGGGCCACGCTGCCGGTGCCGAAGCGGCGGCCGGGCCGCCGGGCTGCCCGGCGGGCGTGCCGTTACCGGCCGGCCCGGGCGGTACCGGTGGCCGGGCGGCGGGAGGCGCGCCCGCCGGTGTGGGCGGCATCGGGGTTTCCGGGTCCTCGGCGTCCAGGAGGCGGACCGCGTGGCGGCCGAGTTGGGCGACCAGGGCGCCCGGCAGCCAGGGGTCGCGGGAGCGGCCGCCGACGACGGTGTCGTCCGCGCCGGTGCGCTCCAGCACCTGGTCGAGGGTGGGCCGCGCCGCCGGGTCCTTGCGCAGACAGTCGCGTACGAGATCGGCGAGCCCCTCGGGCACCCGGTCCAGGTCGGGTTCCTCCTGGGCGATGCGGAACATCAGCGCGTGCACACCGCTGTTGGCGGTGCCGAACGGGAGCGTGCCGGTGGCGGCGTAGGCGAGCACCGAGCCGAGGCAGAACACGTCGCAGGCCGGTGTGATGCGGTCGCCGCGCACCTGCTCGGGCGCCATGAAGCCGGGTGAGCCGACGAGCGCGCCGGTGCGGGTGAGCCCGCCGTCGGTCACCGTCTCCAGCGCCCGCGCGATCCCGAAGTCGATGACGCGCGGGCCGTCGATGGTGACGAGCACGTTGGACGGCTTGAGGTCCCGGTGGATGATGCCGGCGGCGT
This sequence comes from Streptomyces sp. NPDC020731, assembly GCF_044334705.1. NCBI lineage: Bacteria > Bacillati > Actinomycetota > Actinomycetes > Kitasatosporales > Streptomycetaceae > Streptomyces > Streptomyces sp. NPDC020731. The sequence goes on from NZ_JBIRTN010000008.1 coordinate 205,472, forward strand.
GGATGTCCTTCAGCGCGTGCGCGAGACCGGCGGCGAGGATGCGCACCGAACGCTCGGGCAGCGCCCCGTGGTCGTGCCCGACCACCTGCTGGAGGCTGGGCCCGGCGACGTACCCGGTGGCGACCCACGGCACGGGCGCCTCCGTGTCCGCGTCGAGGACCGGCGCCGTCCAGTCGCCGCCGACCTGCCGCGCGGCCCGCACCTCCTGGCGGAAGCGCGCCCGGAACTCCTCCTGCTGGGCCAGCTCCTGGCGGACCAGCTTGACGGCGACGGTGCGCCCCCGGTCGGACCGGGCGAGGTAGACCTGTCCCATGCCGCCGGCCCCGAGCCGCGCCAGCAGCCGGTACGCCCCGATTCCCTGTGGATCCCCGGGCCCGAGCTTGTCCATCGCCGCGCCGCCTCCCCCCAATGAGCAACATCCCGAGGATAGTGCGGGGCCGGTACCCGATGAGCTGGGCGACCTCTACGGTTCCGTAACAGGCGGCCCGAGGGCGTCCAGCACCTTGGACAGGCGTTCCAGCGCCTCCACGGCCCGGGCGAGCTCGGCCTCCCCGTACGCCTCCGCCAGCCGCTCCGCGAAGGCCGCGTGGCCGGGGTCGAGGCGGCTGACCGCCGTGCGGCCCTTCTCCGTGGGGGCGAGGAGTTTGGCGCGGCGGTGGGCCGGGTTGGGCCGGTACTCGGCGAGTCCGCGCTCCACCAGCAGGTCGGCGATGCGCTGCACGCTCTGCCGGGTGATGCCCATGGCCCTGGCGATCCCGGAGACCGGCAGCGGCTCGCCGAGGACCGCGCCGAGCACCTGCCACCAGGCCGCGGTGAGCCCGGCGGGCCGGGCCAGCTCCTCGGCGACCGCGAGGAACTGGCCGTTCAGCCGGAAGGTGCCGAGCGCGCCCCGGCTGAGCAGGTCCTGACGTTCCTCGCTCACCGGGCCGTGGCCTTCGCGTACTCGGCGTACGCCTCGGGGTCCGAGTCGTGGAACAGCCGGTACCAGGCGTCGGTCACCGTCTCGTCGTAGACCCCGAGCAGCCGGAAGATCTCGCGGGCGAAGGCGACGGGCTCGGTCGGCCCGGCGGTGACGAGATTGCCGTCGGTGACCGCGTCGGCCTCGACGTACCGGTCGCCGCCCGCGTAGCCGGTCGCCGCGAGGTAGAAGGAGACGGCGCTGGTGTGCGCCCGCTCGTCGAGCAGCCCTTCGCGGGCGAGTCCGGCGGTGGCGCCGCAGATCGCGGCGACGGGCACACCGGCGTCGAGGAAGGCGCGGGCGGTGCGGGCGAAGGGGGCGAGGTCGTCGCCCTCGTCCCAGCGGTCGGCGCCGGGGAGGATCAGCAGCGCGCTGTCCTCGGGCCGCAGCTCGTCGAGCGTGAGGTCGGACAGGACGCGGAGGCCGCTGATGCCGGTGACGGGCTCACCGGCCGGGGTGACCGTACGCACCTCGTAGCCGGCGCGCGCGAGGTGCGCGGTGGCGTGACCGGTCTCCCAGTCGGCGAAGGTGTCGTAGAGGGCGAGATGCACGGGCTTGCGGGTCATGACCACTCCCTTGTGGGTACGCCAACAGATGACAGCATCTTGTCATTACGACAGCTTCCTGTCAATTACTGCTGTCGACAACCTGTCGCGGAAAGTCCCCCGCCGCAGACAGGCCGCCGATGTCGCGGCCCCGCGGCCCCGGCCTACCCTCGGCCGTATGACCCCTCAGCCGAACCCCGAGGTCGGGGCCGCCGTCAAGGCCGCCGACCGTGCGCACGTGTTCCACTCCTGGTCCGCGCAGGAGCTCATCGACCCGCTCGCCGTCGCCGGGGCGCAGGGGTCGTACTTCTGGGACTACGACGGCCGGCGCTACCTCGACTTCACCAGCGGGCTCGTCTACACCAACATCGGCTACCAGCACCCGAAGGTCGTCGCCGCGATCCAGGAGCAGGCGGCGCGGATGACGACGTTCGCGCCCGCGTTCGCCGTCGAGGCGCGGTCGGAGGCGGCGCGGCTGATCGCCGAGCGGACCCCGGGGGACCTGGACAGGATCTTCTTCACCAACGGCGGCGCCGACGCCGTGGAGCACGCCCTGCGCATGGCGCGGCTGCACACCGGCCGCCCCAAGGTGCTCTCCGCGTACCGCTCGTACCACGGCGGCACCCAGCAGGCGGTCAACCTCACCGGCGACCCGCGCCGCTGGGCCTCCGACAGCGGCACGGCCGGGGTCGTGCGCTTCTGGGCGCCGTTCCTGTACCGCTCCCGCTTCTACGCGGAGACCGAGGAGCAGGAGTGCGCCCGGGCGCTGGAGCACCTGGAGACGACGATCGCCTTCGAGGGGCCGTCGACCGTCGCCGCGGTCGTCCTGGAGACGATCCCGGGGACGGCGGGCATCATGCTGCCGCCCGCCGGCTACCTCGCGGGCGTGCGCGAGATCTGCGACAAGTACGGCATCGTCTTCGTCCTCGACGAGGTCATGGCCGGGTTCGGGCGCACCGGGAAGTGGTTCGCGGCGGACCTGTACGACGTCGTCCCGGACCTGATGACCTTCGCGAAGGGCGTGAACTCCGGATATGTGCCGCTGGGCGGTGTCGCCATCTCCGGGGCGATCGCCGAGACGTTCGGGAAGCGGCCGTACCCGGGTGGCCTGACGTACTCGGGGCACCCGCTGGCCTGCGCCGCCGCCGTCGCGACGATCGACGTGATGGAGCGGGAGGGTGTCGTCGAGAACGCGGCGACCCTCGGGGCGTCCGTCGTCGGGCCCGGACTGCGGGAGCTGGCGGAGCGGCACCCGAGCGTGGGCGAGGTCCGCGGGACCGGCATGTTCTGGGCGCTGGAGCTGGTGCGGAACCGGGAGACCCGGGAGCCGCTGGTGCCGTACAACGCGGCCGGTGAGGCGAACGCCCCGATGGCGGCCTTCGCCGCCGCCGCGAAGGAGGCCGGCGTCTGGCCCTTCGTGAACATGAACCGGACGCACGTGGTGCCGCCGTGCAACGCGAGCGAGGCGGAGCTGAAGGAGGGGCTGGCGGCACTGGACGCGGCCCTGTCGGTGGCGGACGGCTACGTGGAGTAGCCACCCCGGGAGGCCGGCGCGAGCGGGCGCGGGGAGGCCTCCGCCTCGCACCCTTTCGAACACCCCGGGCCCGTTCGAACGCGTAAGGTGGCGTGCCCGTGGACATCCGCGTGCACGCCACTCGAACGCGACGAGGGAGACGCCCCGACCATGCCCGGCTTCAGCGGCGGCGGCGCCGTGACCCGCAGCACCCTGCGGCAGCAGATCGCGGACGCGCTCCGTGACGAGGTGCTGGCCGGCCGGCTCCAGCCGGGGCAGGAGTTCACCGTCAAGGAGATCGCCGACCAGTACGGGGTGTCCGCGACCCCCGTCCGGGAGGCGCTGGTCGACCTGTCGGCGCAGGAGCTGCTCGACGCCGACCAGCACCGGGGTTTCCGGGTGCACGAGTACTCCGTCGACGACTTCCGGGACATGATCGAGGCCCGCACCCTGGTGACCGACGGGATGTTCCACGCGCTGACCGACGGTCACCTGGCCCACCTCCAGCCGGACGAGCCCCGCGTCGCCGCCGCCCTCGCCGGAGTGCGCAGGCGCGGCGAGGAGGCGCAGCGCGCGGCCCTCGCCGGGGAGGTCACCGTGCTGATCGGCTACGACCTGCGCTTCTGGCGCGAACTCGGGTCGGTGTTCGGCAACCCGTACCTCACCGACTTCCTGCACCGGCTGCGCCTCCAGACGTGGGTGTGTGTGGTGCAGCATCTGCGGCGGCTGCCTGATCTGCGCGGGCACCTGTGGGCCGCACACACCGATCTGGTCGATGCCTTGTCGCGCCGTGACACCGATTCGGCCCGCGCGATCGTCGAGTCGTACAACGCGCATTCCCTCTCCCTCATCGAGGGGCTGACGGCCGGTGGTGTGGGTAAGTGACCTGCACCAGGGTCCGCACGGGGGGAGCCGCCCGCGCCGGGCGCCGATACGCTTCCCCGACCACGACGAACACCCCGACCACCATGACCACCGCGCTGTGCGAGGAGTCCTCTTTTGGCCTGTGACCTGTGGCTGGTACCGCTCGTCGACGTGTTGTGCCACACGCCCGACAACCCGTTCGCCGAGGAACTCGCGCAGTACAACGCGGTGCTCGCCGAGGCCGGCCTGCCACCGGTGCCGGTGTACCAGTACATGCCGGGGCTGACCGGCGAGGTGGCCCCGGTCGCGGGTTTCGACTACGACGCGCTGCACTTCCTGCGGCGGGTGTACCTGCTCCAGGTGTGCGGGCTGCCGGTCACACCGGTGGACGAACTGGGCGGTGACTACGAGCAGTTGCTGGAGATGTTCGAGACGACGGCCCAGCAGGCCCACCTGGTCTGGCACTACGACCACGCGGGCGCGTACGTCCCCGTCGACTTCCCGCACCCCCTCGCCAACGACGAACTCCTCGCGGGCGGCGGCCCCTTGGGCTCCTCCCACGCGCTGCTGCGGGAACTGGAGCTGGTCGCCCCGTCCATCGGCATCGACCCGGCGAACCCCCCGGCCGCACCCGAGCCCCCGCGCGGCCCGACCGAGCTGGAGGAGCCGGCCGTCCCCGCCCCGTACGACCCCAGCCCCTTCGCCCGCGAACGCCACGTCTGGCTGGGCCTGCACGCGGCGGCGACACGGAGCCTGGCGCAGGGATCGATGATCGTGTTCAGCTGAGGCTCATCCCGTCGCGGAGAGCCCCTTCTGCAGGTCCTCCGCGTTCATGACGGGGCACATCTCGACCTCGGCGTTCATCTGGGTGAAGAACGGCTCACCCACCGGGGGGATCTCCGAGCTGTCCTGCATGTGGAGGACCAGCACCATCGTCCGCCGCCCGCCGATCGGACCGAAGTAGGCCGCCTCCGGCCGCAGCCGGTCGAGGATCTCCTTGACCTGCTCGGCCATCTTCCCGCTGCGGAGCAGTTCGTTCGCCTTCTCGGTGTCCAGCGTCGCCTTGAGCATCACGCGCATCGCACTCACCTTCTTCCGTGTCGATGCACGCTCCTGATGTCAGGGTATGCCCGTTCCATTCCTGACTTCGAGGGGACTGTAGGGCGCTCAAAGAGCGACCCCAAGTCATGAGGCGAGATCACCCATCCAGACGCGTCTCCCCGGCTCGTCCAGCTCCGCCTTCACCTGTCGGCACTCGGGCAGCGCCCGGCCCAGCAGCCTCCAGCAGTCGGGACCGTGCCCTGAGACCCGTACATGAGCGAGTTCGTGCGCGATCACGTAGTCGACCGGGTGGATGGGGAGCTGGAACGTGGCCCAGTACAGGGAGACCACCCCGTTCCCCGGCCCTGCGCGGTAGCTTCCCCACCGGTGTCCGAGGTCGCGCACACGGATCTCCGGCTCGGGGTTGTCCATGCGCGCGGCCCACGGCTGGAGACGTCCACGCGTCCACCGCTGCCCGGCACGGGGGTACCAGCCTGCGGGGGCCCTACGGACGCCTGCCGGGTCCCCAGCGATCGAGCAGTCAACGCGCAACCGTCTCGCGACCAGCCGTATGGGAACCTTATGAGATCGGCTGGTCCTTCCATGAGCTGCGCGCTGTTCACGTTTGTCCGAACCACACGATGTTGCAGATGTAGACGCACTCGTGCCCAGGAACGGCGAGGAACTGGAGGAAACCACGTCCACCGAACAGGGGGAAGTTCCTCAACCCTCCGGGCCTGTCCTCCGGCCTGCTGCCCGCCAGCTCGGCGTCACGTCCGAGCGCGGCCAACTCGGTGGCGATCCGCTCCACCTCTGCGATCACCCCGACGGGAAGGCCACCGGTCAGGTGCTCCTCGCTCGGGTTGTAGTCCCATTTCCAGTCACGCATAGCCCGGCCTCAGCCTCGGCGTCCGCGTGGATCTTCCTGATCTCGGCCATGGCGTCGACCGGGTCCTCCACCCCAGCGCTCACCAGCTCTTCCAGATGGCGTAGGCGGGCAGCCCGCGAAGGGTGGCGCTGGATGGCCACGAGGACACCCCAGGTACGGACGAACGTACGCAGCGGCGCGAACGACTGGAGCTCCTGGGCGCGCGTAGTAGCGCCGACGAGATCACTCACGAACGTCGGCATCCGGCTCGGCGTCAGGGTCTCGACGGCGGTCCGCAGCGCCCCCGGCGTGAGCGCGGGCATGGGGATGAGCGGCTCGTCGGCCTGTGGTTCCGCGGGCAGGGCGGTCACGGCATGCTCCTGGTCGGTGGACATTCGCTGTGTTGTCGACGGTACCCGCAGGCACCAGGAGGACGAAGAGGTACGAGTGGTCTGCGGCCGTGTGGGCGACACCCCCCGATCGGCGTGCCGCCCACACGCGGAAGATCCGACTCTACGGCCGGTGAACTCCGCCGCCGCCCACCACAGGCTTGCGACAGCGGTAGTTCGTCAGGTGCGTCTCCGAGTCCAGGAACGTCACACCGTTCGGCACATCGATCTGAACGGTGTCGAGCTGCCGGACGGGACCGCAGGCGTACATGGTCGAGCTGCCCGCGCTCGGGAATCCGCCTGCCGAGAAGGGCACCACGCGAAGGGTGACGGCCTCGCGCTCGGACTGCTCCAGCAGGTGCTCCAACTGTCGCTTCACGATGGCCGGTCCTCCGAAGAGCATCCGCAGCGCGGCCTCATGGAGCAGGAAGGAGCACGCCGGAGGGTCCGTGCGGTCCAGCAGCGCCCGGCGACGCACCCGAAAATCAATTTGGAGGTCCAGAGCCTCCGGGGACAGCGGCGGTACAGCCTCACCGAACACCGCCCGTGCATGGTCCTCATGCTGAAGCAGGCCGGGGAGATGTGTGATCTGTACGTGGCGAAGAGCCACGGCGTGATGCTCCAGCTCCGCCAGATCAAGCATGAACGAGGCGTTGGAGTCCCTGTACCCGTCCCACCAGTGGGAGCCGGCCCGCTCCTTGGCCATGCCTGCGAGAGCATCGACGTACGCGGGTTCCGGGCAGGAGTAGTTGGCCGCCCACACCCGCACACGGTCAGGGCTCACGCCGAACCGAGCAGACTCGGTATTACTGATCGCCGTCTTGTCCACGCGGTGCAGCGCGGCGGCCCCGGTGAGGGGAGGCGTACAGCCACTCGGCCTCCACCCTGCGCTGCCCGAGCTCGAATCCGTATGTCCAGCGCACACCGTCCGCGAGGATGAAGTCCGCCTCGTACAGGGACGTCTCTGCGGCGGCCTTGGGGTCGAGGGCGAACTCGTCTCGGGGGGTGCCGTCGTACGAGGTCCAGTCGGCGTACGAGCGCAGCACGCAGCGGCGCATGTTCCGCAGCGCGGCGATCATGTTCGACTTGCCGGAGGCGTTGGCGCCGAAGACGCCGAGGACGGTGTGGACGGGGAGCCGCCGGCCGTCGGAGAGTTCCGTCTCGCGTGCGGTGGCCCGCTCGTTCTCGTCGTCCTCGGGCGCGACGAACGACAGTTCCTGCTCGTCGCGCAGGGACCGGACGTTGGCCACCCGGAATCTCAGCAGCATCCCGCTTCCTTCACGACGGACACAGGGGGCGCCTCCCCCGAGCGGGACGGCCGGCCGGGGTCCCCGCACCGGCCATCCCATCAGATCCCCGGGCCTCCGGGAAGGAGAACCTAGAGGAACGAGTTGATCTCGATCGTCTCGGTACGGCCCGGGCCCACGCCGATCGCGGAGATCGGGGCGCCGGACATCTCCTCCAGGGCCTTGACGTACGCCTGGGCGTTCTTCGGGAGGTCGGAGAACGACTTGGCGCCGGTGATGTCCTCGGACCAGCCGGGGAGCATCTCGTAGACCGGCTTCGCGTGGTGGAAGTCCGTCTGCGAGTACGGCAGCTCCTCGACGCGCTTGCCGTCGATCTCGTACGCCACGCAGACCGGGATCTGCTCCCAGCCGGTGAGGACGTCGAGCTTGGTGAGGAAGAAGTCGGTGAGGCCGTTGACGCGGGTGGCGTAGCGGGCGATCACCGCGTCGAACCAGCCGCAGCGGCGGTCACGGCCGGTGGTGACACCGCGCTCGCCGCCGATGCGGCGCAGCGCCTCGCCGTCCTCGTCGAACAGCTCGGTCGGGAACGGGCCGGCGCCGACGCGGGTCGTGTACGCCTTCAGGATGCCGATGACCCGGCTGATCTTCGTCGGTCCGACGCCCGAGCCCGTGCAGGCGCCGCCCGCGGTCGGGTTGGACGAGGTGACGAAGGGGTACGTGCCGTGGTCGATGTCGAGCAGCGTTCCCTGGCCGCCCTCGAAGAGGACCACCTTGTCCTGCTCCAGTGCCTGGTTCAGCACCAGCACCGTGTCGGCGACGTACGGGGCGAGCTTGTCCGCGTAGCCCAGCAGCTCCTCGACCACCTGGTCGACGGCGATCGCGCGCCGGTTGTAGAGCTTGGTGAGCATCTGGTTCTTGGCGTCGAGGGCCGCTTCGACCTTCTGGGTGAGGATCGACTCGTCGTACAGGTCCTGGACGCGGATACCGACGCGGTTGATCTTGTCGGCGTAGGTCGGGCCGATGCCCCGGCCCGTGGTCCCGATCTTGCGCTTTCCGAGGAAGCGCTCGGTCACCTTGTCCACCGTCACGTTGTACGGCGTGATGATGTGAGCGTTTCCGCTGATCAGGAGCTTCGACGTGTCGACGCCTCGCTCGTTCAGCCCGCTCAGCTCGGAGAACAGGACCGACGGGTCGACGACGACGCCGTTGCCGATGACCGGCGTGCAGCCGGGAGACAGGATTCCGGAAGGGAGCAGGTGGAGGGCGTACTTCTGGTCACCCACGACTACCGTGTGGCCGGCGTTGTTGCCGCCCTGGTAGCGCACCACATAGTCGACGGAACCACCGAGCAGGTCCGTCGCCTTTCCCTTGCCTTCGTCACCCCACTGAGCACCGAGCAGCACAAGTGCGGGCACGCGCGTACACCCCTTCCGGGCGGGGCATGTCCAAGGTCAAGGGCGCACACGGAGGATCTCCGCCGCGTGCACCGCGACCATCGTTGGCCGCCAACCGTCGGACCGGATGCCCCGGAATAGACGAAGCCCCTGGCGCAATAGCGCAAGGGGCTCTTGCACAAAGATGCTACCCGAGGAAGCGAGGCATGGCCGAGGTGGCGACTTCCAGGATCTTTTCCGCGACGTCCGATCAGCTCCTGGTGGTCATCGATCCGGTCGCCCGACGGGCGGACGGCGAGTCCGTCCGGATCGCGAAAGACGTGCTCAGCGCGGGTGCGGCGGGCACGAAGGTGTGTCTGCCGGACGGTCCGGAGGAGTTCGCGCGGATGCTGGCGCGGCGCGGGTCGCGGCGGCCGGTGGTGGTGGGCGACGACCGGGCCCTGGTGCGGGCGGTGGAGCTGCTGCACCGGCAGCGGGAACTGGCCGACTGCGCGCTGTCGCTGGTGCCGGTGGGGGGTGCGGTCTCCCTCGCCCGGTCGCTGGGGGTGCCGGCGGGTGCGGTGGCGGCGGCGCGGGCGGTGCTGGACGGGGCGGAGCGGCGGATGGACCTGCTGGTGGACGACAGCGACGGGGTGGTGCTCGGTGCGCTGCGGATACCGCCGCTCGGCGGCACGGCACGGGTGCGGGAGGCGGGCGGCGGGGCGGGGCGCCCGTGGCTGCGGACGTGCCGGTCGCTGGTACGGACCCTGGTGCCGGCGCGGCCGTCCGGAACCGTCTCCGCGCCGGAAGCGGGACCGACGCGGCTGCGGGTGGAGGTGGACGGGGAGACGCTCGTCGATCTGGGGCAGCCGGTGGAGGGTGTCTCGGTCGTGCCCGGTGTCTCCGGGACGGCGCGGGTGGAAGTGCGTCCGGCGTCGGTGGGGGCGGAGGCGTCGCCGCTGCTGGCGGAGGGGCGGACGGTGACCGTGTCGGGCGCGCACTTCCGCTATCGGGCGGACGCGGCGGTGTCGGGGCCGGTGCGGACGCGGACGTGGGTGGTGCGGGAGGCGGCTTGGGGGCTCATCGTGCCCGTGCGGTAGCTTCCCGATCCGCCCCTCACCCCTGCCCGAACCGCTCCTCCCGATGCACCCGCCAGCGCTCCATCATCGCCTCGACCTCCTTCTCGACGAACTCGAAGAAGGCCAGCGTCTCCGTCAGCCGCCGCCCCGCCGGGGTGTCCGCGCCCAGGCTGGTGACGCCCTCCCGGAGGGCGTCCTCCCAGCGCTTGATGACGGCCTCGCGGTTGGTGAGGGCCTCGTACCACTGGTCGCCGTGGACCCGGTACCGCTCCCGGCGCGAGCCGGGCTCGCGTTCGCGCGACACCATGTGCACCTGGGACAGGTAGCGCACCGCGCCGGAGACCGCGGCCGGTGAGATCTTGAGCTGTTCGCCCAGCTCGGCGGAGGTCATGACCCCGACGTCGGAGGCGAGCAGGGCACTGAAGACGCGGGCGGGCATGCGCTGGAGGCCGGCCTCCACCATCTGTGCCGCGAAGTGCTCCACGAACCGTGAGACCGCCTCCGGGTCCCGGGCCGTCCCGCTCGGTTCCGCCATGATCCGATCATCTCCCCTGCTCAGGCGCCGTGGACGCCGTGGACGCCGTGATCAAGTCTAGTCGCCGATTCATACGCTTCCTTAACTTCACAAATTTCTGAAAGAAGCGTACGTTCCGAAACATGACGAAGGCCATCACCGTGTCCGGACTGCACAAGTCGTTCGGCCGGACCCACGCGCTGGACGGTCTCGACCTGAGCGTCGAGACCGGCGAGGTCCACGGCTTCCTCGGCCCCAACGGCTCCGGGAAGTCCACCACCATCCGCGTCCTGCTCGGCCTGCTGCGCGCCGACTCCGGTGCCGCCCAGGTGCTCGGCCGGGATCCGTGGGCGGACGCCGTGGAGATCCACCGTCGTATCGCCTACGTCCCCGGTGACGTGACGCTGTGGCGCAACCTCTCCGGGGGCGAGGTCATCGACCTGTACGGGAGGCTGCGCGGGGGCCTGGACCCGCACCGCCGCGCCGAGCTGGTCGAGCGGTTCGAGCTGGACCCGACGAAGAAGGGCCGGACGTACTCCAAGGGCAACCGGCAGAAGGTCGCCCTGGTCGCCGCGTTCGCCTCCGACGTCGACCTGCTGATCCTGGACGAGCCGACGTCCGGTCTGGACCCGCTGATGGAGGAGGTCTTCCAGCGCTGTGTCACCGAGGAGCGGGAGCGCGGGCGGACCGTGCTGCTGTCCTCGCACATCCTCAGCGAGGTGGAGGAGCTGTGCGACAGGGTCAGCATCATCCGCAAGGGAAGCACCGTGGAGAGCGGTTCGCTCGCCGAGCTGCGGCATCTGACCCGGACGAGCGTGAGCGCCGAACTCGCCGGGCCGCCCAACGGGCTCGCCGGGCTGCCCGGCGTGCACGACCTCGACGTACAGGGGCGGCGGGTGCGGCTCCAGGTCGACACCGACAAGCTGGACGCGGTGCTGCGCGCGCTGAGCGAGTCGGGCGTGCGGTCGCTGACGTCCACCCCGCCGACGCTGGAGGAACTGTTCCTGCGGCACTACCAGGACGAGGTGACCGCCCGATGAGCGCCGCCGCCTTCGCCGTACGGCCCACGAGTTCGCGCCAACTCGCCGGCACCGCCGTCCTGCTGCGCTTCGCGCTGCGCCGGGACCGGGTGATGATCCCGGTCTGGGTCGCGGTGAACGCGCTGATGGTGCTGTCCATGCCGAACACGCTCAAGGGCCTGTACGGCACTCCCGCCGAACGCGCCGACCTGGTCGCCCAGATGGCCGGCAACTCCTCGCTGCGCGCCATGGTCGGTCCCGTCTTCGGCGATTCGCTCGGCGCGCTGACCGCCTGGCGGGTCGGGGTGTACGCGGGGGCGCTGGCCGCCGTGGTCGGTCTGCTGGTCGTCGTACGGCACACCAGGGACGAGGAGGAGAGCGGACGTCAGGAGATGGTGGCGTCCGGGATGGTCGGGCGCAGGGCCTCGCTGACGGCGGCGCTGCTCGCGGCGGCCGTCGCGAACGGAGTACTGGCGCTGCTGGTGACGGCGGGCCTGGCCGGGCAGGGCGCGGCGGGCGCGCTCGCGTTCGGGCTCGGGATCGCGGGAGCGGGGATGGTGTTCGCGACGATGGCGGCGATCGTGGCCCAGTTGACGGAGAGCGCGCGGCTCACGCGGGGGCTGACGGCGGCGGTGCTGGGGGCGGCGTTCGTACTGCGGGCGGGCGGCGACTCGGCGACCGATGGGGGCACCTCCCAGGCTTTTGGCACTGGGGGAGGCTCGTCGCCGCTGACGTGGGCGTCACCGCTCGGCTGGCTGACGAACCTGCGGGCGTTCGCCGGTGAACGGTGGTGGGTGCTGGGGCTGTTCGCGGGCGCGGTGCTGGTGCAGGGGGCGGTGGCGTACGCGCTCGCCGGGCGCCGGGACCTCGGCATGAGTTTCCTGCCGAGCCGTCCGGGGCCGGCCGCCGGGCGGCTGGGCGGTGCGGGGGCGCTGGCCCGGCGGTTGCAGCGGGGCGGTGTGCTCGGCTGGAGCCTCGGGTTCCTGCTGGCGGGGCTGGTGTACGGCGGGATGGCGGAGGGTGCGGCCGATCTGGTCGGCGACAACGAGGGCGCCCGGGAGATCTTCCAGCGGATGGGCGGTCAGTCGGGGCTGACGGACGCGTTCCTCGCGGCGATGGCCGGGATGCTCGGCCTGGTGGCCGCCCTGTACATCGTGGCGTCGGTGCTGCGGCTGCACGGCGAGGAGACCTCGGGGCGGGCCGAACCGGTGCTCGCGGGGGCCGTCGGACGGCTGCGGTGGGCGGCCGGGCATCTGGCGGTGGCGTTCGGCGGGGCGGCACTGCTGATGCTGCTCGCGGGGGTGGGCCTCGCGCTCGGCCACGGTGAGCAGGCGGGCGTGATCCTGGGGGCGTGCCTGGTGCAGGTCCCGGCGGTGTGGGTGATCGGTGGGGTCGCGGTCCTGCTGTACGGACTGGTGCCCCGGGCGGCGACGGTCGCGTGGGGCGTGGCCGGTGCGGTGCTGCTGATCGGCTGGGTCGGGCCGGCGCTGGACGTACCGCGGGCGGTGCTGGACCTGTCGCCCTTCGGTCATCTGCCGAAGCTGCCGGGCGGGGAGATGGCGTGGGCGCCGGTGCTGGTCCTCACGGCGCTCGCGGCGGCGCTGGTCGGGGCGGGGCTGGCCGGGTTGCGGCGGAGGGACATGACGGCGTGACCGGGGTCGTCAGTCCATGTACGGCTTGAGCTCCTCGGCGTCGAATTCGATACCGACGGGCTCGGGAAGCACGACCCTGTCGCCCAGCTGGCGCTTCTGGATGTTCCGGTAGCCGGCCACTGGGTGCGGGTCGCTGTGCACAAGAATCGAGCGGCGGTCGCGGTCGATCAGCAAATAGACGGGGATCCCGGCTTCGGCGTAGGCCTGGGGCTTCTCCACACGGTCGCGAGCGTGCGTGTCCGAGTCGAAGGACGTGACCTCCACGGTCATCAGCACGCCCTCGATGTCCGCCCAGTCTCCCTGTCCGGCGAAGTGGGCGACGGGGGCGAGTACCGCGTCCGGAAGGGCCCGGCCCTTGCGGTAGGACTCCACCTTCAGCCCTTGCACCGGGCTGAGATCGAGTTCGGGCCTGGCCTGCATGCACTGACGGATCAGCCACATGATGATCGCGCCGTGATTGCCGTTGGTCACTTTCCTGAGCCCGATCCGTCCGTTGATGAACTCGAACCTGACGGTCTCGTCCTCACGCTCGGCGAACTCGGCGATCCGCTCGAACATGTCCACCGACAACTGGGATGACGCGCGTTCTGCCATAACCGTCATGGTGCCTCCCTCCGCAGGCGGACACCAGCTTGACGAGTCATCCACGTCCATCACCGGAAGTCGGCCGGTGATCATCCGAACGGGTGATCACCCCACGTCCACGGCCAGCCCCTCCAGACCCCTGATCACGAAGTTCGGCTTCCGCTGCGGCTCCGCCGCGAGCCGCAGCCCCGGCGCCTTCTCCAGCAGGGCCGACATCGACGCCGCCAGCTCGATACGGGCCAGTGGTGCGCCGATGCAGTAGTGGATGCCGGCGCTGAAGGAGATGTGCGGGTTGTCGGCGCGGGTCAGGTCCAGGCGGGACGGGTCGGTGAAGACCGCCGGGTCGTGGTTGGCGGAGCCGAAGAGCATCGCGATCTCCGCGCCCCTCGGGATGACCCGGCCGTCGATCTCGATCTCGTCGAGGACCCAGCGTTCGAAGAGCTGGAGCGGGGTGTCGTAGCGCATCAGCTCCTCGATCGCCGTGGGGATCAGGGAGTGGTCCGCGCGCAGGGCGGCGAGCTGGTCGGGGTTGCGGAACAGCGCCCACCAGCCGTTGACCGTGGAGTTCACCGTCGCCTCGTGGCCGGCGTTCAGCAGCAGGACGCAGGTGGAGATCATCTCCTGCTCGGTGAGCCGGTCGTCGTCCTCGTCGTGGGCGGCGATCAGACCCGAGACCAGGTCGTCGCCCGGGTTCTTGCGGCGCTCGGCGATCAGCTCGCGCAGGTACTCCGAGAACTCGACCGACGCCCGGACCGCCCTCGCCGCCGTCTCCTCCGGCGGGTTCAGCTCGTACATTCCGCAGATGTCCGCCGACCAGGGCCGCAGCGGCGCCCGGTCCGCCTCCGGGATGCCGAGCATCTCGGCGATCACCGCGACCGGCAGCGGCTCGGCGACGTCCTTGAGCAGGTCGCCGCCGCCCGCCTCGACCAGCGCGGACACCAGGTCGTCCGCGAGATCACGGACGTACGGTTTGAGGCGCTCCACCGTGCGCGGGGTGAAGGCCTTCGACACCAGGCGGCGGATGCGGGTGTGGTCCGGCGGTTCGAGGTCGAGCATGCCGTGGTCGTTGAGGGTGTGGAACGGCTCGTGCTCCGGCGGCGGGGCGGTGCGGCCGAACTCCTCGTGACCGAAGCGGTGCTGGTACGTCCGTCCCAGGCGCCGGTCGCGCAGCAGTGCCGAGACGTCCGCGTGGTGCGCGACCAGCCACTGGCCCGTCGGCTCGAACCAGTGCACCCGCCCGCGTTCGCGCAGCTCGGCGTAGGCGGGGTACGGGTCGGCGACGAACGCGGGGTCCCACGGGTCGAACGCGAGGTCGGGAAGGGCTGCCATGAACGGACGTTAGCCCGGCGCCCCGCCCCCTGGCCAGGGTCAGCCGGGGGTGACCAGCCGCGCCTCGTAGGCGAACACCGCCGCCTGGGTGCGGTCCCGCAGGCCCAGCTTCACCAGGATGCGGCTCACGTGCGTCTTGATCGTCGACTCGGCCACCACCAGCCGCCCGGCGATCTCCGAGTTCGACAGGCCCTGCGCGATCAGCACCAGCACCTCCGTCTCCCGCTCGGTCAGATCGCCGTACGCCGCCTGCGCGGACGGCATCAGGCGCGGGGCCTCGGACAGCTTGGAGAACTCGGTGATGAGCCGTCTGGTCACCGTGGGGGCGAGCAGTGCCTCCCCGGACGCGACGACCCGTACCCCGTCGGCGAGCTGGCGGGCGGAGGCGTCCTTGAGGAGGAAGCCGGAGGCGCCCGCGCGCAGCGCCTGGTAGACGTACTCGTCGAGGTCGAAGGTGGTCAGCACCAGCACCTTCGCCGCGCCGTCGGCGGCGACGATCTCCCGCGTCGCCTCGATGCCGTTCAGCTCGGGCATGCGGATGTCCATCAGGACGACGTCGGGGGCGAGCTCGCGGACCCGCTCCACCGCCTCCCGGCCGTTGACGGCCTCGCCCACGACCTCGATGTCGGGCATCGCGCCCAGCAGGACCGAGAAGCCCTCGCGCACCATCATCTGGTCGTCCACGATCAGGACACGGATCGTCATGCGTCACCTTCGTTCACCGAGGCGACCGGCAGGAACACCGCGACCTCGTAGCCCCCGTCGGCGGACGGGCCGGCCGTCATCTCGCCGTTCAGCATGGTGACCCGCTCCCGCATGCCGGTGATGCCGTGGCCCGCGCCGGGCGAGGGCTTGATCAGGTCCGGCTCGGGAGCCGGGTCGTTCACGACGCGCACGCCGAGTCCGCCGAGGACGTACCCGATCTCCACTCGGGCGCTCGCGCCGGGCGCGTGCCGCAGGCTGTTGCTCAGCGCCTCCTGCACGATGCGGTACGCCGACAGCTCCACGCCCTGGGGCAGCTCCCGCACCGCGCCGGTCACCACCTTCTCCGCCTCGAGACCGGCGTCGCGCACGTTGACGAGCAGGGCGTCCAGGTCGGCGAGGGTGGGCTGCGGGGCGTCCGGGGCCTCGTAGTCCTCGGCGCGGACCACACCCAGGATGCGGCGCAGCTCGGTGAGGGCGGCCACCGCGTTCTCGCGGATGGTGGCGAAGGCGCGCTCCAGCTCCGGCGGCGGGTTCTCCACCCGGTAGGGCGCGGCCTCGGCCTGGATGGCGACCACCGACATGTGGTGGGCGACCACGTCGTGCAGCTCGCGGGCGATGGTGGTGCGCTCCTCCAGCGCCGTGCGCCGGGAACGCTCGTGCGCGGTCACCGTCTGCTGGGCGGTCACCTCCTGCTCGGCGGTGCGACGGACGTGCCAGAGGCAGACCACGAGCAGGGCGAAGGCGGACGTCACCATCATGGGCGCGCTGTTGGTGTAGTAGTACGACCCGCCGAGGACGCCGTCCGAGAGGAAGGCGTACACGCCGGTCAGGGCCCACATCCAGGCGGCGGTGCGGGGCCGGGTGCGCAGCGCCACGACGACCAGCACCGCCAGGTGGCAGACGAACGCGCCGGGCATCCACGGCCAGTCGCCCTGACCGCTCTTGATCAGCGCGACCACCGGGGTCACCCCCAGGGACAGCCAGAACGCGCCGACCGGCCGGATCAGCGTGGTGAGCACCGGGAGCGCGCACAGCAGACCGATCAGCAGGGCCATCACGTCCCCGCCGGGCAGGCCGCTCGACAGCGCGCCGGCCATCAGGGCGATCAGCGCCAGCGCCCCCACCACCGCGTGCGGGAGGTGCTGCGCGGCCGACCGCAGCCGGGCGGGCAGCCGGCGGACGAACGGGCCGTCCGTGCGCCGGGGCGGCAGCGGGCGGTAGGCGAAGGGGTCGCGGAACAGGTCCTGGCGCAGTCCCCGCAGGGAGTTCCGGGCCAGCCGGTACTCGGGGCTGCGGGTCCCGGCCCCGTCCTCGCGCGGGGCGGCCGGGGGCTGCTGGTGAGTCGTCTCGGTCACGCTCACACGGTAGGCCGACCGGGTGGTCGCGGTCGTCCCCGCTGAGGCGGGTTCCCGGGCGTCCGTCTCAGGTACTACGCGGGTCACGGCGCGTTGCTCCTCAGTACCCGGAGGTCGGTACCCGGAGGTCAGTACCCCGAGGTCAGTACCCGGAGGGGCGGATCAGCCCGGACTCGTACGCGAACACCGCCGCCTGGGTGCGGTCCCGCAGGCCCAGTTTCACCAGGATGCGGCCGACGTGCGTCTTCACGGTCTGCTCGGCCACCACCAGCCGTACCGCTATCTCCGCGTTGGACAGGCCCTGCGCGATCAGCGCGAGCACCTCCGTCTCGCGTTCGGTCAGCTCCCCGACGCGCTGTCTCAGCGGGGTGCGGGGGCGGGCGTCCAGCCGGGAGAACTCGGCGATCAGCCGGCGGGTGATCCCGGGCGCGAGCAGGGCGTCCCCGGCCGCCACCACCCGTACCGCCTCGGCGAGCTGGTCGGCGGAGGCGTCCTTCAGCAGGAACCCGGACGCCCCGGCGCGCAACGCCTCGTACACGTACTCGTCGAGGTCGAAGGTGGTCAGTACGAGGACCTTGATGTGCGGGGTGGCGGTGGTGATGAGAGCGGTCGCCTCGATGCCGCCGAGTTCGGGCATGCGGATGTCCATCAGGACGACGTCCGGGGCGAGTTCGGCGACCCGTGCGACCGCGTCCACTCCGTTCACCGCCTGGCCGACGACCTCGATGTCGGGCTGCGTGTTGAGCAGCACGGTGAAGCCCTGCCGGACCATCTGCTGGTCGTCGGCGACGAGTACGCGGATCATGCGGTGCCGTCCTGGGGAAGGGGGTCGGTGGCGGGCGGAGCGGAGACCGGGAGGTAGGCGTCGACCTTGTAACCCCGGCCGGCCCAGGGGCCGACGGTCAGCCTGCCGCCCAGCATGACGGCCCGTTCCCGCATGCCGAGCAGCCCGTGCCCGGCGCCGGAGGACGGCGGTGCCTCCCGCTCCGGGCCGGTGTTGACGACCGCCACCCGCAGCCCCCGCGGATCGTAGGCCAGGGTGACCTGGGCGGTCGCGCCGGGCGCGTGCCGCAGCACGTTGCTCAGCGCCTCCTGCACGATCCGGTACGCCGACAGCTCCACGCCGGACGGCAGCGGGCGCCGTTCGCCGGTGATCTCGGTGGTCACGGTCAGTCCGGCGGCACGGGTGTTCTCCACCAGCGATTCGAGACGGTCGAGGGTGGGCTGCGGGGCGTCCGCGCGCTCGCCGGGGGCGGGGTGTTCGGAACGCAGCACGTCCAGGACGCGGCGCAGCTCGGTGAGCGCCTCGACGGCGTTCTGCCGGATGCCGGCGAGGTTCTCCTTGAGTTCGTCCGTCGGGTCCTGCACGAGGTGCGGGGCGACCTGGGCCTGGATGGAGATCACCGACATGTGGTGGGCCACCACGTCGTGCAGCTCCCGCGCGATCCGGCTGCGCTCCTCCAGGAGGGTGCGCCGGGCACGTTCCTCGGCGGTGAGCGAGGTCTGCCGCGCGAGTGCCGTGCGGGCCACGCGGCGGCTGCGCAGGGCCATGCCGAACATGACGACGACCGTGAACAGGATGACGGCGAGTCTGCCGGTCGGCTGGAAGTTCGGTGCACCGACCACGCCCTCGACGAGGTAGGTGGCGAGCGCCGTCAGCGCCAGGGTCTCCAGGGACACCCTGGGACGCACGCGCAGGGAGAGCAACAGCAGGACGAACAGGTGGGCGATCATCCCGGCCGCCGTCCAGGGCCAGGTGAACTCGTCCTCACCGGCGGCCATCAGGGCCCGCACCGCGAACTGCCCGAGCAGCATGGCCCCTGTCGACAACCACCACGCCGGAATCGGCCGCCACAACGCGAGCACCATCGCGCCGGCCTCGGCGAGGGCGATCACGAAGGCGGTCATGCCGCCGAGCCCGCCGTTCTCGTCGAGCTGGGCCGTGTCACCGAGCAGCACGCCCAACGCGGCCAGGCACACGATCCCGTGCGGCAGCCAGCGCAGCCAGGTCGACGGCGGCAGGGGGTCGACCCGCGCGGTCCACAGGTCGTCCCGCAGGACCCCCAGCCACCGCCGGACGAGCCCCGCCCCCTTGTCTGTCACGCGGTTCAGCCTAGACATGCCGTACGTCCTTCGTCACCGGCCGGTGGGAGCGGACCACCCGGGACCGCCCGCGCCGCCCGCCTCCGCCCCGCTCCCAGGACCGGAACGCGGACCGGCAGACCACGAGGGCGAGGCCGAACACCGGCAGCCACACCAGCCGGGCGGCGACCCAGCCGAGGCCGTCGGGGACGGTGTGCAGGCCGGGGAGGCGGCCGGCCAGGAGGCCGGTGGCGGTGGTCGCCATCAGGGCGGACTGGTGCCAGAGGAAGATCGTCATCGCGGAGAGGTTGACCATCGCCACCGCCGCCCACGCGACCGGTGCGCGCATCGCGCCGCGCAGCCGGTCCCGCAGCAGCAGCGCGAGCCCGCACTGGGCGAGGCCGAAGGTGACGGCGGCCAGTGTCGGCGGGTTGAGGTTGGAGACCCCGGCGCCCGGGACGCCGACCATCGACGCCGGGTAGCCGGCCCAGGCGACCAGCGCGGCCGTCGCGGCCGTACCGGAGACGAGGAGGATCCAGCCGGACCTGCGGCGTTCCAGCTCGCCGCGCGTCCAGGCCGCGCCCAGGGTGTACGGCACCAGCCAGCCGGCCGCCAGGTTCAGCCAGCCGAGCCGGTCGGGGGCGCCGAGGCCGAAGCGGAACAGGTCGACGTGGAGGACGACGGCGAGCGGCCACAGCGGATGGAGGCGCGTCAGCAGCGGGGTCGCGGCGGTGAGGGCGGCGAAGACCAGCAGGAACCACAGCGGTGACAGGGCCAGTTTCACCAGCGTGCGGGTGGTGGCGTACTCGGCGCCGGAGAGCAGCAGCGCGACCGTGACGACCGTCCACAGGAGGAGGACGGCGGCGACCGGTTTGAACAGCCGGGCCAGCCGCCCGTGCAGCCAGCGGTGGTACGGGATGCCGCGGGCGCGGGACGAGGCGTACCCACGGGTCGCCACATGGCCGCCGACCAGGAAGAACACGGCGAGGGTCTGGAACGCCCAGGACACGGGGGCCAGCCACGGCAGGTGCTGGAGCGGGCTGGCGGTGCGCAGGGTGCGGCCGTCCGAGACGAGGGCGGTGACCAGCCAGTGGCCGAGGACGACGCCGAGGACGGCGCCGGCGCGCAGGGCGTCCACGGCACGGTCGCGGTGGTCGGGGGTGGCCGCGTCGACGCGTCCGGCGGCGTCGCGTACCGAGGCTGCGAGGCGGCTCATGAGGTCACCGTCCGGGTCTGGCCGAGGACGATCCGGGTGAGGTTGGCCAGGGAGGCGGAGCCGGGGGCGAAGTAGTCGCTGTGGCCGCCGTCGCCGGCCGCGAAGACCCGGGCGCCGAACGCCGGGGAGACGGGGTCGGTGCCGAAGCCGACGGTGGTGCCGAGGAGGTCGGCGCTGAGGTGCGGGACGTTCCCGATCCAGTCGTCGGCGCCCCGGGCGGCCCAGATCCGGGCCCGGGTGTGCAGGGCGGCGGCGGTGTCGGCGCCGGTGCCGGGGCTGCCGAGGAGGGCGATGTCGTCGACGTCGAGACCGTCGGCGGCTTCGGCGCAGACGACGGAGCCGTAGGAGTGGCAGAGGAGGGAGACACGGGCCCGCGGTCCGGCGACGGCACGCACGTCGCTCACCGCGTCGCGCAGTCGGGGTGCGGCTTCCTCCGCGCGGTCGGTGGTGGCGACGGTGGTGCTGATGGTGCCGGGGGTCTCGTAGCCGAGCCAGGCCACGACCGCGGTACCCGCACCGAGCCGCTCGTGCAGCGCGAGGGCGGTGGCGCGGAACCGGCCGTAGGTGTCGATGCCGGTGTCGGAACCGGGAACGAGCACGGCGACGCGGTCGGCATGCGCGAGATCTCCGAGCACCTCGGTGACCAGCCCGGGCCCCCGCCCGTCGAAGGCCAGCAACTGCCGCCCGGCCAAGGCCCGGTCGGCGGCGGCCCGCCCCCGGTCCCCGTACTCGTCGGCCATACGGGCCGCCTCCTCGGCGTTGCCCCGGTTGGCGGCGTAGATCCCCCCGAGGGTCGCCGCGGAGGGCGCCGCGAGCACGGCGGGCCCCGGCGAGGGCACCCGCGCCCGACCCGCCCCGGCGAGGGGCACGGCCACCGCGCAGGCGACGGCCACCGCAAGCACCCCACGCCACCACCGCCGCCCCCGCGATCCGCGGGCAGTCGTGCCACCGCTCCCGCGGGCAGTCGTGCCGCCGGGGCACCCCTCACGCTCGCGCACCATGGTGGTCGTACCTCCCCCTCAGCCCGCCCATCGGGCCTACCAGGAAAGGAAGTTACGGAGCCGCGTACGTAACCCGCGTCCCGCCGGGGGACTCACCTGCGGGGTAGCTCTCAGGTACTACGGGTATGACCGGGTGGAGCAACAAGAGTGCTCACCAGGCGAGTTGGGCGATCTCCTCCGCCACCACCGCACACGCGTCCGCCACCGGATCGATCAGCGGAAAGTGCCCCACGTCCTCCAGCAACGTCACCCCCACCACCTCCCCGGCCTTCGCCGCCGCCTCCGCGTACGACTCGGCGACCGCCTGCGGAACCACGACGTCGGTACGCCCCTGCACCAGGGTGGTGGCGATCCCGGTGGGCAGCAGCAGCGCAGGGTCGGCATGCGGCCGACGCTCGGCGAAATGGTCGTCACCGCCCAGGAGCTGGCGGCCCGCCCCACCGCACACTCCCAGCTTGTCGGCGACCTCGAAGTCCGCGATCGGCGCGAGGGCGACCACACCGCGCAGCGGCGCGGGCCCGTCCGTGCGCCAGGGAGAGCCGGCCGGCAGGACGTGCCTCGCGGCGGCCCACAACGCCAGGTGACCACCGGCCGAGTGACCGGTGAGCACGACGCGCCGCGGGTCGGCCTGCGGCACGTGCACCCGTACCAGCCCCGGCAGCGCGTCCATCGCGGCGGTGACGTCGTCGAAGGTGTCGGGCCACCGCCCCGCGACCGGATCGCCACCGCCCGGCTCCCCCGCCCCGCGCCGGTATTCGACACTGGCCACGGCGAAACCCCGCCCGGCGAGAAAGGCCGCGAACGGGCTGATGTGCCGCCGGTCGTACGGCGTGCGCCAGGCACCCCCGTGCAGGACGACCACGACAGGCGCGGGCCCGCCCTCCCCACGCGGCGCGTAGAAGTCGATCAGCTGGTCCGGGTCGTCGCCGTAGGCCACCGTGACATCGGGGTCCACGGGTGGGTGGGAGAAGGCCGACTCCTCCTCGGCGGCGGTCCGGGCGGCTGCGACGTCGTCCGTCATGCTTCAACCTCTCAGCGCTGCAACGTGGGTGACGGACCGGAAGGGAACGCGGCCGTTCGGCCGGGACGGTATCAGCACGCCCACGTGCCCCGACATGGGGATGTCACGCTCGGTCAGCGGACCCGGGGGCGATCTCGTACGACATCGCCCCCGGACCCCGCCTACGCCAGAACCTCCGCAAGCACCCGCGCCGCCCGCTCCACGTCCGCGAAGCCGACGTACAGCGGGGTGAAGCCGAAGCGGAGCACGTCCGGGTGGCGGAAGTCGCCGACCACCCCCCGCTCGATCAGCCGCCTCATCACGTCACCGGCGTCCGGACAGCGCAGGGCGATCTGGCTGCCCCGCTCCCCGTGCGCCCGCGGCGTCAGGCACTCGACCCGGCCCTCGGGGACGTACGCCTCGACGCACTCCAGGAAGAAGTCCGTCAGCGCGAGGGACTTGGCCCGCACCGCGTCGACCGTCACCCCGTCCCAGACCTCCAGGGCCGCCTCCAGGGCGAGCATGGAGAGGATGTCCGGGGTGCCGACCCGCCCGCGCGCCGCGCCCGCCGCCGGTTCGTAGTCCGCACGCATGCCGAAGGGCTCCGCGTGGGAGTTCCAGCCGGGCAGCGGGGAGTCGAAGCGGTCCTGCAGATCCGCGCGCACATACAGGAACGCCGGTGAACCCGGTCCGCCGTTCAGGTACTTGTAGGTGCAGCCGACCGCGAGGTCCACGCCGTACTCGTCCAGCCCCACCGGCAGCGCGCCCGCGCTGTGGCACAGGTCCCAGACGACGTACGCCCCCGCCGCGTGCACGGCGGCCGTCAGCGACGGCAGGTCGTGCAGCCGCCCGGTGCGGTAGTCGACGTGGTTGAGCAGCACGGCGGCCGTACGCTCACCGAGCGCGGCCGGGACCTCGGACGGGGACACCGGACGCAGCGTGCAGCCGGTCGTCCGGGCCGCCGACCCGGCGATGTAGCCGTCCGTGGGGAAGGTGGTCGCGTCGACCACGATCTCGTCCCGCCCGGTACCGGTCAGCCGCGCCAGCCGCACCGCGCCGACAAGGGCCTTGAACACGTTGACACTGGTCGAGTCGCCGACCACCACCTGCCCGGCCGCCGCGCCGACCAGCGGCGCGATCCGGTCGCCGATCCGTTCCGGCGCCGTCCACCAGCCGCCCTCCGTCCAGGACCGGATGCGCAGCTCGCCCCACTGCCGGCGCACCACGTCCTCGACCCGGCCGGGGACGGCGACCGACAGCGCGCCCAGCGAGTTGCCGTCGAGGTAGACGACGTCGTCGAGGACGAACTCGGCGCGCTTTGGAGCCAGTTCGTCGGAGGAGTCCAGCTTCTCGGCCTTCATCGCGAACTCAGACATACGACCGCGCCGTCCACAGCTCGGGGAACACGCTCTTCTGCGCCCGCTTCTCCAGCCAGGCCACCCCGGCGGAGCCGCCCGTGCCGGTCTTGGCGCCCATCGCCCGGCGGGTGGCGACCAGATGGTCGTTGCGCCAGCGCCACACCAGCTCGGCGACATCGGTCAGCGCCTCGCCGAGACGGGCGACCTCGTCCCGCTCCTCGCCCGAGTAGACGGCCGTCCAGACGGCCTCCACCTCGGCCGAGGGCTCGTACTTCCGCGACACGTCGCGCCGCAGGACGTCGTCCGGGATCGCGTGCCCGCGCCGGGCGAGCAGCCGCAGCACCTCGTCGTACAGGCTCGGCTCGTGCAGCGCCTTCTCCAGCTCGGCGTGCACCCGCGGCGCGCCCCGGTGCGGGACCAGCATGGACGCGGACTTGTCACCGAGCAGGAACTCCATGCGCCGGTACATCGCCGACTGGAAGCCGGAGCCCTCGCCGAGCGCGCCGCGGTAGGAGTTGAACTGCGCCGGGGTGAGCCCGCTCAGCGGCTTCCAGGAGGCGTTCAGCGCCTCCAGCTCCCGTACGGACCGCTTCAGCGCGTCGACCGCGGTCGGGATGTCGTCCTCGCGCAGCGCCTTCGCCGCGGTCTCCCACTCGTGGACGACGACGGTGAACCACAGCTCCATGACCTGGGTGGTGACCAGGAAGACCATCTCTCCGGGGTCGTCGGAGAGGAGGTGCTGCAGATGGGTGAGGACGTCGGCCCTGACGTAGTCCTCGTAAGGGGTCGTGCCCTGGAAGTCGAGATGCGGGGTCTCGGGCTGCTCGTGAGCCTCGTGGGACATCGCTGTCTCCTGTACATGTACTCCGGGTAGCGGTCCGCCCCTGCCGTTACCGGCACGGGGGCCCCGGTCCCCACGGTGCATCCTGCGCAATCGTCCCCCACGACCGCAAGGCCCGCCTGCTCACAGGCGGGCCCCGGGACGGCCGGCTCAGCCCGGGACCCGGGACGCCGTCTTCGGCGAGGCGCCCCGCGCAACGGGCGCGGACGGTGCGGACGGTGCGGGCCGGGTGAAGCGCAGAGCCACCAGGGCCGTCACCGCCGTGCCCGCCGCCGCCGCGAACACCGCCGTACGCAGACCGGTCACCGAGCCCGCCGGACCCGCTACGGCGACCAGCACCGCCAGCCCGACCGCCCCGCCGAGCTGCTGCGTGGTGGAGGCCAGCCCGGCGGCGACACCCTGCTCGTGCGCCGCCACTCCGGTGCCCGCGGCGCCGAACATCAGGCTGTAGCAGGCGCCCTGGCCGATGCCGAGCACCACCAGGCCGGGCACCAGGGAGAGGTACGAGGCGTCCGCCGCCATCGGCAGCGCGGTCAGCGCCGTGCCCGCGGCGGCGACCGCGAGGGCCGTGACGATCGTGGCGCGCAGCCCGTACCGGTTGGCCAGCCGGCCCGCCGTCTGCGAGCCCGCCGCGATCGCGAGCGTCGGGACGAGGAAGGCCAGTCCGGTGCGCAGGGCGCTGTAGCCGTGCACGGTCTGGAAGTAGACCGTCAGGAAGTACAGCAGGGTGCCGAGGGTGGCCATGAAGGCGAAGGTGACGGCCATGGCGGTGCTCAGGTCGCTGTTGCGCAGCAGTCGTGGCGGCGTCAGCGGGTCCGCGCCGCGCCTCTCCACGGCGGCGAACGCGGTCAGCAGGACGAGTCCCGCGGCGGCGGCCGACAGGACCGCGGCCGAGGTCCAGCCGGCCTCCGGGCCCTGGACGAGGGCGAGGACCAGCAGTGTCGTCCCGGCGGTCGCGGTCAGTGCCCCGGCGGCGTCGAACCGGCGGCCTGCCGTGCGGTGCCCCGCGTCGGGGGCGAGCAGCGGGAGGGCGAGCAGGGCCGCGAGGGCGGCCGGCGGCACGTTGACGTAGAAGACGGCGGCCCAGCCGAAGGCGTCGGTGAGCACCCCGCCGAGCAGCGAGCCGAGGATCATGCCGCTGCCGCCCGCGGTGCCCCAGACGGCGAACGCCCGGTTGCGCTCCCGTCCCTCGGTGAAGCTCGTGCCGACCAGCGTCAGTGTGGCCGGGAAGAGGAAGGCCCCGCCGACGCCCTGCACCGCACGGGCCGCGACGAGCAGCCGGGGGTCCTGGGCGAGACCTCCGGCCAGGGAGGAGGCCGCGTACAGGGACAGGCCGAGGACGAACATCCGGCGCGGGCCGAAGAGGTCGCTCGCCCGGCCGCCGAGCAGCAGGAATCCGCCGAAGGCGACGGCGTATCCGCTGATCACCCACTGCAGGCCGTGGGTGGTGAAGCCGAGTGCGGCACCGATCTCGGGGAGGGCGACGTACACGATGTTGTAGTCGACGGAGACGATCAGCTGGGCGAAGGCCAGCAGGGCCAGCGTCCGGCCGGGACTGCGGCGTGTGGTGGTGGTCATGGTGTCTCCCGTGCCGTTGCGGTTCACGGTGTGCTTTCGGGGTCCGGCGGTCAGCCGAGGACGGGGAAGTTGGTGCGGAAGGTGCCGCGGGGGTCGCGCTCGCGCTTCAGCGCGCGCAGCCGGCCCAGCGCCTCGGGCGTGAAGGCGCTCGCGGCCCGCTCGCCGGGGGCGAGGAAGGTGTACGGCTTGCGGCCGCTGGTGTGCGGGGTGAGGGCGTCGGCCAGCTCGCGCTGCCGCTCCTGGACGGCCGCCGCCTTCTCGGGGGTGGCCGGGATGCCGAAGGTGTAGAGCAGGTACGGCTCGGTCAGCTCCCCGCAGGCACCGGCGTCCGCCGGGGGACGGGACAGCGCTCCGCCGAGGTGGCGCAGCTGCACGCTGAGCAGCGGGTCGATCGGCTCGACGAGCAGGGCCGTCGCCACGTCGTCGGTCAGCCCGGTCAGCAGTTCCGCGCGGGAGGAACCGGGGCCCGGGTCGGTCGGCTCGGCCGTAATGGTGCCCAGCTCGGCGACCGGGAGCGGGCCCCGGGAGTCACTGATCCGGCCGTCGATCTTCTCGAACGCCCGCAGCAGCGCCGCCGCCTCCCCGGCCGGTCCCAGATGGGTGGCGTCCACGGCGACCATCGCCGGGGCGCCGGGGAACTGCAGCAGGTCGTACCAGACGGAGAGCTCGTCCGGCGCGGCGGCGGTGACCTCGCGGTACGCGTCGAGCACGGCGGCCGCGGCGGCGGCCGGCCACAGCATCCGCCCGCCGTACAGCTCGGGTGCCGGAAGCAGGTCGAACTCGACGGCGGTGACGACGGCGAACTCGCCGCTGCCGCCGCGCAGCGCCCAGAACAGCTCCGGGTCGGTCCCGGCGGTCACCCGCCGGCGCGCGCCCTCGGTGTCCACGACGTCGAACGCGCGGACGCTGTTCGCGGCGAAGCCGTACGCGCGGCTGAACCAGCTCAGCCCGCCGCCCAGCGTGTACCCGGTGACGCTGACCACCGGGGAGCTGCCCGCGAGGCCGGTCAGCCCGTGCGGGCCCGCCGCCGTCAGGACCTCGCCCCACCGCACGCCCGCGCCCACCCGGGCCAGCCGCCGCTCCGGGCGGACCTCCACGCCGCCCAGACCGCCCGTGCGCAGCAGGACCGCGCCGTCCGTGTCGCCGGTGGCACCGTGCCCGCCGGGCTGGGCCAGGACCGCGAGACCCGCGAGGCGGGCCCGGCGGACCACGGCCGCGACGTCGTCGGTGTCCGCCGCGTCCACCACGGCCACCACCCGCTGGTCCACCGCGAGGTTCCAGGGGCGGCGCGCGGCGTCGAAGCCGTCGTCGCCGGGGGTGAGGATCCGGCCCTTGACGGCGGCCCGCAGATCGTTTCCGATGGTCATCGTTGTGTCCCTCTCGTCCGTCCCGCTGTGCGATGCCGCTAGCCTCGGCCCGTCCGTCTGGGGTCGAGCTGGGATCGGGTTGAGGTCGCGGGCCGCGGCCCGGAAAGGGGGCACACCGTGTCGGACCGTCTCGAGTTCCGGCTGTTCGGGACCGTGGAGGTCGCCGACGCGGCCGGGCGGACGCTGGATCTGGGCACGCGCAAGCAGCGCGCCCTGATCGCGATGCTGGCGCTGGAACCCGGCCGGGTGGTGTCCCTGGACCGGCTGATCGACGAGCTGTGGTCCGGCGAACCGCCCGCGCAGGCCACCCGCACCCTGCAGGCGTACGTCGCGCACCTGCGCAAGGTGCTCGAGCCGGACCGCACGCCGCGCACCCCGCCCCGGCTGCTGCTGACCCGGGAGCCCGGCTATCTGCTCGCCGCCGCCCCCGGCCGGGTCGACCTGGAGCGCTTCGCCGCGGGCGCGGACGAGGGGCGTGCGGCGCTGGCGCGCGGGGACCACGCCGAGGCGGTACGGGTACTGGACGGGGCGCTGGAGCTGTGGCGCGGGGAGCCCCTGGGCGAGTTCACCGACGAGCGCTTCGCCCGGCCGGTGGTGTCACGGCTGGCCGAGGTGCGGGCGGCGGTGGAGGAGGACCGCTACGAGGCGAGGCTGGCCCTGGGCGAGGCGGCCGCCTGCGTACCCGGCCTGGAGGCGCTGACCGGAGAGCAGCCGTACCGCGAGCGCGGCTGGGCGCTGCTGGTGCTCGCGCTGTACCGCACCGGCCGCCAGGCCGACGCGCTCGCCGCGTTACGCCGGGTGCGTGCCCGGCTCGACGACGAACTGGGGCTGCGGCCGGGGCCCGAGCTGCGGGACCTGGAGCAGGCGGTGCTCGGGCAGGCGCCCGAGCTGCGGCTCCCGGCGCCGAAGCCGCCGTCCCCCGCTCCGGTGCCCCGGCCGGCCGCGCGGGCCGACGGGCTCGTCGCCCGGGAGACCGAGCTGGCGCTCGCCGAGGAGCGGCTGGCCGCCGCGCGGCGCGGCAGCGGCGGCGTGCTGCTGGTGGCCGGGGAGGCCGGCATCGGCAAGACCCGGTACGCCGTCGAGGTCGCGGAGCGGGCGACGGCACGTGGCTTCACGGTGGCCCGCGGCGGCTGCGTCGACGGCACCGCGCCCGCCTTCTGGCCGTGGGTCCGGGTGCTGCGCGAAGCGGCCGGCGAGGCCGCCGGGGGCCTGCTGACGGACGGGGTGTCCGCGGCGGACCCGGACGCGGCCCTGTACGAGCGGTACGAGCGCGTCGTATCGGCGCTGCCCGCGGGCGGTGAACCGCTGCTGATCGTCCTCGACGACCTGCAGTGGGCCGACGTCTCCTCGCTGCGGCTGCTGTCCCACGTCGCCGGCGCCGTCGCGCGCCGGCCGGTGCTCGTCCTCGCCACCCTCCGCCCCGAGCCCGGGGACCACCCCGGCCCGCTGCGCGACACCCTCGGCGCGCTGGCCCGCCTCGAAGGCGCGGCGCGGGTGGAGCTGCGGCCGTTCACCGGCGCCGACGTGACGGCGTACCTGCGCGCCCGCGGTCTCGCGGAGGACCTGTCGCGGGCGCTGCTGCGCCGCACCGGCGGCAACCCCTTCTACCTGGGCGAGGTGCTGCGGCTGCGGCAGAGCGAGGGCGGGGTCGACGACGCGCTGCCCGCGGGCGTCAGGGACGTCATCGAGCGGCGGGTGACCCGCCTGCCGGAGGAGACGGCCCACCTGCTCCGCGCCGCCGCGGTGGCCGGCGCCGAGACGGACGCCGACCTGCTCGCGGCCGTCACCGGCCGCCCCGTCGAGGACGTACTGGACGGGCTCGAACCGGCCGTCGCCACCGGTCTGCTCGTCGAACCGCCGGCCGGCCCCGACTACCGCTTCGGCCACGCCCTCGTCCGCGACGCCCTCTACGCCGGGCTGCGCCGCTCGGACCGCGCCCGCCTGCACCTGCGGATCGGCGAGGCGCTCGAACCGCTGCTGCCCGCGGCCGAATCCGCCACCTTGGCCCGGCACTTCGCCGCGGCCGCCCGGGTCGGCGGCGCGCCCCGGGCGGTCGCGCACGCGTCGGCCGCCGCCCGGCACGCCACCGCGCAGCAGGCGTACGCCGAGGCCGTGGAGCTGTGGGAGCTGGCACTGTCCGTACTGCCGCCGGACGAGGGCGGGGCGGAGCGCGCCCGGCTGCTCACCGAGCTCGGCCAGGCCCGCCGCTCCACCGGCGACGCCACCGGCGCCGGCCGGGACCTGGACAGGGCCTTCGAGCTGGCCCGCGCATCCGGCGACCGCCGGGCCCTGACCGGCATCCTCACCGCCTTCGCCGCCCCCACCCTGTGGAACTGGCGCCCGTACGGCACCGTCCACCGGCCCGTCGTCGAAGCGATCGAGGAGCTGCTGGCCGGGCCGCTCGACGACCGCGACCGGGCCGGACTGCTCGGCGCCCTGGGCGTCGAGCTGCACTACAGCCCGCGCCGCGCCGAGGGCGAGCGGCACGCCGCCGACGCGGTCCGGCTGGCCCGCGGGCTCGACGACCCGGCGCTGCTCGCCCGCGCCCTCGGCAACTACCTCCTCGCGAGCTTCGCCCCGGGCCGCAACGCCGAACGCCTGCGCGCCGCGACGGAGATGGCGGCACTGCCCGGACTGCCCCGCTCCACCGAGCTGATCGCCCGCGCCTTCGCGATGGCCTGCCTGCTGCGCGCCGGCGACCTGCCCGCCTGGGAACGGGAACTGGACCGCTGCCGACGGCTGCTCAAGGAGGCGCCCCGCCCGGAACTGGAGTCGATCGTGAAGGTCGCCCAGACCGCCCGCGCCACCCTCGACGGACGGTGGGCCGAGGCGGAGGAACTGGCCGGCACCCACGCCTCCACCCGCTTCGCCGCCACACCCTGGGGCGCACGGTGGCGGACCCTGGTCACCACGTACACCAGCCGGCGCGCCCAGGGCCGGGGCGCGGAGCTCGCCGGGGACCTCGTTGCGGCTGCCGGGGAGCCGGACATGGTGCCGCTGCGGCCGGTCGCGGTCCTGGCCGTCGCCGAGGCCGGCCGCACCGACGAGGCCCACGAGCTGCTCACCCGCTGGGGTACGGACGTCGCGGACGACTGGACGGCCGACTTCCTGCTGCCCGTGTGGGGTCTCGTCGCCGCCCGCCTCGGCACCCCCGACCCCCGGCGCCTCTACGACCTGCTGGCCCCGCACGCCGACCAGTTCGTCGTCGCCGGCATGGGCACCGCGGCCTGGGGCCCGGCCCACCTCGTCCTGGCCGCCCTCGCCGGGCGTCTCGGCCGCCCGGACCTCGTGGCCCACCACACCGCGGCGGCCCGCGGCATCCACCGGCGTCCGGGGCCGGCGTCCGTCAACGAGGTGGCAGACTGGCCCTCATGACCACGCACCAGAACCTCCTCGGCGGACCGGACCCGACGCACCTGCCCGAGAACGAGAAGGCCTACGCGCTCCTCTCCGAGGAGTCCGCCCCGCCGGCGCAGGTGGCGGCGGACTACCCGACCTTCTCCCTGGCGTGGGCGATGCTCGCCGACGACGCCTTCCAGGCCGACCGGGTGGTCGAGTCGTACGCGTACGCGCGCACCGGCTACCACCGCGGGCTGGACTCGCTGCGGCGGGCCGGCTGGAAGGGCCACGGCCCGGTCCCCTGGAGCCACCGCGGCAACCGCGGCTTCCTGCGCTGCCTCGCCGCGCTCGCGCGGGCGGCCGAGGTGATCGGTGAGTCGGACGAGGCCGAGCGGTGCTGGACCTTCCTCAGGGACAGCAGCGAAGAGGCGTACACCGCGCTCAAGCAGTAACCCGGACCGCTACGGCTCCTTCCCCACTTCCGTCCCCGCCTCCAGCGGCGGCACCGTCACGCTCCCGTGCCTGCGGCACTCGGGGTGCCGGCAGTCCGGTGCCGGGCGGCGTACGGTCGCCCAGGCGATCGCCGATCCCACCACCAGGACACCCGCGCACAGGACCATCGCCCGCCGGAACGCGTCGTCGAAGGCGTCGGGGAGCCGGTAGGCCTCCGGACCCATCCCGGCGAGCAGCGGCAGCGCGGCCACCGCCACCAGGCCGGCCGCGCGGGCGGCGGCGTTGTTGATGCCGCTGGCCAGGCCCGCCCGTTCGGTGCCCACGGAGGCGAGGACCGTCGCGGTGAGCGGTGCGACCAGGGTGACCATGCCGAGGCCGAGCACCAGCAGCGCGGGCAGCACCTCGGTGGCGTACGAGGCGTCCGGGCCGACGCGCAGCATCAGCAGCATCCCGGCGGCGCACAGCAGCGGTCCGACGGTGAGCGGGATGCGCGGGCCGATCCGCTCGCCGAGTTCGCCGGAGCGGGCGGAGAGCAGCAGCATCAGGGCGGTCGTGGGCAGCAGGGCCGTACCGGCGGCGAGAGCGGACCAGCCGACGACGACCTGGAGCTGGAGCGCGGCGAGGAAGAAGAACCCGCCGAAGGCCGCGTACACGCACAGCGTGACCACGTTGACGGCCGAGAACTGGCGGGAGGCGAAGATGTCGAGCGGCATCATCGGGCGCGGGCGGCGCTTCTCGACGAGGACGAAGGCGACCGCGGCGGCCAGGCCGGCGACCGCGGTGACCGCGACGAGCGGGGAGCCCTCGTCGGCCTCGATCAGCGCGTACGTCACCAGCGCGAGGGCGATCGCGCCGAGCGCGGCACCGAGGACGTCGAACCGGCCCTCGGCCTTCCCGCCCGTCGACTCCGGCACGTGGCGTACGGCGACGGGGGCGCACAGCAGGGCGAGCGGCACGTTGAGCAGGAACACCCAGCGCCAGCCGGGCCCGTCCACCAGCCAGCCGCCGACGAAGGGGCCGACGGCCGCGCCGATGCCGCCGAAGCCGGACCAGAGGCCGACCGCGCGGCCCCGGTCGTCGGGGTGGAAGGAGGCCTGGATGAGGGCGAGCGAGCCGGGGGTGAGGAGCGCCCCGCCGACGCCCTGGAGGGCGCGGGCGGCGATGAGGATGCCGGCGTCGGGGGCCAGGCCGCACAGCAGCGAGGCCGCCGCGAACCACAGCACGCCGACGACGAACACCTTGCGCCGCCCGAACCGGTCGCCCAGCGCCCCGCCGAGCAGGATCAGCCCGGCCAGCGTGACCATGTACGCGTTGACGGTCCACTGCAGGGCGGCGAGGTCGGCGTCCAGGTCGCGGCCGATGCGCGGGAGGGCGACGTTGACCACGGTGGAGTCGAGCAGGGCCATGCTGGAGCCGAGGACCGTGGTGAGCAGGATCCACTTGCCCTGCGGGGAGGACAGCCGGACGTCGGGCATGCGGCGAGCATACGGAAGAGCCCGGCACCGCGGCGGGTACCGGGCTCGACGCGCGTCGTGCTACTTGATGCGGGTGCCGGTGGAGCGCAGGTTCTGGCAGGCCTCCAGGACGCGGGCCGACATCGACGCCTCGGCCAGCTTGCCCCAGGTGCGCGGGTCGTAGGTCTTCTTGTCGCCGACCTCGCCGTCGACCTTCAGGACGCCGTCGTAGTTGCGGAACATGTGGGCGGCGACCGGACGCGTGAACGCGTACTGGGTGTCGGTGTCGATGTTCATCTTCACGACGCCGTTCTCCAGCGCGGTGAGGATCTCCTCCGGGGAGGAACCGGAGCCGCCGTGGAAGACGAAGTCGAACGGCTGCGAGCCGGCCGGCTTGCCGTACTTGGCGGCGACGCCCTCGTTGAGCTCCTTCAGCAGCTCGGGGCGGAGGACGACGTTGCCCGGCTTGTACACGCCGTGCACGTTGCCGAAGGACGCGGCGAGCAGGTAGCGGCCCTTGTCACCGAGGCCGAGGGCCTCCGCGGTGCGGACCGCGTCGTCGACCGTGGTGTAGAGGGAGTCGTTGATCTCGTGCGTGACGCCGTCCTCCTCACCGCCGGTCGGGGTGATCTCGACCTCGAGGATGATCTTCGCGGCGCGGGCGCGCTCGAGGAGCTCCTGGGCGATGGAGAGGTTGTCGGCGAGGGTCTCCGCGGAGCCGTCCCACATGTGGGACTGGAACAGCGGGTTGCGGCCGGCCTTGACGCGCTCCTCGGACACCGCGAGCAGCGGACGGACGTACCCGTCGAGCTTGTCCTTGGGGCAGTGGTCCGTGTGCAGGGCGATGTTGACGTCGTACTTCTCGGCGACGATGTGCGCGAACTCGGCGAGCGCGACCGCGCCGGTCACCATCTCCTTCTTGTGCTGGCCGCCCAGGAACTCGGCGCCGCCCGTCGAGATCTGGACGATGCCGTCGCTCTCCGCCTCGGCGAAGCCGCGCAGTGCCGCGTGCAGGGTCTGGGACGAGGTGACGTTGATGGCCGGGTAGGCGAACTTCTCCGCCTTCGCCCGGTCCAGCATCTCGTTGTAGACCTCGGGAGTTGCGATGGGCATCTGTCCGCTCCTTAAGCGTGCGGTGTGGCGTACTGCGTGCTGTCGGCCCTGACCTGGAACCTTGGAAGCGACGTCATTGTCGCGCCCATCCTTCCAGACTCGGCCGGAAGGTCCATCCCGCTGTCCGCGGGCTGGTCGGGGCCGGCTGGTCAGTCGAGGCCGAGCTCGTCCTTGGAGTAGGCGAACAGGTACGGAACCCCGGCGCCCTCCTGGATCTTCTCGGCGGCACCGGTCGCCCGGTCGACGATCGTCGCGACGGCCACGACCTGGGCACCGGCCTCGCGCACGGCCTCGACGGCGGCGAGCGGGGAGCCGCCGGTGGTGGAGGTGTCCTCGACGACGAGAACCCGGCGGCCCTCGATGTCCGGGCCCTCGACGCGCCGCTGCAGTCCGTGCGCCTTGGCGGCCTTGCGCACGACGAAGGCGTCCAGCTTCCGGCCCCGCGCGGCGGCGGCGTGCAGCATGCTCGCCGCCACCGGGTCGGCACCCATGGTCAGCCCGCCCACCGCGTCGAACTCCAGCCCGTCGGTCAGGTCCAGCAGCACCTGCCCGACCAGCGGGGCGGCCTCGCCGTCGAGGGTGACGCGGCGCAGGTCAACGTAGTAGTCGGCCTCCAGACCGGAGGAGAGGGTCACCTTGCCGTGCACCACGGCCTTGTCCTTGATCTGCTGCAGCAGCGCGCCGCGTGTGCCTGGCGGCATTACTGCGTTGACGTCACTCATGACGGCCAGCTTAGAGGCGGGTCCAGGTCCAGGTCGTCGAGGCCTCCAGCGGATCCAGCGGGGTGACCAGGCGCGGGTGGGTGTTCAGCCCGTCGGGCGGCCCGGTCTGCGGCTCGACGCACACGGCCTCGCGCTGCTCGTCGTAGACCACGACCCACTCCTGGCGGCTGGTCACCCTGAGCTCCAGCTGCCCCGGCCAGGTGAGGGTGACGTCGACACCGCCGGGCATGCCGAAGCAGTCGTCCCAGGGGCCCGGCTCGGGGTCGATCCGCTGCCCGGTCGGCAGGTGGTCCTCCCCGCGCTCCTCCTGCCAGACGGGGGCGAAGTCGATCACCACGTCCTCCTTGCCGAGGTCGCGGTTGAACCACGGGTGCCAGCCGATCTGCGCCGGGAAGGACGACTCGTACGTCTCCACGCCCATCGTCAGCGTCAGGGAGTCCCCGGTCAGCGCGATCTGCTGGGTGACGCGCCCGGCGTACGGCCATGGCTCGACGAGGTCGTACGTGAGCACGGCCTCGTCGGTGTTCCTGCGGGCGGTGCGCCAGGCGGCGTCGCGGGCGGTGCCGTGGATGGCGTTCGGCGGGGCGTTGAGCGGCATCTGCCGCACGGCCGCGCCGTCCCGGAACCGTCCGTCCCGGATCCGTCCGCACCAGGGCACCATCGGGAAGCACCCGAACCGCTCCCCCTGCCGCAGCAGCTCGACGCCCCCGACCCGCAGCCCTCCGACCCGCCCACCGTTCCCCGGCAGCACGTCCACTTCCGCGTCACCCGCGGTCAGCGTGATGTGTTCGTTACTCACGTGACGACCCTACTGGGGTGATCAAGAGGGCGTCGCCGCAACGGTTCCCCACCCACCCGGCCTCCGCGGGCAGTCACGCCCCGCCAACCGCGCCCCCGCTCCCGCTTCCGCGGGCAGTCGGGCCTCCCCCCATGCCTCAAGGGGCTGGGCGGCACCCGGCAAGCGCCGGGCCGCGCGGCCCCCGCGACGCGAGGCGGCGGCCACCGGCACAGGTAGGCCCGGGTGACGCGAGGACCGCCCGTCAGGGGCTCAGTGGCGTCTGCGGAGCGCCCTGATCACGACGACCGCCGAGGCGACCGCCAGGGCCGCCGCCGGTGCGGCCCAGCGCAGGGGGGTGACGGAGGTGACGGTCTGCGGGGCGGGGACGGGGGCGTAGCGGCCGCGCGGCGGGGCGTGGTCCACCTCCTCGGCGCTGCGGCCGATCATCGTCCGCCGGGCGTGCGCCGCCTCGGCGACGGAGCCGTCGTCGTCCTCGTCGTCGTCCTCGTCGAGGGAGGGCGGCGGAACCTCCGCCTCGAAGACGGACGGGACATCCACGTCCGGGGCGGGCGGTGGGGCGTCGTCCGCGTCCGGGGTGGTCTCGAAGTCGGTCGTGGCCCGCGGTTCGAAGTCCCCCGTCGACAGGAGCTCGGGCGACTCCGGGCCGAAGGCCCGCTCCGCCGCGTCGGCCCCCAGGTTCTCCGCGAAGCGGTTCAGCAGGCGGGACACCGCCGAGGCCACCGCGTCCGGTGGGAGTTCCGTGACCCGGCCGTCGGCCGTCGCCGTGCCCTCGACCGTGAGGGTGGTGCCGCCCTCCGTGTCCCGCAGGCGCAGCCGCAGCGCGAGCTTCACCGAGCCGCTGCCGCGGGTCTCCGCCGCATCACCCTCGACGGCGTAGGAACCGTCGTCCCGTGCGGACACCCGTACGGCACCCCGATAGGTGACGGAGTGGCTGCCGACGCGGACCTTCAGCCGGCCGGCGACGGGATCCGCACCGGCGTCGTGCTGGAGCCCGGGCACCGCCCGGGCGACCCGCGCGGGATCGTCCAGCACCTCCCTGAGCCGCTCCGCCTCGACCGGAACGAACACCTCGTGCTCCATGAGTCCGGAGCCTACCCACGCGACGCCGGGCTGCACCCCCGTCGGCGGGAAGTCGCGGCGCGTCGGCGCGGAACGTAGTAAGGGGGCTCAGCCGGTGTACCGGGGGTGCACCAGCGTGGACGGCGGCAGACCGGTGACCCGGGTGCGCTCCGCCGCCCGGACGTCCGCCGCGAGGGAGGCGTCGGTGAGCGTGCGCGGACGTGGTCCGGCGGGGTCGAGGCGCGGCCCGGGGAGGTTGCGGGCGGCCAGGACGAACCCCCAGTCGCGGTGGGCGTGGGCGGTGGCCGTGGCACTCCGGTCGGGTCCGGCGGCGAAACCGGTCCGCCGGCCGCTCACCCGGTACGCGGAGGTACGGAACCCCGCCGTGCGGAGCGTCGAGTCCACCGTCCAGAAGTCACGGGGACGGGACACCACCGCACCCCCGTGCACCACGAGCCGGCCGCCGGGCGCCAGCACCCGCCGGGCCAGCCCGTAGAACTCCTGCGCGTACAGCTTGGTGCTCGCGGTGATCCCGGGATGCGGCAGGTCCGAGACGACGACGTCGTACGCCGCCGGGGGCGCCCCGCGCAGCCAGTCGAAGGCGTCCGCGGTGGTCACCCGTACGCGTGGGTCGTCGAGGGAGTGCGCGTTCAGCGCGGACAGCGCCGGATCGCGGCGGGCCAGCCGCACCACGCCCGCGTCGATCTCGACGACGTCGACCCGGTGCACGCCGGTGTGGCGCAGCACCTCGCGGACGGCCAGCCCGTCACCGCCGCCGAGGACGAGCACGTGGGTGTGCGGCCCGGTCATCGCGGGGTGCACCAGCGCCTCGTGGTACCGGAGTTCGTCCCGGCCGCTGACCCGCAGCCGTCCGTCGAGGAACAGGTTCAGGGGCCGCCCGTCCCGCCCGCCGGTGAGCAGTACCTCCTGGACGTCGGTCTGCAGGGCGACGCGTACGTCGGAGCCGTACATGGCGTGCCGGGCGGCCCGCTCGAAGTCGTCGACGAGGACGGCGGCCGAGGCGAGGACGACGAGCACGCACACGTTGGCGGTGACCAGCAGCCGGCGGGCGCGCCGCGTGAGGTCCTGCCGGAACAGCCCGAGCACCAGTGCCCCGCCGACGACCGCGTTGACCGCGCCGGTGATCAGCGCGCCGGTCAACTGGCCGAGCAGCGGCAGGAGCAGGAAGGGGAAGGCGAGCCCGCCGACGAGCGCGCCGACGTAGTCCGCGGCGGACAGGTCGGCCACCGCTCCCCCCGCGTCCTGCCGTCGGATCCGCTGGATCAGCTCCATCAGCAGCGGCACCTCGGCCCCGATCAGCAGCCCGGTGGCCAGGGAGAAGGCGACCAGCAGCGCGTGCGGGCCGCTCGCCCACACCCCGCCCCAGCCGCCCGTCCAGGCGAACACGGCGTACAACGCCATCGCACTGCACCCGCCGACGAGGGCGAGGGTCGCCTCGACGGCGCCGAATCCGGCCGCCGCATGCCGCCGCAGCCGTTTCGCGGCCAGGGAGCCGATACCCATCGCGAAGACCATCACGGACAGCACGACGGAGGTCTGGGCGACCGAGTCGCCCATCAAGTACGTGGCCAGCGCGACCAGTTCCAGCTCGTACACGAGTCCACAGGCCGCACAGACGAACACGCCCGCGAGGACCAGGAACCGCCCCGTACCCTGCCGCACCGGCAGCCGCAGCGCACTCCCCGCGTCACCACCGGGCCCGCCCGGCCCGTCCCAGGACTGCGCGGAACCGGGCGGTGCGGGGGCTTGCGGTTCGATCACTCCAGCGACGTTACGTTACGCCTCCACCGCACAACGTCACCCACACGTGTGGTCTTTGTTTACGCCTGTCCGATAGTGGTACGAGCAACGATCTCCCCGGCCGGCCTCACACCGCCGACCTCATCCGCACCCCCACCCTCGTCCGCGTCGCCACCAACTGCCCGTCCTGCGGGTAGGCGTGCCAGGTCCGCCAGTGAACCTGACCCCCATGGGACTGGGCGAGCATCGCCGTGAACGCGTGCGGACTGCCGGGGAAGACCCCGGCGAGACCCTGCGGATGGTCGGAGACCAGGGCCAGCAACTCCTGGGCACGGCCCGCGAAGGAGCCCGGGGAGAGCACCTCCACCCGGGCGGCGAACTCGTACTCCCAGTCGTCCACCCGCTTGGCCACGCCCAGCGGAAGCGGCGTACTGCTGCCCGGGATGCACGCCACCGTCTCCGAACAGAGACCCCGCTCCTCCTCCAGCAGCACCTGGTGAGAGGCCCCCAGCAATCTCAACTGAACCTTTCTTCCGGCCAGTTCGAGATCGAGTGTGGCCAGCGCGGGAAGCGGCTCGCGTCCCAGGGCCCAGGCGAGGTCGGCCGCGCGCGTGTCGGAGTAGGCGGTGTTCAGGGTCGTGAGCATGGATCGGCTCCGCGAGCACACAAGGAGAGGGAGACAAGGGGGTCCGCGCACCCCGGTCGCACCGGGGAACTCGGCCCGTCAGCCCGGTCACCCGGCCGGAAGAAGGGTCCGCGGGGAGTCCGAGGGCTGCGTCGGTGATTTATAGGCAATCATGAACTGTGGTGCCACCACAGCGTTTTTACCCAACTTCGTGGGCTTTCCATCCCCTGGGGGGCTCCTCAGCTCAACTGTTCAACCTCGGCGTACGCCCCGAGGTGACGGCGTACGCCGGTGCATGGTGTCCCGGAACAGCACAGCGGGGCCCGCCCCAGGTGCGGACCCCGCTGCCGCGGATACGTCATCCCCCGATGTGGAGGCGAGCTGCCCCGTGTCAGCCGCCTCCCCCACCGCATCCGCCGCCGCCCCCGCAGGACGACCCGCCTCCGCAGGACGAGCCGCTACTGCAGGACGATCCCCCACCGGAACTCGACGACGAGCAGGACCCGCCGCTGCCTCCACCGCCCGTCCACCAGCTGTCACTACCCCTGCCGCGACGGCCGGCGCCCACCCGCCGCGCGGGCCTGCGCGCCGCGTTCACGACCGCGACCAGCACCGCGAAGAGCACAACCAGGATGATGCCGATGACCATGACGTCACCCTCCTCTCGTTCCCCCGTGATCCCCCGAAGCGGCCCCCCGTGGGCACCTCGCTCACGTGTGTGACCGGGAGATGCCCTCCGCCCGCGCGGCCCAAAGCAGAGTTGAGGAACTCCAGAGCTTCGGCGCAGGATGACCGCCATGACCTCCAGCGCGCGCCCCCTCCTCAACCGCCGGCTCGCCGAGTTCGGGACGACGATCTTCGCCGAGATGTCCGCCCTGGCCCTGCGGACCGGCTCCATCAACCTGGGCCAGGGCTTCCCCGACACCGACGGCCCCGAGGAGGTCAGGGAGGCCGCCGTACGGGCCCTGCGGGACGGCCGCGGCAACCAGTATCCGCCGGGCCCCGGCATCCCCGAGCTGCGCACCGCCGTCGCCGCGCACCAGCGGCGCCGCTACGGCCTGTCCGTCGACCCCGACACCGAGGTCCTGGTCACCGCCGGCGCCACCGAGGCGATCGCCGCCGCACTGCTCGCCCTGGTGGAGCCCGGCGACGAGGTGATCGCCCTCGAGCCGTACTACGACTCCTACGCGGCCTGCATCGCCATGGCCGGCGGCACCCGCGTCCCCGTCACGCTCCGCCCGCGCGACGGGCGCTTCCACCTCGACCTCGACGAACTGCGCGACGCCGTCACCGACCGCACCCGCCTGCTCCTGATCAACACCCCGCACAACCCGACCGGCACGGTCCTCACCCGCGGGGAACTGACGGCGATCGCCGAGCTGGCGGTGGAACGCGACCTGCTCGTCGTGACCGACGAGGTCTACGAACACCTGGTCTTCGACGACGCCGAACACATTCCCCTGGCCACCCTCCCCGGCATGCGGGACCGCACGGTCACCATCTCCAGCGCGGGCAAGACCTTCTCCTTCACAGGCTGGAAGGTCGGCTGGGTGACGGCCGCCCCGCCCCTGGTCACGGCGGTCCGCTCGGCCAAGCAGTACCTGACCTACGTCTCGGCCGGCCCCTTCCAGTACGCGATCGCCGAGGCCCTCGCCCTGCCCGAGTCGTACTTCACCGGATTCCGGGACGACTTGTGGGCCAAGCGCGACGTCCTCGCCTCCGGCCTGGAGGAGGCGGGCCTCACCGTCTACCGCCCCTCCGGCACCTACTTCATCACCGCCGACATCCGCCCCCTGGGCGAGACCGACGGCATCGCCTTCTGCCGCGCCCTGCCCGAACGCGCGGGCGTCGTCGCCATCCCCACGGCCGTCTTCTACGACCACCAGGACATGGGCGCCCCGTTGGTCCGCTTCGCGTTCTGCAAGCGAACGGGGGTGCTGGAGGAGGCCGTGAAGCGGCTTGCCCGGCTCCACTGACTCGTCCGTAACGCGAAGCTGCGGTTCAGGAACGTGGGGCGACGGAGGCTACTCGGTGTCCTTCGGGTGTCCCGGGGAGGCGTACACCAGGATCACGGTCGAGGTATCCGGGCCGACCAGGTAGCGAACGCGGCCGCCGCTGGTGATCTCGTACTCCCACTGCTCCAGCTCGGAGCCCTTCCACTCCCTGGCGGCATGCCTGCCGCGGAGCTGATGCCGACGGTTCCAGTCGGCCCGCGACAGCGGGTCTGCGCGGAGGGCTTCCAGACTCGGAAGGCGCGCTCACAGCCGTCGCAGGTCTGGAAGCGCGGCACGGCCGGGCGGGCGGGGAGCGGCGGGAGG
The DNA here is from genome assembly GCF_044334705.1 of Streptomyces sp. NPDC020731. Classification (NCBI taxonomy): domain Bacteria; kingdom Bacillati; phylum Actinomycetota; class Actinomycetes; order Kitasatosporales; family Streptomycetaceae; genus Streptomyces; species Streptomyces sp. NPDC020731. The sequence continues at coordinate 246,594 of NZ_JBIRTN010000008.1, forward strand.
GAGACCGGGGGTGGCGCGGGCAGCGGCGTCTCCCGGAGACGGAAGGCGAGGATACCCACCGGACGGGTCAGGAACGGGTCCGGGAGCCCCGCCGTGAGCGATGTCCTGATCTGGGACGGGGAGACGCCGGCCGCCAGCCACGCGGTGACGGCCGGTGCCAGACGCGCGGCCTCCCGCTCGGAGAGGACGAGACGTGGATCCACCCGGCGGAGGGAGGCCAGTACGGCGACTGCCCGCGGGTCGGGGTCCGCGAGCGCGGCCGGTTCTACCGGCTGGTCCGGGGCGAGTACGGGAGTTGCCTGCGCGGCCGCCGAGGAGGGAGCCGGGCGCTCGGCCGCGGACGGCTTGCGGGGCCGGGGCGGCTTCGGTGATCCTTCCGGGTCCGTCCGCGGATCGCCGCCCGGTACGTCGTAGAAGTACGTCCGGGTGCGGATCTGCCCGGTGGGCAGGCGTTCACGGCGGCGTTCCAGGTATCCGGCAGTTTCCAGTTCCCTCAGCGCCCGGGAGATCAGGATCTCGCCCTCGGTGAAGTGCGCGCACAGGGCGGCGATGCTCACGAGAGTGCCCTCGGGGAGGGAGGCGATGTAGACCGCGACGCCGATGGTGACCGCGCTGCCGCGCCGCTGGGCGAGGGCGTTGGCGATCACGGTGAAGTCGGTCGTGAGGCGGGTGCGTACGTGGATCACGCCGGAGGTCGGAGCTCCGGCGTCGGCGCGCAGGCGCGCGTTAGACTGCGAGTCGGCCATTGGGAAGGGTTCGTCTTCCTGGTCGGTCAGGCCCTCGTTCCGGGACGGCAATCCTGGGCGGGGGCCGTATTCGTTTGTGGTTGTCGCAGCGAACGTGACCGCCCGCGTCCCGCACCTGCAAGCTGGTCACTCGGACGGGTGACGCGGGCCTTCCGACGGGGAGGGTGGGTGGGCGGGTATTTCTTTCTCCCGGTTCTTTGGGGAGGTCAGTGGCCCACCGGACCCTCGCGGACGAGGCACCGGCGGACCCGCACAAGGGCCTGCGACCGGTGCCCCGTTGACTCAGACGCGGTGCCGCCCGGACTTCAACCCGCCCATGAAGGCGGCCCAGGAGGCGGCCCCGAAACACAGCGCCGGACCGTACGGGGCCTTGCTGTCACGAACGGGCACGACGACCCGGAACCCGTCGGCCACCTCCACGCAGTCGCCCCCCGCTTGATTGCTGTAGCTGCTCCTGCGCCAGGCGGCGCCGGTCAGATCGGGACGGAAGAAGTGCGCCACGGTAGTTGCCCTCCATCGTGGACCGGACCACGTCGAGCGACATGATCGGGGGCAGGGCTGCCGCCCGTAGCCGATCGTAAATCACCTTGTAGCGACTGATGTTGGCTGGTTCTTCGATGAGCTGGCCGTAGTCCGAACCCTCTGTGTAAGCCACTTCCGAGCCGTCCGGCAGGATCAGGATCGTCAGCGAGCCGCCCATGGCCTCATGCCCGCCTTGGTCGAACGGCAGTACCTGCACAGTGATGTGGCGTTCCTCGGCAGCGTCGAGCAGGCGCGCCAGCTGCTTCCGCATCACGGCGTGGCCGCCGATCGGACGCCTCAATACCGCCTCGTCCAGGATCACGCACAGTTCCGGCCGGTCGGGTGAGCCCAGCCGTGCCTGCCGTCCCATGCGGGCTGCTACGCGCTCCTCCAGTTGATCGCCATTGTCCAGCAGAGCGTCCAGGCCGAGAACGGCCCGCGCGTAATCCTCCGTCTGCAACAGACCCGGCACCACATGAGCCGCGTACTGCCTGATGGTCACCGCCCGTTCCAAGTACTCCATGAACCTCCGCGACCAGTCCGGAAACGCCTCCCGGTACACGTACGGCCACAGCTCGACGAGAAGATCGTCCGCACCGAGGACCGCATCCAGCGCACGCGCCAGCTCCAGCGTCGGCTTCGCTCCCGACGCGCGCTCGATCTGCGTGATCCGGGTGCTCACCACGTGCGTCCTGGCGCCGAGTTCTGCCTGTGTGAGCCCGGCCGCCGTACGGAGCCTGCGTACCCGCGCGCCGAACAGCGCCGCCATCGACGCACTGGGGTCAATTCCGTTGGCCAAAGCGTCACTTCCGTCCTTATGGCCTGAAAGGTAATACTGCGCCCTCTGTTGAGCGTAGAGCGATCGGACGAACCTTGAGTACGGAACGTGATGACTCGCATACGCCGCGAGACGACCCGAGATCGACAGAGAGGGACGGACCAAGCCGTGCTCACAGGAACGACCACCTCGGCTGCCGCGCAGTTCACCTCCTCACCACGCGGCGCGCAGCTCGCCCGGCGTTTCGCCGTTCGTCGCATGGAGGCGTGGGGCCACCCGCCCGCGTCGGACGTGTCGTGCGCGATCGCTCTCGTCGTCGGTGAGCTCGCGGCGAACGCCGTGCGGCACGGCCGGGTTCCCGGGCGCGACTTCGGTCTGCGGCTCGCCCTCGACGCGGCGGCGGGCCTGGTGCGGGTCGAGGTGGCGGACGCCGCCGCCGCGAGACTGCCGTCCGCGTCCGCGCCCTCGTCGTGTCCCGAAGGCGAGTCCGGTCGAGGGCTGCTCCTGGTGGATGTTCTGGCCTTGCGCTGGGGGTCGGCGCCCCGTCGCCCCGTGGGCAAGACGGTATGGGCAGACGTATCCGTGGAGGCGCCCGCCCTTGAGTGAACGGCCCCGGCCCCGGCCCCGGGGTCTCACGGTTGCCTCACCGCAAAACCGACGTACAATTTTTTGTACGTTTAGGAGGTCGATCGTGAAGACCATGTCGTATTCCGAGTCACGCGCGCGGTACGCCGAGGTGCTCAACTCCGTCACCGACGACCGCGAAGAGGTCGTCATCACCCGGGCCGGACACGAGCCGGTCGTCATCGTCTCCCTTGAGGACTACGAGTCCCTGAAGGAGACGGCCTACCTGCTGCGAAGCCCGGCGAACGCCCGGCGGCTGCTCGCGTCCATCGACGAGCTGGAAAACGGTGGCGGCACCGTACGCGAGCTGACGACCGACGGGTGAAGGCCGCACATGAAGATCACCTTCTCCTCTCGCGCCTGGGAGGACTACACGTGGTGGCAGCTTCAGGACCGGAAGACCCTGAAGCGGATCAACACTCTCATCGCGGACATCGTCCGGAACGGCAACGAGGGCATCGGCAAACCGGAGCCACTCAAGCACGGGTTCCGGGGCTACTGGTCGCGCCGCATCAATGACGAGCACCGTCTGGTCTACAAGGTCGCCGAGGACAACGTCCTGATCGCGCAGTGCCGCTACCACTACGAGAGCTGACAAGTTTCCAGGCCACGACCGCGCAGGTGACAGAGCCGGCCACGAGAGAGCCCGGTGCGGACAGCGGCTGTCCGCACCGGGCTCTCACCACGCCGTGCCCGGGGACGGACTACTCGTCGTCCTCGGGCTTCTCGTCCGCCTCGTCGATCTCCTGCTCCAGGCCGAGCTGCTCGACGAGCCACTTGTCGAACTCGATCGCGGCCCGCACCCAGCTCACCGTCGACGAGACGAAGTGCTCCAGGCTGACGCCCATGCCGATCAGCATCTGGGCCTCACCGATGAGGCGGACCGTGCCGTCGTCGTGGGTGTGGGTGTACACCTTGGGCCACAGGGTGCGCCGGTTCCAGTCGTCGATGGACTCGAGCAGCTGGGGCTTCTCGTCGATCTGGTGCGGCCGGTCGTAGAACGTCCGGACGGAGAAGATCTGCTGGTCGTCCTCACCGCGGAACATGAAGTAGGTACGGAACTGCTCCCACGGCGCCGCGAGGTCACCCTCGTCGTCGACGACGTACTTCAGCTCCATCTGGTCGAGGAGCTGCTTCACGAGGTCCTGATCCGGGACGACGGGGCCCGCCGGTCCTTGCGGCTGCGGCTCGGGCTGGCCCCCGAAATTCGGAATCGAGGACGGGTCGATGGTCATACTGGGACACTCCTACGTCGTCTGGCGTCCGGCCGTCGCTGAGACCAGACGTACATCCCACCCTCTCTCTCTTGCCCCGTGCCGGGCAACCTGCCCCGGCCGACAGCCGCCGTGGAATCGGCCATCGGCACGAGCACCGGGTCCCGCCCCGGCCCCTCGGCCGGGGCGGGACCCGCGGGCTACAGCGACTTGCCCGTCGCCGGCCCCACCAGCAGGCCGTCCTCGAAGCGGTCCACGCGGACCGTGTCGCCGTCCTTGATCTCGCCGGCCAGGATCTCCTTGGCCAGGCGGTCGCCGATGGCGGTCTGGATGAGGCGGCGCAGGGGACGGGCGCCGTAGGCGGGGTCCATGCCCTCCTCGGCGAGCCAGGCCAGCGCCTCGGGGGTGATGTCCAGGGCGAGGCGGCGTTCGGCGAGGCGGCGGGCCAGGCCGTCGAGCTGGAGCCGTGCGATGTGTTCCAGCTCGGGCCTGGTCAGCGCCGAGAAGACGACCAGGTCGTCGAGGCGGTTGAGGAACTCGGGCTTGAAGGAGGTCCGGACCACCTCCAGGACCTGCTCCTTCTTCTCCGTCTCGGTGGTGAGCGGGTCGACCAGGTACTGGCTGCCCAGGTTGGACGTCAGCACCAGGATGGTGTTGCGGAAGTCGACGGTGCGGCCCTGGCCGTCGGTGAGGCGGCCGTCGTCGAGCACCTGGAGCAGGATGTCGAAGACCTCGGGGTGCGCCTTCTCGACCTCGTCGAGGAGGACGACGCTGTAGGGGCGGCGGCGGACGGCCTCGGTGAGCTGGCCGCCCTCCTCGTAGCCGACGTAGCCGGGGGGCGCGCCGACGAGGCGTGCCACGGAGTGCTTCTCGCTGTACTCCGACATGTCGATGCGGATCATGGCGCGTTCGTCGTCGAAGAGGAAGTCGGCGAGGGCTTTCGCCAGCTCGGTCTTGCCGACACCCGTCGGGCCGAGGAAGAGGAAGGAGCCGGTGGGGCGGTCGGGATCGGCGATGCCGGCCCGGGAGCGCCGTACGGCGTCGGAGACGGCGCGTACGGCCTCGGTCTGGCCGATGAGGCGCTTGCCGAGTTCGTCCTCCATGCGGAGCAGTTTCTGGGTCTCGCCCTCCATCAGGCGGCCGGCCGGGATGCCGGTCCAGGAGGCGACGACGTCGGCGATGTCGTCGGCGCCGACCTCCTCCTTGACCATGGTGTCCACGGCGGTCGCTTCCTCCTCGGCCTCGGAGGCGGCCTCCAGGTCGCGTTCGAGCGTGGGGATCTCGCCGTAGAGCAGTTTGGAGGCGGTGTCGAAGTCGCCGTCGCGCTGGGCGCGTTCGGCCTGGCCGCGCAGTTCGTCGAGCTTTTCCTTCAGTTCGCCGACCCGGTTGAGGGACTGCTTCTCCTTCTCCCAGCGGGCGTTGAGGCCGCGCAGTTCCTCCTCCTTGTCGGCGAGGTCGCGGCGCAGGCGCTCCAGGCGTTCGAGCGAGGCGGCGTCGGTCTCCTTGCCGAGGGCGAGTTCCTCCATCTTCAGCCGGTCGACGGCGCGCTGGAGTTCGTCGATCTCGACGGGCGAGGAGTCGATCTCCATGCGGAGGCGGCTGGCGGCCTCGTCGACGAGGTCGATGGCCTTGTCGGGGAGGAAGCGGGAGGTGATGTAGCGGTCGGAGAGGGTGGCGGCGGCGACAAGGGCGCTGTCGGCGATCTGGACCTTGTGGTGGGCCTCGTAGCGGCCCTTGAGTCCGCGGAGGATGGCGATGGAGTCCTCGACGGAGGGTTCGGCGACGAGGGTCTGCTGGAAGCGGCGTTCGAGGGCCGGGTCCTTCTCGATGCGTTCGCGGTACTCGTCGAGGGTGGTGGCGCCGACCATGCGGAGTTCGCCGCGGGCGAGCATGGGCTTGAGCATGTTGCCGGCGTCCATCGCGGAGTCGCCGCCGGCGCCGGCGCCGACGACGGTGTGGAGTTCGTCGATGAAGGTGATGATCTGGCCGTCGGAGTCCTTGATCTCGGCGAGGACGGTCTTGAGACGTTCCTCGAACTCGCCGCGGTACTTGGCGCCGGCGACCATGGCGCCGAGGTCGAGGGCGACGAGCCGCTTGTTCTTCAGCGACTCGGGGACGTCGCCCTTGACGATGCGCTGGGCGAGGCCTTCGACGACGGCGGTCTTGCCGACGCCCGGCTCGCCGATCAGCACCGGGTTGTTCTTGGTGCGGCGGGACAGCACCTGGACGACGCGCCGGATCTCCTGGTCGCGTCCGATGACGGGGTCGAGCCTGCCCTCGCGGGCGGAGGCGGTGAGATCGGTGCCGAACTTCTCCAGGGCCTTGTACTGGCCCTCGGGGTCGGCGGTGGTCACCCGGCGGGCTCCTCGCGTCTTCTGGAAGGCGTCCTGCAGCTTCTTCGCGGTGGCGCCCTGCCGGGCGAGCACCTCGCCGGCGGCTCCACCCTTGGCGGCGATGCCGATGACCAGGTGTTCGGTGGAGAGGTACTCGTCGCCGAGGTCGCGGGCGCGGGACTGGGCGTCCGCGATGACGGCGAGCAGTTCGCGGTTGGGCTGGGGCGGTGCGACGGTGGAGCCGGTGACGCTCGGCAGGCCGGCGAGGATGCGCTCGGCCCCGGAGCGTACGGCGGCCTGGTCGGCGTCGACCGCGGCGAGCAGGTCCGTGATGTTCTCGTTCTCCTGCCCGGCGAGCAGGGAGAGCAGCAGGTGGGTGGGGGTGAGGTCGGGGTGCCCCTCGGTCACGGCCCGGTTCCCGGCGGCCTGCAGCGCTTCCCGGCTCCGGTTGGTCAGCTCGGCGTCCACGTGTCCGTTCTCCTCCTTGCGGTGACCCTCAGCGGCCTTTGTGGCTGACTCGGTCAGCGTACACAAACTTGAGTCTATTCCACTCAAGGTGCGCCTCGGGAGGGCCACGGCGGTTAAGTTCCGGTCCATGGCCACCACGTACTCGGTAGATCCGGGCGATCCGGACGCGTCGTATCTCGGCTTCTGGCGCGAGAAGCACCTGTGCACGCTGACCACCCTCCGTCCGGACGGCACCCCGCACGTGGTGCCCGTCGCGGTGACGTACGACCCCCGGGCGCGTCTCGCCCGGGTGGTCGCGAACGAGTCGAGCGCGAAGGTGCGGCACGTGCTGGCGGCGGGGGACGGGGGTGCTCCCGTCGCGGTGTGCCAGGTGGACGGCCGGCGGTGGGCGACGCTGGAGGGGCGGGCGGTGGTCCGTACGGAGCGGGAGCGGGTCGCGGAGGCGGAGCGGCGGTACGCGGAGCGCTACGGGCGGACACCGCGGCCGAATCCGTCCCGGGTGGTCATCGAGATCGCGCTCACGCGCGCGATGGGGCGCGGGTGAGGCCGGCCGTACGGTTCGTACGCCGAGCGATGGCTTCCGGCCATCACTCGACCGGGCCGATACCCGGAAATGTCCTGGAAAACTGCAGCGGCGTCACCGTGTTCAGGTCACGGTGACGCCGCTGCGGGGGGAAGCACCTGCGCGATCTTTTACGACGGGGGAATCGCGTCAGGCACTGCGGGGGGTGGCCGAGATGGTCCGGGGGGCAGGGGAGTCGGACTCCACCTGCCGATGGTCCCGCTGGTCCAGGTTCACAAAGATCATTCCGTACCGGATGGCACACCGTACGGGCTTCGGCGCCCCCCTGGGCCGCCGCAGGCACCGGTACGCCCGTACGTCCCCGTCCTCGTCGCGGGTGACGACGACCGGCTCACCGAAGACGGTCACCATCAACGAGTCGCCGCTGTGGGGGATGGCGGTGACCAGATCGATGAAGTGCCATCCTGATCGGTAGGCGGTCGCCATCTCCCTGCGGAAGGAGCGGTCGTCGGGTGGAGTAGTCATGTCAAGCCCACACGCTGTCGTCCGTGCGCGCGGGGCCGGCCGCCCACACGCTGTCGGCCGCGCCCGTGTCCTGCGCGACGATCGGCGGCCACACGCTGTCCGCCCGGACGTCTCCCTTCGCCCCGGAGAGGCCGCCCGCTAGTCCGAAGGCCACACCGACGGAGAAGGCGGCGACAAGCACCGAGCGAAGCATTTTCTTACCCATAGTCGGCTTCGTCCTCACTTGAAGGTCCCCTCTGTCCCCCGTCGAGTACGACGATGGCTCATTCGGGCACATCATGGCCACACGATCGGTGCATCATGTTCCTGCATGTTCAGGACCCTGTGGGGTGGAGATTTGGGAACAAAACAGACTAAGGCGGCACATCCTCACGCGGTGACCGAGCTGTGCGACGAGGGGGTGCGACTGTACGCGAATGCTCTCCGCGCGGGACGTATCACCCGCGCGGACGTGGAACCCGCGCCCTGCTTGATGGATTTCGCCCTCCTTCATCCGGATCCCGACGATGCGCAGTGGTTGCGTCCGGTGCTTCCCTCGATCGCGCTGTCCCAGCGATTGAGCCCCATAGAACGGGAGATCACCGAGCGCCGGCGCCTGTCGATAGAACTTGCCGACACTTTCGAGCCGTTCATGTCCCTGAGCGCCCAGGAGATCGCCCCCACCCACTCGATCACGGTGCTCGAGGGCAACGACCGCATCAACAGCGCACTGGACCTGGCCACCGCACAGTGCCGGACGGAGATGCTCACCGTCCAGCCGAGCGGGCGCCGGCCCGAACGCAGTCTGCTGCAGGGATTCGAGCGCGACCGGCTGCTCACCGAACGCGGCGTGCGCATGCGCACCCTCTACCAGCACACCGCCCGGTTCAACCCCGAGCGCCTGTCCTACGTGGAGCAGTTCACCAACGGCAGGGCGGAGTACCGCACCATCGACGAGCTGGTGGAGCGCCTCATCATCTGCGACGAGACGGTCGCCTTCATCCCGGTGCGCGACGACCGCCAGGTCGCCCTGGAGCTGCGGCACACCGGCCTCGTCCGCTACCTGATCAAGGTCTTCGAGTTCATGTGGAGCCGCGCGGTCCCGCTGACCGCCGGCACCCCCTACGAGACGGCGCCCGACGGCATACCGGAGATACAGCACTCCATAGCCAAGCTCCTGGTGGAGGGGCACGTGGACGAGGCCATCGCCCGCCGCCTCGGCATGAACGTACGGACGTGCCGCGCCCACATAGCCAAACTCGCCGCCACCCTCGGCAGCGGCAGCCGGGCCCAGCTCGGCTACCTCATCGCGGAGTCCGGGATCCTCAACCAGGAGGGAGCACCGCGGTGACCTCGCCGGCGCACGCGGAGCACGGGGCGGAAGAGCTCTGCGCCCCGGGTGCCGCCCTGTACGAACGCGCCCTGCGGGAGGGACGGGTCACCGCGCGGGAGGCGCGGGAGGCGCCCTGCCTGGCCGGCCTGGGCCTGCTGCACCCCTCGGCGGACGACCGGGACGCGTGGGAGCCCGTGGCGCCGCACATCGGCCTGCACCGCCTGCTGCGCGCCTCCGCGGACCGGATCGCCGACGAACGGCGCCGGGAGGAGCGGCTGGCCGGGATGCTCGTACCGCTGCTGGCCGGCGGACACGACGACGCCCGGGCGACGCCCACGCTCACGCTGCACACCACGCGCGAACACATCGGCGAGGCCATCGACGAGGCGATGACCGACGCCCGCGAACTCCTGGCCATCCAGCCCCGCAGCACGTACGCCCGCGTCACCCCGGCCTCCCACGAGCCGGCGATCCGGCGCGACCAGGCGCTGCTCGACCGCGGTGGCCGTATCCGTGTCCTGTACCAGCACACGCTGCGGCACGCCCCCGGGATCGCCGCCCGCTACGAGCGGCTGCGCGGTGACGTGGAGGCCCGCGGCCTGGACGAGGTCACCGAGCGGCTCATCGTCGTCGACCGCGCCGTCGCGTTCGTCCCCGCCCGCGCCGACCGCGCCGCGGCGCTGGAGATGCGGCACCCGGCGATCGTCGGGTACCTCGCCACCACCTTCGACCGGCTCTGGCGCCTGGCCACCCCCATGTACCCGGAGACCGTCCCGCAGCCCTCCGTCAACGGCGTCACGCCCCGCCAGCACGCCATCGCCGAGCTGCTCGTCGAGGGACACACCGACGCCGTCATAGCCGACCGGCTCGGGATGAACATCCGCACCGCCCGCGTCCACATCGCCAAACTCGCCGCGATGCTGGGCAGCCGGAGCCGGGCGCAGCTGGGCTATCTCATCGGGCGGTCCGGGATCCTCGACCGGGCAGAGTGACGGCGGGGCGCCGGAAGCCGTCCAGGCCGGCCTGGGCGATCCGCACGCCCAGCTGCGTACGGCTGGCCGCGCCCAGCGTCTCCGACAGACGGGCGATGTGGGCCCGGCAGGTCCGCACGCTGATGCCCAGGCGCTCCGCGATCACCGCGTCCTGGTGGCCCTCCGCGAGCAGGGCCGCGATGGACTGCTCCCGGTGCGAGACGCCCTCGATGCCGGTGTCGGGCAGCGGGGCGGTCAGCGGGATGGCGAGCCGCCACAGCCGGTCGAAGACCGTGCCCAGGTACTCCACCAGCGCCGGGTGGCGCAGCTCCAGCGCCATGGTGCGCTCGGTGTTGGCGGGGATGAAGGCGACCGTGCGGTCGAAGAGGATCAGCCGCTCGATCACCTCGTCCAGCGTGCGCGCCTCCACCGCGTCGCCCATCAGCTCCAGATAGCTGAGCAGCCCGTGCCCGTGCCGGGCGACGTGCGTGTACAGGTCCCGCATGCGCACGCCCCGGCCGCGCAGCGCCGTCGCCCGGTGCAGGCCCTCCGACAGCTCCGCCTCGCGCCGGATGCCGCCCGGCTGGACGGTGAGCACCTCGGTGGTGCACGCCTGTGTCGCCTCGTCCATCGCGGCCTGGATGCGGGCCAGCCCGTCCAGCACCCGGATGGCCGGGCCCTCCGCCGCCGACGGCGAGGCGGGCACCTGGCGGCCCAGGCCGGCGTACCGCTCGAAGGCCTCGACGGCCGAGCCGACCCGGCGCTGGCTCGCGTTCACCTCGTCGTACACCCCGCGCAGCAGCCGGGTCATGACCTCCTGCGGGGCGGTGGGGACGAGCCAGTCCATGTCGTCGGGATCGGGGTGCAGCAGAGCCAGTTCCAGCAGACAGGGCACCGGCTCCGCGTCCCGGCGCGGCAGCCGTCCGCGCCGTACGGCCCGGGAATACACGCGATCCCCGGCCTCGCACAGTCGGTCAGCACCGTGTGGATGCCCGTCCGTCCCGTGCCCGGCCATCGCCCATCCCACCCCCGGTTCAGCCACTTTCCGCAGCGCAACTATGCGCGGCCGGAACCGGCTGTGCAACACGGACCCGGCCCGGCGCCGGTCGGAAGACCGGCGGGTGGCCGGATCAGGGAGCGGGGGCCGGCGGGGGAGCACCTCCCCCGCCCTTCAGGCAGTGAGGGGAGCATCGCAGGGCGGAGGAGGGCGCCGGGGTCCGCGAGCCCGGCCCGGGCCCGGTACCGGGCCCCGGTACCCGGCCCCGGTCAGGGGACCGGCGGGTGGCCGGATATCGACGGGGTCGCTACTTCAGCTTGACCGCCTCGCAGGCCGCCGCGAACGCCGCGGTGCAGATGTCCGAGACGTCGTAGATCTCGTCGGCGACCACGGTGTCCTCGATGTTCTCCTTCGTCAGCGCGATCACGGGCACGAGCTGCGCCGGGATGCCCTTGGTCGTGGGGCTGTCCACCCGTTCGCGGGTCAGCGCGTCGAACTGGATGTCCTTGCCCTGGACCTTCGCCACGGCCATCTCCGCGGCGCTCTCGGCCTCGTCCGGGTAGGACTTGTACACGCTCATGTACTGCTCGTCGGCGAGGATCCGCTGCACCGCCGCGAGTTCGGCGTCCTGGCCGCTGATCGGGGGCATCTCGGTCACGCCGGCGGCCTCCAGCGCCTTGACGATGCCGCCCGCCATGCCGTCGTTGGCGGAGTAGACCGCCTTGATGTTGTCCGCGCCGATCGCTTCGATCGCCTCGGTCATGTTGGCCTGGGCGTTCTCCGGCTTCCAGTCCTTGGTGTCGTAGGACTTGGCGATCGTCACCTTGCCCTTGAGCTCGGAGAGCGCGCCCGCCTTGAACTGCTTGGCGTTGGGGTCGGTCGACGAGCCGTTCATCATCACGATCTTGTCGGTGATGCTGAGGTCGTCCCCGAGGGACTCCAGCAGGGAACGGCCCTGCACCTCGCCGACCAGCTCGTTGTCGAAGGAGATGTACGCGTCGATCGGGCCCTCGGCGAGACGGTCGTAGGCGATGACGGGGATGCCCGCGTCCTTGGCCTTCTGCACGCTGTCCGCGATGGTGTGCGCGTCGACCGCGTCCAGCACGATGACGTCGACCTCGTCGTCGATCATCTGCTGCATCTGGCTCGCCTGCTTGTCGGCGTCCGCCTCGGCGTTGGCGTACTCGACGGTGCCCTTCTTGTTGGTGAGCGACTCCACCTTCGTCTTGAAGATGGGGTAGTCGAACTGCTCGTACCGGGTGTTGGCCTTCTCCGGGAGCAGCAGGCCGACGGTGACGTCGTCGCCCTTGCTCGGGCTCGCGTCGTCGCTGCTCCCTGTCGCGTTGAGCACGCCGCATCCGGCGAGCATGACGGACATGGAGGTGGCGGCCACGGATATGGCGATACGACGCATGCGAGGGCTCACTTCAGGTGCGTTTTGGACGTGGGCACAGCTTTGCGGCCCATGTGACTGAAAAGCCAACGCTTCAGCCCCCGCCGGCGTCAAGGGCAGCCACTTAACGAGATGGACACAGCACGGTGCGCTGAACTCGTGAGAGACCTGCGGATGTCCGGCGAGGATCATCTGGACACGCAGCCATACGATAGTCACACACGTGTCTGCGCATAAGCCGGGAGGCCCGGAGGTTCACTCAACCTCCGGGCCTCCCACCGCACTTCACATCCGCGCCTAGTCCGGCTGCTGCCGCTTGGGCCGCCACACCACCAGCGCGCTGGTCTGCTGCATCTCCTGGTACGGCACCAGGTCACGGCGGTACGAGGCGTGCACCGCGGCCTCGCGCTGGCGCATCGCCGCGGCGGCCCCGTCGAGGGCGTTCTCCAGTTCGGCCGCGCGGGCCTGGAGGGCGGCGACCTGGTTCTCCAGTTCGATGATGCGCTTGATTCCGGCCAGGTTGATGCCCTCGTCCTGCGACAGCTGCTGCACCTGACGGAGCAGTTCGATGTCACGGGCCGAGTAACGGCGGCCCCGGCCGGCCGTGCGGTCCGGCGACACAAGACCCAGCCGGTCGTACTGGCGCAGCGTCTGCGGGTGCAGGCCGGAGAGCTGGGCCGCCACCGAAATGACATAGACCGGGGTGTCCTGGGTCAGTTCATACGGATTGCGTCGACGGCCGTCCATGCAGATCAAGCTCCCTTCGCGGCCTGGAACAGCTCCGCCCGAGGATCGTCGTCCGCGGTCGCCTCGCGATACGCCTCCAGCGCGTCACGAGCCTTCCCCGCCACGTCCTTGGGAACACTCACCTCCACGGTGACCAGCAGATCACCGCGGGTACCGTCCTTGCGGACCGCGCCCTTGCCGCGGGCCCGCATGGTGCGCCCGTTGGGCGTGCCCGGCGGCAGCTTCAGCGTGACCGGCGGACCGCCCAGCGTCGGGACCCGGACCTCGCCGCCGAGGGCGGCCTCGACGAACGTCACCGGGACCGTGACGGTGAGGTTGTCCTCCTTGCGGCCGAACACCGGATGGCTGCCGACGTGCACGACGACATACAGATCACCGGCGGGGCCGCCGCGCTCGCCCGGCGCCCCCTTGCCGCGCAGCCGGATCCGCTGGCCGTCGCTGACGCCCGCGGGGATGCGCACCTGCATGGTCCGCGAGGACTTGGCCCGGCCGCTGCCCTTGCAGATCTCGCAGGCCTCCTCCGCGATCAGACCGCGGCCCTTGCAGTCGGGGCAGGGGTCGGTGAGCGAGAAGCCGCCGCCGGAACCCCGCGCCACCTGGCCGGTGCCGACGCAGGTCGGGCACACACGCGGTGTGCCGTTCTTGTCGCCGGTGCCCGAACAGGCCTTGCAGGGCGCCTGCGACGACATCCGCAGCGGGACCGTCGCACCCTCGATCGCCTCGGTGAAGCTGAGCGTCACCTCGGACTCGATGTCCTGGCCGCGCCGCGGCTGGGTACGCGTGGTCCCGGCGCCGCCGCGGTTGAACAGGCCCCCGAAGACGTCACCGAGGCCACCGCCGCCGAAGCCGCCGCCCGCCTGCTGGCCGCCGGCCTGGCCCCCGAAGAGGTCACCCAGGTCGAAGTTGAAGGAGCCGCCGCCCGCGCCCGGCCCCGGACGGAAGCCGCCGTTGCCGAAGAGGGCGCGCGCCTCGTCGTACTCCTTGCGCTTCTTGGGGTCGCCGAGGACGTCGTTCGCCTCGGAGATCTCCTTGAACCGCTCCTCCGCCTTGGCGTTGCCCTTGTTGGCGTCCGGGTGGAACTCGCGGGCGAGCTTCCGGTACGCCTTCTTGATCTCGGCCTCGGTGGCGTCCTTGGGGACGCCGAGGACCTTGTAGAAGTCCTTCTCGATGAAGTCCTTGGTGCTCATCCCCGACGTCCCTCCTTCCCTGCGTCGACTCCCGCGTCAGCCCTCGTCCGGGCCACCGCTCTCCTTGTTCTCCGGATCGGCCTGCGCCTCGGTGCTCTCCTCGGCCGGCTTGACCGTCTGCGCACCGGGCTGCGGCTCGGCGACGGCCACCCGCGCGGGGCGGATGGTGCGCTCGCCGATGCGGTACCCCGGCTGCAGAATCGCCACGCACGTCGTCTCGGTGACGTCCGGCGCGTAGCTGTGCATCAGGGCCTCGTGGATCGTCGGGTCGAAGGGCTCGCCCTCCTTGCCGAACTGCTGGAGGCCCATCTTGGCGATGACCGTCTCCAGCGACTCCGCGACGGACTTGAAGCCGCCGACCAGCTCGCCGTGTTCCCGCGCGCGGCCGACGTCGTCGAGCACGGGGAGCAGCTCGCTCAGGAGGTTCGCCACGGCGACCTCCTTCACCGCGATCCGGTCGCGCTCGACCCGGCGCCGGTAGTTCTGGAACTCGGCCTGGAGGCGCTGGAGGTCCGCCGTGCGCTCGCTGAGCGCCGTGCGCGCCTGGTCCAGCTGGGCCACCAGTGCCGCTTCCTGGCCCGTGTCCCCGGCCGGGGCCGCCCCCTCCTCCGTGGAGGGCTGGGCGGCGGCCTTCGGCTCGGCTTCGTCGGAGGGGACGTCGGGCTGCTGCGACTGCTCGTCGAAGCCCGGGGTCTCCTCGGTCACGCCGCACCGTCCTTGCGGTCCTCGTCGACGATCTCGGCGTCGACGACGTCGTCGTCGGCCTTGGCCTCACCGGCACCGGCGGACGCGCCGCCGGCCGCCTGGCCGGCCTGGGCATCGGCGTACATGGCCTGGCCCAGCTTCTGGGAGACGGCCGCGACCTTCTCCGTGGCGGTGCGGATCTCGGCGGAGTCCTCGCCCTTGAGCTTCTCCTTCAGCTCGGCGATGGCGGTCTCGACCTCGGTCTTGACGTCACCGGGGACCTTGTCCTCGTTGTCGCTGAGGAACTTCTCGGTCTGGTAGACGAGCTGCTCGCCCTGGTTGCGGGACTCGGCGGCCTCGCGGCGGGCGTGGTCCTCCTCCGCGTACTTCTCGGCCTCCTGGCGCATCCGGTCGACCTCGTCCTTCGGCAGCGAGGAGCCGCCGGTGACGGTCATCTTCTGCTCCTTGCCCGTGCCCAGGTCCTTCGCGGTCACGTGCATGATGCCGTTGGCGTCGATGTCGAAGGAGACCTCGATCTGCGGGACGCCGCGCGGCGCCGGGGGCAGACCGGTCAGCTCGAACATGCCGAGCTTCTTGTTGTACGCCGCGATCTCGCGCTCGCCCTGGTAGACCTGGATCTGCACCGACGGCTGGTTGTCCTCGGCCGTGGTGAAGATCTCGGAGCGCTTCGTCGGGATCGTGGTGTTGCGCTCGATCAGCTTGGTCATGATGCCGCCCTTGGTCTCGATACCGAGGGACAGCGGGGTGACGTCGAGCAGCAGGACGTCCTTGACCTCGCCCTTGAGCACACCGGCCTGGAGGACGGCACCGATCGAGACGACCTCGTCCGGGTTGACGCCCTTGTTGGCCTCCTTGCCGCCGGTCATCTCCTTGACGAGCTCGGCGACGGCGGGCATACGGGTGGAGCCACCGACGAGAACGACGTGGTCGATCTCGCTGAGCTGGATGCCGGCGTCCTTGATGACGTTGTGGAACGGCGTCTTGCAGCGCTCCAGCAGGTCGGCCGTGAGCTGCTGGAACTGGGCGCGGGTGAGCTTCTCGTCCAGGTGCAGCGGGCCCTCGGCGGACGCGGTGATGTAGGGGAGGTTGATCGTGGTCTCGGTGGACGAGGACAGCTCGATCTTCGCCTTCTCGGCGGCCTCACGCAGGCGCTGCAGCGCCATCTTGTCCTTGCCCAGGTCCACGCCGTGGCCGGACTGGAACTGCTTGACCAGGTAGTCGACGACGCGCTGGTCCCAGTCGTCGCCACCGAGGTTGTTGTCACCGTTGGTGGCCTTCACCTCGACGACACCGTCGCCGATCTCCAGCAGCGAGACGTCGAACGTACCGCCACCGAGGTCGAAGACGAGGATGGTCTGGTCGTCCTTGTCGAGGCCGTACGCCAGGGCGGCGGCCGTCGGCTCGTTGACGATGCGCAGCACGTTCAGACCGGCGATCTCACCGGCCTCCTTGGTCGCCTGGCGCTCCGCGTCGTTGAAGTACGCCGGGACGGTGATGACCGCGTCCGTGACCTTCTCGCCCAGGTACGACTCGGCGTCGCGCTTCAGCTTCTGCAGCACGAAGGCGCTCATCTGCTGCGGGTTGAAGGGCTTCCCGTCGAGCTCGATCTTCCAGTCGGTGCCCATGTGGCGCTTGACCGACCGGATGGTCCTGTCGACGTTCGTGACCGCCTGACGCTTGGCCACCTCGCCGACCAGCACCTCACCGTTCTTGGCGAAGGCGACGACGGACGGCGTGGTCCTGGCGCCCTCGGCGTTGGTGATGACGGTGGGCTCGCCGCCCTCCAGAACGCTGACGACGGAGTTAGTCGTGCCCAGGTCGATGCCGACCGCACGTGCCATTTCGATTCCTCCAACTGACTTGAGTGGAACGGACTCAAGCATGCATGACACTCGGCGCGGGGTCAACAGAGCTGAGTCGGGCAGGCTCAACTCTTATCCACTCCTTACACGCAACCGCCCTGTGACCTGCGGCGATGCCTCGGAGGATCGTTGGCGGGGACGGAAAACAGGGGTGACAGGAAGGCGTACGAACGCGAGGACGACCACCGCGGCCACCGCCGCCACCCACACCACCGCACCCCCGGACACCCGCCCGATGTGGACGGCCACCCCCACGGACACCCCGCCCAGCGCTCCGACGCCGAGCAGTACGGTCACCGCCCGGGGGGCGAGCCCGAGCCGCCGCAGCCGGTGCCCGAGATGATCCGGCCGGCCGCGGGTCACCGGCCACCGGGACAGCCGCCGCGCGAGGACCACCAGTACGGCGTCGGCGCACACCACGGCCGTCAGGGCGAACAACACCCCGGCACCGGCCCCGATTCCCTGTCCGGCCCGCACGAACACCGCCGCCGAGGCCACCACGAACCCCGTGAACAGCGAGCCGCCCGCCCCGAGGCCGACCCGCGCGGGATGCCAGTTGTGCAGCAGGAACCCGGCGAGCGCGGCGGCCAGCACGCCCAGCAGGACCGCGATCCCGTCCATCAGCTCGATCGCCGCACAGGCCGCCACCCCGAACGCGGTCACCGCCCCCACGGTGCCGGCCAGCCCGTCCACGTGGTCGAGCCCCCGGAACGCGGCGGCGACCGCCACGATCCACCCCACGGCGAGCACGCCCCCGGGCACCCCGGTCTCCCCGTACGGCACGACGAGCGCCGCCGCCACGGCCGTACCGGCGAGCGGGATCCACCACCGCAGCCGCCACGCGTCGGCGGCCAGCCCGAGTACGCCGATCCAGGCCCCGGCGGCCAGCAGCCGCCCGATCCCGGTGCCGAGCGGGGCGAGTCCCGCGCGGTCGCCGAGCCCCGCCACCAGCCCGGTCGCCAGCACGACGGCCGTTCCCCCGGACAGCGGCAGCGCCCAGCGGCGTCTGCGGTCCAGGATTCCCAGACGCAGGGCGGGGACCCGCAGCAGTTCCGCGAGGAGGGCGGAGAGCAGCAGGGCGGTGGCGGCGGCGGCGATCCCGTAGAGCACGGATATAAGTTAGGGGCATATGGACCGATTTAGCGTGAATAACACGATCGGATCCCGGACGCCATCCGGGACGCCCCCGAGGGCTCCGCCACAGGCGACCCTCAGCGATCCAGATCACTCCGTGCCCGGCTACAGTGCGGCCGGGGATGAGGGTAGTCTCGAACGGACTGCATAAGTTACCGCTTAGTAATCTCGGGGAAGCCGTCATGGAGCCCCCGGCGAAGTCCCGAAAATCCCTCTTCACACCCCTCGCAGGCCCGAGGAGCCCCCATGCAACTCGCCGCGATCATCGTGTCGCTGGTCCTGACCGTGGTCGGCGTTGCGCTGCTCGCACGCGCGATCGGCCAGTTCGTCCGGTACTTCAAGCTGGGCCAGCCGGTCCCGGCCGGCGCCCGGACCGACAATCCCTATCAGCGCAGTGTGACCCTGGTGCGGGAGTTCCTCGGCCACACCCGCATGAACCGGTGGGGCGTCGTCGGCATCGCCCACTGGTTCGTCGCGGTCGGCTTCCTGACGCTGCCGCCGACCCTCGCCCAGGCCTTCGGCCAGCTCTTCGAGGCCGACTGGGTGCTGCCGGTCATCGGCGGCTTCCTGCCGTTCGAGCTGTACATCGAGTTCATCGGTGTGATGACCGTGCTCGGCATCGCCGTGCTCATCGCCATCCGGCTCATGAGCCTGCCGTCGCGGCCCGGCCGCAAGTCCCGCTTCGCGGGCTCCAAGGCCGGCCAGGCGTACTTCGTCGAGTACGTCATCCTCACCATCGGCCTGGCGATCTACGTGCTGCGCGGCCTGGAGGGCGCACTGCACCACGTGGACCACTACGAGGCCGCGTACTTCGCCTCGTACCCGCTGGTCCTGGCCTTCAAGGGCCTGTCGGTCGCCGCGCTGCAGAACCTGGTCTACCTGGTCGCCATGATCAAGATCGGGACCTCGTTCATCTGGATGATCGTGGTCTCGCTCAACACCAACATGGGCGTGGCCTGGCACCGCTTCCTGGCCTTCCCGAACATCTGGTTCAAGCGCGAGGCCACCGGCGGGACCGCCCTGGGCGCCCTGCAGCCGATGACGTCCGGCGGCAGGCCGATCGACTTCACCGACCCCGGTGACGACGACGTCTTCGGCGTCTCCCAGGTCGAGCAGTTCTCCTGGAAGGGCCTGCTGGACTTCTCCACCTGCACCGAGTGCGGACGCTGCCAGTCGCAGTGCCCCGCCTGGAACACCGGCAAGCCGCTCTCCCCCAAGCTCCTGATCATGTCCCTGCGCGACCACGCGCACGCCAAGGCCCCCTACCTGCTGGCCGGTGGCGGCAAGACCACGGAGGGCGAGGAGAAGGCGTCCGAGGAGCAGCTGGCGGGCGTGCCCGCCGCCGCTCTCGCGGAGGCCGAGCGCCCGCTGATCGGCACCCTCGAAGAGAACGGCGTCATCGACCCGGACGTCCTGTGGTCCTGCACCACCTGCGGCGCCTGTGTCGAGCAGTGCCCCGTCGACATCGAGCACGTCGACCACATCGTCGACATGCGCCGCTACCAGGTGATGATCGAGTCCGCGTTCCCGTCCGAGGCGGGCACGATGCTCAAGAACCTGGAGAAGAAGGGCAACCCCTGGGGCCTGGCCAAGAAGCAGCGCCTGGAGTGGACCAAGGAGGTCGACTTCGAGATCCCGGTCGTCGGCAAGGACATCGAGGACCTGTCCGAGGTCGAGTACCTGTACTGGGTCGGCTGCGCCGGTGCCCTGGAGGACCGCGCCAAGAAGACCACGAAGGCCTTCGCGGAACTCCTCCACATCGCGGGCGTCAAGTTCGCGATCATGGGCGGCGACGAGAAGTGCACCGGTGACTCGGCACGGCGCCTGGGCAACGAGCCGCTGTTCCAGGAGCTCGGCATGGAGAACGTCTCCGCGCTGAACATGGCGTTCGGCGAGGAGATGGACGACGAGGGCAACTTCACCGAGGAGTCGAAGAAGCCCAAGTCGGCGAAGAAGATCGTCGCCACCTGCCCGCACTGCCTCAACACCCTCGGCAACGAGTACCCGCAGCTCGGCGGCGACTACGAGGTCATCCACCACACCCAGCTGCTCCAGCACCTGGTCGACGGGGGCAAGCTCATCCCGGTCACCCCGGTCGAGGGCCTCATCACCTACCACGACCCGTGCTACCTGGGCCGCCACAACAAGATCTACACGCCCCCGCGCGAGATCATCGCCAACGTCCCGGGCCTGCGCAACGAGGAGATGCACCGCCACAAGGAGCGCGGCTTCTGCTGCGGCGCCGGCGGCGCCCGGATGTGGATGGAGGAGCGGATCGGCAAGCGCATCAACAACGAGCGCGTCGACGAAGCCCTGTCCCTGAACCCGGACATCGTCTCCACCGCCTGCCCGTTCTGCCTGGTCATGCTGACCGACTCGGTCAACGGCAAGAAGAACGAGGGCAAGGCCAAGGAGACCGTCCAGGTCGTCGACGTCGCCCAGCTGCTGCTGGAGTCCGTCAAGACCCCGGCCGACCCGGCGGGCGACGAGGAGAGCGAGAGCGCCCCGGAACCGGAGCCGGTGAAGTAACGCGACACCTCACCGAAGGGGCCGTCCGACCGGGCGGCCCCTTCGTCATGCTCACGTACAACCCTCCGGGGGGCCCGGAGGTCTCCTGATCGGCGATCACCCGTGAACCACAGGACAACTCGGGGCGAACACGGGTGACATACCGCACCAGCATCCGTGGACGGCCGAACCCGGCGGCCGTCCCGCACACCGCAGGAGACCTCCTTGCACAAGAACCTCCGCACCGCTCTCGCGACCGCCACCGCGGCCGCGCTCACCGGCGGCCTGCTGGTCGCCATGGCCGGCCCCGCGGCCGCCGCCGACCCGGCCCTCGACAGCGACTTCAACGGCGACGGCTACCGGGACGTCGCCGTCACCGCCCCGCTCGCCAACGTGAGCGGCAAGGGCGGCGCCGGCGCCGTGACGATCCTCTACGGCTCCCCCGAGGGCGCCGGCGCGAGCAGGATCCAGACCCTCACCCAGGACAGCGCGGGCGTCCCGGGCGCCGCCGAGAAGGACGACCAGTTCGGCGCCCACACCGCGCCCGGCGACTTCAACGGCGACGGCTACGCCGACCTCGCCGTGGGCGCCCCCGGCGAGGACGCGGGCACGGACGCCAACGGCGGCACCGTCGTCATCCTGTGGGGCGGCTCCGGCGGCCTCTCCGGCGGCACCACCGTGTCCGACCCCACCCGCTCCATCCACGACTGGTTCGGACAGGTGGTCGCCGCCGGCGACTACAACGGCGACGGCAGGGCCGACCTCGCGATCGCCTCGGACATCAACAAGGTCGACATCTACCGCGGCGGCTTCACCAAGTCCGGCTCCACCGGCGGCCGCTACACCGTCACCGCGCCCATCCTCAAGGTGCCGGGCACCGACATCTTCAACCTCACCCCCGGCGACATCGACGCCGACGGCCGCACCGACCTGGTGGTCGACGGCTACGAGGGCGACAGCGACGGCGACTACTCGTACAACGCCAACTACTGGCTGCCCGGCTCCTCCTCCGGAGCCACCACCTCGGGCGCCCAGAAGCTCCCCGCCGGCATCATCTCCGACATCGGCGACGTGAACGGCGACGGCTACGGCGACATCGTCATCGGCAACTCGTGGGACCCCGCCACGGACACCCCGGGCACCGCCAAGGGCGGGGCCGTGGAGATCGTCTACGGCACGTCGTACGGCCCCGAGGGCGCCGCCGAGACGGTCAGCCAGGACACCGCCGGCGTGCCCGGCAGCAACGAGACCGGCGACAACTTCGGCTACGAGGTCTCCCTCGGCGACATCAACGGCGACGGCCACGACGACCTCGTCATCGGCGCGCCGGGCGAGGACCTGGGCGAGTTCAAGGACGCCGGCATGGTCTCCGTGCTCTACGGCTGGAACGGCGGCCTCTCCGAGACCGGCACCCAGTCCCTGCACCAGGACACCCCGGGCGTCCCCGGCGGCAACGAGGAGGGCGACGGCTTCGGCGGCGAGGTCCTCCTCTCCGACGTCACCGGCGACGGAAAGGCCGACCTGACCGTCGGCCTGCCGTGGGAGAACGACTCCAACGGCTACGCCGTCGCCTTCACCTCCGACGGCCTGAAGATCAACACCACCGGCCGCGGCATCGGCCTCGGCGCCGCCGGCCTGTCGGGCACGGGCTCCCCGATGTTCGGCTTCCACGTCAACGGCTGACCGCCCCGGCCACTGCCGCGGGCCGGGTCCGGCGACCGTCGCCGGACCCGGCCCGCAGCGCACGAGAATCCCGCGCACCACGAGCGCAGGGCCCCTACGGTTCTCGATCATGAACCGCGCGTACGCACCGGTCGCCCGACCCGCGCGTACGTCGCCTTCGCCGCACCACGGCATGTCACCCCCCGAACCCTTCCGGCACGCCGACCGCGTCCGGCACCCGCAGGAGAACTCCGCATGCACCAGCGCTCCGTGCGCCTCGCCCTGGCCACCGCCACCGCCGCCGCCCTCACCGGCGGTCTGCTCGCCCTGTCGGCCCCGTCGGCCGGCGCCGCCCCCTCCGGCCTGGCCGGCGACTTCAACGGCGACGGATACCGGGACGTCGCCATCGGCGCGTCGAGCGCCGACGTGGGCTCCGTGTCGAACGCGGGCGCCGTCGTCGTGCTGTACGGCTCGTCCTCCGGCGTCTCGGCCGCGAAGAAGACCATCATCACCCAGAACTCCACCGGCGTCCCGGGCGGGGCCGAGTACGGCGACCGCTTCGGCGGCAGCCTGGCCGCCGCCGACCTGGACCGCGACGGCTACTCCGACCTCGTCGTCGGCTCCCAGTACGAGGCCATCGGCGAACGCGACGGCATCGGCTCGGTCACCGTCCTCTGGGGCGGCAAGTCCGGACTGTCCGGCGGCGCGGGACTGCCCCAGCCGTCCGGCCTCTCCGAGTGGGGCGGCTACTCCTCCGGCATCGCGACCGGCGACTTCGACGGTGACGGCGACACGGACGTGACCGTCACCGGCCAGAGCCACACCCACCTCTACAACGGCCCCTTCACCCGCACCGGCACCCCCCTGAGCCACCAGAACGTCGGCGAACTCGGCTCGACGTACGAGGTGTTCGCGGGCGACATGACCGGCGACCGGACGGCCGAGCGCGTCTACCCGTTCGGCGTCGACGGCGACCCGGCCGGCGACATCAGCTACTTCCGCCACGACCCCGGCAACGGGGACGCCCACCCCGAGTCGGACTACGCCCGCGTCAAGCTCCCGCACGCCGACGGCGCCGACGGCGTGATCGCCGACATCGACAAGGACGGCTACGGCGACCTCGTCCTCGGCGACTACGGCGACCCGAGCGACGGCAACTCGGTCAACGGCCACAAGGGCGGCCAGATCACCGTCTGGTACGGCGGCCCGGACGGACCCGACCCCGCGCAGAAGCCGGCCGTGATCCACCAGGACACGGAGGGCGTGCCCGGCGGCGGCGAGTACGGCGACCTGTTCGGCGCCGCGCTGAGCGCGGGCGACATCAACGGCGACGGCTACGCCGACATCGCGGTCGGCGCCTTCGGCGAGGACCTGGGCACGAAGAAGGACACCGGCACGGTGACCGTCCTGTTCGGCTCGGCCTCCGGCCTGACCGGCAAGGGCGCCAAGCAGTACTCCCAGGACACCGCGGGCGTCCCCGGCGCGAACGAGACCAACGACGCCTTCGGCATGTCGGTCCGCCTGGCCGACCTCGACAAGAACGGCAAGGCCGACCTCGTCACCGGTGCCGGCTACGAGAACGGCTACGGCGCCATCACCGTCATGCGCGGCACCGCCTCCGGACTGACCACCTCCGGCGCCACCTTCCTCTCCGCCCGCGGCGTCTCCCTCCAGGGCGGCGCCGACTTCGCCTGGGTGATCGCCCAGTGACATCCCGTCCGCTTCCGCACGCCACCACAAGGTCCCCCATGCGCCTGCACACCGCCGCCGTCACACTCGTCGCGGCCACCCTGGCCCCGTTCGCCCTCACCGCGCCCGCCGCGCACGCCGCCCCGGCCGCCGCCACCCCGTACGACTTCAACGGCGACGGCCGCACCGACCTGGCGATCGGCGCCCCGGACGCCACGGTCGGCGGCCACCCGAAGGCCGGCGCGGTCTCCGTCGTGTACGGCGGAGCCGGCGGCCCGAAGACCTCGACGCGCACCCTGATCACCCAGAACACCTCCGGTGTCCCCGGCGCCGCCGAGGCCGGCGACGCCTTCGGCGCGGCCCTGGCCTCCGCCGACCTGAACACCGACGGCTACGCCGACCTCCTGATCGGCACGCCCGGCGAGGACGTCACCGGCGACTCGAGCAGCGGCACGGCCGTCGTCGTCTGGGGCTCGGCGTCCGGCCTGTCCGGCGCCCGGTCCCTCTTCAGCTTCTTCGACGAGGACTACGACCACTACGGCCAGGCCCTCACCACGGGTGACTTCGACGACGACGGCGACCTCGACGTCGCGGTCGGCTCCACCGGCCCGATCGTCCTGTCCGTCGTGGACGGGCCGATCACCAAGTCCGGCACGAACAACGGCGGTTCCGGCTCGCAGTACGACTGGTGGTCCTCCTCGCCCGGCGTCACCCACCTCACCTCCGCGGACACCCCCGGCGACGGCAGCGGCCCGGTGGTCCTGCACGGCCTCGCCGCGCACACCGGCGACGCGGCCACCTCCCTGGCCGACCTGCGGATCGGCAACTACACGGACTGGCTGCAGCGGATGCCGGCCGGGTACGTCTCCGCGGCCGGCGACATCGACCGCGACGGCCACCCCGACTTCGCCGTCGGCAACGACCGGGAGACCTCCGTCGACGCCGAGGGCGCGAAGGGCGGCAAGGTCACGGTCGTCTACGGCGGCCCGGAGGGCCTGGACCCCGACCGCGCCCCGCTCGTCCTCACCCAGGACACCGCCGGCGTCCCCGGCGCCTCCGAGACCGGTGACCGCTTCGGCAGCGGCGTCGACCTCGGCGACATCAACGGCGACGGGTACGCCGACCTCGCCGTCGGCACCGCGGGCGAGAACAGCGGGACCGGCGCCGTCACCGTCCTGTACGGCTCGGCCTCGGGCCTCACCACCAAGGGCGCCCAGTCCTTCACCCAGAACACCGCGGGCGTCCCCGGCGCCTCCGAGACCGGCGACCTCTTCGGCACCCGCGTCGTCCTCACCGACCACACCGGCGACGGCCGCGCCGACCTGTCCCTGTCCGCGCCGGGCGAGAACTCCGGCGACGGCTCGGTCTGGTCCCTGCGCGGCTCGGCGACCGGCCTGACGACCACGGGCGCCATCAGCTTCGGCACGGGAACGACGGGCGTATCCGCCACCGGCACCCCGCACCTCGGCACGGTCCTCGGCGGCTGACCGCCGCCCGCGGTCGGCGGCGCCTTCCCCGACCGACACGGGTCTCCGTCCTCCGTAGGACCGGGCCGCCCCGGAGCCCTACGGAGGACGGACGACCCGGCTGACGTCCCCTTAGGGGATGTCACAGCTCGGCAGCAAAGCCGGGCCCGAACGCCGGGGCCCGGCACGCGGCCGCCCGGGACCAGGTACGTTCGAGGACGTGGCTGGATTCAGGATCGGACGCGGCCGGAACAACAACGGCGCTCCTCACGCGCGACCGCAACACCCCCCGCACGGACAGCAGACGCCGCAGGGGCCGTCGTACGGCTACCCGCAGGCGCCGCAGCCGTACCCGCAACAGCCGTCGTACGGCGGTGGCGGCGCCGGCCCCTGGCCGCACGCGAACGGCGGACCGGGCGTACCCGGCGGCCACGGCGGTCACGGCGAGCCCGAGTACTTCGGCGACGGCGCGTACCCGCACGGCGCCCAGGGCGGCCCGCACGACCCGTACGCGGCCAACAACCCGGGCCACACCCAGGCCTTCTCGATCAACGAGGACCCCTACAACCAGGGCGACACCTACCGCGCCGGCGCGGCCCCGCCCGCCGGCCCGACCGGCCCCCGCCTGCGCTGGAAGGACCTGCTCAAGGGCATCGTCCTGTCCCCCGCCCAGACGTTCCTGCGGATGCGGGACTACTCGATGTGGGGCCCCGCCCTCATCGTCACCTTCCTCTACGGCCTGCTCGCCGTCTTCGGCTTCGACACCGCGCGCGAGGACGCGATCAACGCCACGCTGTCGAACGCCGTCCCGATCGTCCTGACGACCGCCGTCGCGATGGCGCTCAGCGCCTTCGTCCTCGGCGTGGTCACCCACACCCTGGCCCGCCAGCTCGGCGGCGACGGCGCCTGGCAGCCCACGGTCGGCCTCTCCATGCTGATCATGTCCATCACGGACGCGCCCCGCCTGGTCTTCGCCATGTTCGCCGGCGGTGACGCCGCCTTCGTCCAGATCCTCGGCTGGGCCACCTGGGTGGCGGCCGGCGCCCTGCTCACGGTCATGGTCAGCCGCTCCCACGACCTCCCCTGGCCGAAGGCCCTGGGCGCCTCGGCGATCCAGCTGATCGCCCTGCTGTCGATCGTGAAGCTGGGCACGTTCTGACGCGAGCACGCACGAAGAGGGGGCTCCCGGTACCGGGAGCCCCCTCTTTCCTGTCGCTCTCAGGCGTCGAGAACCTGCCCGGACCGCCTGACGACCGGCGGCTGGACGGACCACGGGAAGTTGATCCACTCATCGGTGCGCTTCCAGACGTACTCGCACTTCACCAGCGACTGCGTCTTCTCGTAGACCACGGCGCTGCGCACCTCGGCGACGGCGTCGAGGCAGAAGTCGCGCACGAGCTTGAGCGTCCTGCCGGTGTCGGCGACGTCGTCCGCGATCAGCACCTTCTTGTCGGTGAAGTCGATGGCGTCGGGCACGGGCGCGAGCATGACCGGCATCTCGAGGGTGGTCCCCACGCCGGTGTAGAACTCGACGTTCACCAGGTGGATGTTCTTGCAGTCCAGGGCGTAGGCGAGCCCGCCGGCGACGAAGACACCGCCGCGCGCGATGCTCAGTACGACATCGGGCTCGTACCCGTCGTCGGCGATCGTCTGGGCGAGCTCACGGACGGCGACGCCGAACTGCTCGTAACCGAGGTTCTCGCGCACGCCGCTCACACCTGCGTCCGGTGGAAGTTGAGATAGGACCGCGAGGCCGTCGGCCCCCGCTGCCCCTGGTACCGCGACCCGTACCGCTCGCTCCCGTACGGGTGCTCGGTCGGGGAGCTGAGCCGGAACATGCACAGCTGCCCGATCTTCATGCCGGGCCACAGCTTGATCGGGAGCGTCGCGAGGTTGCTGAGTTCGAGGGTCACGTGCCCCGAGAACCCGGGGTCGATGAACCCGGCGGTGGAGTGGGTGACCAGCCCGAGCCGCCCGAGCGAGCTCTTCCCTTCGAGCCGCGAGGCGAGATCGTCGGGCAGCGTGATGACTTCGTACGTACTGGCCAGCACGAACTCACCGGGATGCAGGATGAACGGTTCGTCCCCCTCCGGCTCCACGAGCCGGGTGAGATCCGCCTGCTCGACGGAGGGGTCGATGTGGGGATACCGGTGGTTCTCGAACACCCGGAAGTAGCGGTCGAGGCGTACGTCGATGCTGGACGGCTGCACCATGGATTCGTCGTAGGGATCGATCCGCACCCGTCCGGCGTCGATCTCGGCCCGGATGTCCTTGTCTGAGAGAAGCACGCCCCGAGAATACGCAAAGCGCGCGGACCGGCCACCATCGGCCACCCCACGCGCCCGCGTCCTCTGTCTCTCCTGCGCTACCGCTTCTGCAGGGTCACCGGTACGACACTGCGAAGCCGCGTACAGCGCGGACACCGCAGAAGCCGGCCGGGGCCGAGTCGCTCGGCCTGCTGCATCGGAAACGAGGTGGCGGTGAACACGTGCCCATCGGCACAGCGGACGACGGTGCGCTCCATCAAGTCCAAGAGTCCCTTCCCCAAGAGGCCGCGTCCGGCCAACTGCCCTGACGACAAAAGCCACATTACGGGATCAAAGGAACGGCACTCCAGGCGGCACCCCGCCCTTTCACCGTACGCCCCAACTTCTGCCCCCCGCAGCCGCATCCACCCCTGAAACACCATCAGGCCCCCGGGCTCGAACACCGGGGGCCTGACATGGGGTAGAGTGACCGAGCGTCCGGACACCACCTGTTTACGGGGTCCTGGATCACGCGGGTGTAGTTTAATGGTAGAACATCAGCTTCCCAAGCTGAGAGCGCGAGTTCGATTCTCGTCACCCGCTCCAGATCGAAACCCCAGGTCAGCGGCCTGGGGTTTGTTTATTATCTAGACCACTTCTAGGGCTCCGTGCCCTCCGCGTGCCCTAAGTCGCCTCATTCGAGGTGCGAGACCAGGCTCTTGAACGCCCAGCAGTCAGCTCTGCCCACAATCGTCTCGGATAATGAGACGCATTTTATGTGGCCTGCATCACATCACTGCAAACTCGCTTGCGCGAACGCGGCCTGACGGGCCGTGTCACATTCCGCGAACCTTGGGCCCGGCCGAGGGAGCCTTCGGAAGTCCCTGCCTCACTGCCGCGTCGATGCCTTGTGCGAGCTTGCGCTGGTGCTTCACCGTGGAGTGCTGGTAGATCAGCTGGGCGCGCTCGGAGGACTGTCCGGCGCGGACCATGAGGTCCTTCAGCTTGGCCCCGGTATCCGCGGCGAGGGTGTTCCCCGTGTGCCGCAGGTCGTAGAAGCGGAAGCTGTCCGGCATACCGACCTTCGCCCGGGCTCTGCGCCACTTGCGGCCGAAGGTCGAGCGCCGGAACGGTGCTCCCTTCTCCCCCACGAAGAGCAGGCCGTCGGGCTCCTTCTCGGCGAACCACTGGAGGTGGCGGCGTAGCTCGGGGAGCAGGAAGTCCGGCAGGTGAACCGTGCGCCGGCCGGCGCGTGACTTCGGGGGACCTGTGACGCGCCGGCCGTTGGTCAGCTCCGGGGAGGCGTGCGTGATGCGCAGGGAGCACTCCTCGAGGTCGACGCTGTGGCGCCTGAGTTCGGCGAGTTCCTCGGGCCGTAGTGAGGCGAACGCCCCGAGCAGCACCATGAGCCGCCACCGCGGTCCCATGGCGTCCGCGAGCGCGAAGACCTGCTCGATGGTGGCGACCGGCCGCTCGTCGGCATGCTCGGTGCCGGCGCCCTTGATCCTGCATGGGTTGGTCCGAAGGAGCTCGTCGTCGACCGCTGTCTGGAGGATGGCCTTCAGCAGACGGTACGACTTCGCGACGGTGGTCGCTCCGGTCGCCTGCAGTCGTTCGGCCCGCCAGGCACGGACGGCGGGGGCCGCGATCTCGTCGAGGTCCAGGGCGCCGAACGCAGGCAGGATGTGGAGCCGCAGCAGGCCCTGGTAGCGGTCGACCGTGGTCGGGGCAAGGCCGCGCTCACGAAGCCATCGTTCGGTGTACTTGGTGAAGTTGATCGCGCCCGCGTCGGGATCGGTCCACTGGTTGCGCTCGATGTCGGCGCGGACGAGGTTGAGCCAGTTCTGCGCGTCGGTCTTGGTGCCGAACGTCTCCGGTGCGGTGTGACGCTGACCGTCCGGGCCGAGGTAGCGGGCCTGCCAGCTCCCGGAGGGAAGCTTCCGCACGGTCCCGAACTCGCGCCGACGGCGTGGGGTGCGTCCTGCCATCAGGCCGCCCTTCCGCACCGGTGGCCGCGACGACCGGCCGGTTCCACGGTGCGTGCTTGGACGTACTCGTCGAGGGCGCTCGCGGGGATCCGTACCGGTCGGCCCAGCTTGACGTACCGGATACGGCGCTCGGCTATGAGCCGACGGATGAAGCGTTCCCCCGTGCCGAGCGCTTCCCCGGCTTCGGCAACGGTGAGGAGGCGGTCAGCCACGTACTGCCGGATCCTTCCTCACTCGCCGGCCAGGCACCGGGACAAGAGGTTGATCGGTTTGATGCACGGGCGAGATCTCCTTACTCGAGGCTTTGTGACGGATCGGCTCGTACGCATACCGGTGGCCGATAACCCTTGAATGGGCCACCCCATTTCGCAGAACCGCTGACGAAGTTTGTAGCGTGCGTTTGCCGGTTTGGTTAAACGGCGATCGTCGGCTATGTTGCGCCCGGCAGCGGGCCCCGAGACCACTCGGAACGGACGCTGTCGGCCCCTGGTAACGCTGCTGTCAGCCGCCTCGCCCGCGTCTGCAGGGGGGTCGGTTTCCGACCCCTCCGGCCGCCGCGATTTCTCCGACCGGCGATCCGGGTCTACCGTCTTTGAAAAGCGACGCAGCGCGTGTTCGCGCTCGGCTGTTCCGTTCTTCGGAGAAGCACTGGACTTCTACGACATTCCTGTGGCTTCCTTTGCTGTCCCCAGCCATCGGCCGCGCCGCGCCTCTGCGAGCCGCCGCCGGCCGTGCCGGACACCGACCCCTCCACCGCCTCGTCCCTGGAGCCGCCTTCACATGAGTCATGACGCCCGTGAGTGGGTGTGGGAACACAGCCGCAGCAAGGGCACCGCCCGCATGGTGCTCACCCTGATCGCCGACCGCTGCATCGATGGGCGCTGCATTGCCTACGCGTCGGTGACCGCCCTCATGAAGCGCGCGAACGCGTCCCGAACCGCCGTCCGCGACGCGCTGGACAAGCTGATCGCCGACGGCGAGCTGGTCCAGATTCCGGACCGCCGGGGGCCTCGCGGCGAGACGTACTACTGCCTGCCGATGGCCGCCCGGGCCCTCGCCGACCAAAGCGTCGACGAGGGGCCGGTAACCGACCCCTCGAAGGGTCAGATTCCGACCCCCGGGGGGTCGGTAACCGACCCATCCGGCGGCCCGACGGCAGGGCCGGAATCCGACCCGGGGGGCCACAATCCGGCCCCGGGGGGTGCCGGAATCCGCACCCTCGGGGGCACGGATTCCGGCCCCCAGAACAGAAGAGAACCAAAGGCAAACGGTAGTAGCAGCAGCTCAGCAGCGCCCATCCCCGTCGACGCCTGGCAGATCGACGACGACGCCCGCGCCTGGCTGCAGCGCGACGGCCATCTCGACCGGCTCGGCGAGGCCGCCCTGCACACCGCGGATATGAAGTGGCGCGCCTACCGGGCGACGTCACAGCCTCGCAGCGCCGCCGCCTGGGCTGCGGACTGGCGTGCCTGGATCAGCCGCGAGCGCGCCCCACAGCCGGGCCGTCGCGCCTCATACGGCCCACCCGGCAACCCCTCACCCGCTCCACCGCGTGGCATGACCCGCGCCCAGGCACACACCGCCGCCCTGCTCGCCGCACTCGAACGCAACGGCAGCAGGACGAAGTAACCGACCTACGGTCCCGCATCTCCCCCGGTCCCGTGTGGCAGCAGGGACCGCGAGCCGGGGACCGTGGGGACCGGTCCCCGCATAGCCCCAGCACAGTCCGGCATTTAACCCACTTGATGCAGGGGACCGGCAAAGTGACCGCTCCCTCGGGGGACGGTCCCGCTGACGCATCGTCACGGGGACCGTCCCCTCCATTCCCGCAACGGCCCCGGGCCGAGCGAAAGCTTCGCATCGGGGACCGGTCCCCGACATTCAACTGCTGGGGACCGGCCTGGACCCGCCTCACCACATGGCCATGCCCGGCCCGCGCCCCCACCAGTCCCACCACCGTCCGCCCTGTACGACAAGGAAGCACCCTGATGACAGACCCGAGCACGACTCCGGAAACCGCCTCACCCGCCGACAATCCGCAGGCCAACCAACCTGCTGGCGCAGCAAGTTGGAGGTTCGGACACTCCCCCGCGAGGGGTGCGTCCGAACCGGCACCCGCCCCAGGGGTGACGGGCGTCCTCCCGAGCCAGGGGGCACGGGAGGCGGAGGCTGCGGCCGAGGGCGGACCGCAGCAGTCGGTGCGGCATCAGGCCAAGCCCCGGGTTCGAGCCCGGACTCAGCGCCGCGCACACAGCGTGCGGCTCAGCGAGCGCGAGCACGAGATCGTCGCCGCCGGAGCCGAAGCCGTCGGAATGAGCATCGCCGGCTTCCTCGCCCACAGCGCTCTCGCCGCCGCACGCGACCTCGACCGCACCGCCGCCGTTATCGCCACCCAGCAGGACACCCTGGCCGCTCTCTTCGCCCTCCAGCGCCAGCTCGGCCACGCGAACAACAACCTGAACCAGGCCGCCCGTGCACTGAACAGCGGCACCTACCCCGAGGACCTGGACGCCACGATCGCCGCCGTCCACAGCGCTGTGGACAACCTCCGGCATGCCGCCGCCCGCCTCACCGACCCGCACGCCGAAAGGCCCGCCGCTTGATCCCCTCCATCCACAAGCAAGGCACCAGCACCGTCCGCCTGCTCGCCTACCTCTACGGCCCCGGCCGCCGCGAGGAACACACCGACCCCCACCTCGTCGCCTCCTTCGACGGCCTCACCCCCGACCCCGGCCGCGACCCAGCTACCAGGCTCGACGACCTCGCCCGGCTTCTGGACGAACCCCTACACCTGGTCCCCGACGACGCCCGCCCCGACAAGCATGTCTGGCACGCCTCCGTCCGGGCCGCCCCCGGAGACCGCCCCCTCACCGACACCGAGTGGGCCGACATCGCCCAACGCGTCATCGCCGCCACCGGCATCGACCCGGGCGACGGCGCAGGCTGCCGCTGGGCCGCCGTCCGGCACGCCGACGACCACATCCACCTCATCGCCACCCTGGTCCGCGAGGACGGACGTCGACCCAACCATCACCGCTCCGCCACCCGCGCCCAGGCCGAATGCCGCCGCATCGAGACCGACTACGACCTCCACCGCGTGGCCGCCGGTGACGGCACCGCCGCGAAGCGTCCGACCAGCGCCGAACAGCACAAGGCACAACGCCTCCACCAGCAGCGCACCACGCGGGAAGAACTCCGCGAAGCCGTCCGCCGCGCGGTCGCCGGCACCACCACCGAGGACGAGTTCTTCGACCGGCTCGCCGCGGCCGGCCTGCTCATCCGTCGGCGCACCGCTCCCTCGCGCGACACCCTCGGCTACACCGTCGCCCTCCCCGGCAACCACAACCGCGACGGCCAACCCGTCTTCTACTCCGGCTCCAAACTCGCCCCGGACCTCTCCCTTCCCCGCCTCCGGGAACGCTGGACAGAACCCGCCGACAATCGCCCTCGGCCGGCTTCGCGTGCCGCGACCGGACCCGCCGCCGCCCGACGCCGAGTCGCAACCGCCGCCTGGCAGTCCCTCCTCCTCATCGACCAGGGTGACGACCGCACCATCGCCGCCCAGGTCTCCGCCACCGGCGAAGTCCTCGACGCCCTGGCCGACACGTCCGCGGCCCACACCCGGCAGGCCCTCCGGGAAGCCGCCACCGCTTTCGAGCGCGCCTCCCGCTCCCACGTCCGAGCCGCGCACGGCCACGACCGCGCCCTACGCCAAGCCGCCCGCGACCTCGTCCACAGCGGCCCGGCCCTCGGCAGAGGCGAAGACAGCGCCACCACCGCCATGGCCCTGGACATGCTGATCTTCCTGGTCATCGCCGCAGCCACCTGGCACGCCAAGAAGCACCACGCCCAACAAGCCGAGGCCGCCCGCCGAGCCGCCGCCCACCTGCGCACCGCCTACCAAGCCACCGCCGCGCAGCCACTCGCCCACCTGCAACAGCAGGGCCGCCGCCTGCGTGCACACCAACGCCAACGTCAGTCCCGTGCCCTACACGTCGCGCTGCCCGAACTGGCGAACCGCGTTCTCACCGAGGCTGGCTGGCCCGCCCTCGCCGCCACCCTCACAGAGGTTGAAGCCGCAGGCCACAACCCCGTCACGCTCCTTGCCCAAGCCGCGGCGCGACGCGAGCTCGACACAGCGGAACGGGTCAGCGACGTGCTGACCTGGCGGCTCAGGCGCACGGCGGAACTCCCCGCCCATCCTCGCAGCGCTACCCCCGCGCGCGTCCGCCGCAGCCTCATAACCGCCCCACCAACACGGCTGGAGGGCCACCCCTCGGCGTCGCCACAGCACTGATCGCACTCTGGCGGGTGTCAACTGAAGGAGCCCAACTCTGCGGACACCAATTTCGGAACGCAGCGGTTCACGTTTCCCCCTGGCATAACCACCCCTGAATAGGGCAATGAGCGGTACTGTGTCAGACACGGCTGCTAACATGCACGATGCCGGCATTCGAGATGCTTCAGGGGGACGCATGGCCGAATCAGTTGAGCACAAGTTCCTTTCCGAAACCGCACTCGACATCATGGAAGGGTCCACCAATGCGCGACTCTTCAATTGTAAGGAGTCCGGTCGAAAGCGATTCGACTTTTCCTGCAACCTGACACGAGACTGGACGCGCGCCATATCTGGGCAAACTCTCTGGATGCATAACCGGGACGGAATTGACAAAGACATTAGAACGCTGCTGACCGACGATGAGGCGTCAGCAACCGTATATGTGGCCCGGGACGCTGTAGCCACCCGCGGACGCGTGGACGAGATTATCCGCGATTACAGAAACTCTCCTCTTCGACCGCACCTAGCAAAACTTCGCATCTTCTGGGTCCCGGCAGACTTTACTGCAGATGACGAACAGGCCCGTGCGGTAGTACGTGATGGGCTTCGGCATGACATCTATCAAGACCTACTGTTGCGAGTGGCCCTCGGCGGAATCACAGCAGAAGACGTCAGGAAATTCGCCTCATCCGGCAATCTGGGGTACCCGGTGTGGATACTTAACCAGATCAGCCAAGAAGGGTACTTCGACAATTACACCCGCGCCTCAAAGCGTTACATGATCGGCATCCCCACCCTGAAGCAAGAAATTTTGAGGCTTGAATTGACAGGGATGGTCTCACGGGAAGGTAACGCGCACGGCCTGATCCGGGTAACTGAAAAAGGCCAAGCCATGCTCGATATTTCCGCCCGCCTCCACCGACACCTATCCGGAGACAGCAAGGAGACCGAGGAGTTCCTGTACATCTGCAAGCTGCTGGACGTCGACTTCTCAACGCTTACCGATAGCGACCGGGAGGCGAATTTCACCCTTTATGAAGGTAATGAAAAAAACATTCCCTTCGGCCATCACGCGAGCAACACGGAACTGATGTTTGCGTGCCTCTTCTACGCTTCACAGCACGGCGAAATCCGGTGGAGTCGCCAGCGTTTCGTACTGCCAGGTTTCGAAAGCTCTGAGTCCTGAGAAGCCGCAGAATCTCTTCGTTGCCCAGACCGAGGAGCTGCGTACCCTCCATGTGTCCGTAGCCCGGACAGTCAGACGGCGGCCTTCGACCCGAGCAACTCCAGCGCCTCCTCCCAGCGGAAGCGATCCGCCCCGCCCCCGCTCTTCGGAGGGTGCGGCTCGTACGAGCTGATCAGGACGCCCATCTCCCGCAACGTGCGCAGACTCCGCGAGTACGCGGGGTGCGCGGCCTGCGCCGAGTTCAGGTACGGGAGAGCCGCGGTGGGGATTCCGAGACCCTGGGCTTCGCAGAGAATGCCCAGGGCGAGCGTGTCGGCGAAGCCGGCGGCCCACTTGTTGATCGTGTTGAAGGTGGCCGGAGCGACCGCGATCGCATCGGCTCGCGGCAGCGGTCGCGGATCACCGGGTGAGCGCCAGGCCGAGCGGACGGGATAGCCGGTCTGCTCCTCCACAGCGGCCGCGTCGATGAAGCCGAGACCGTTGGGAGTCGCGACCACTCCCACGTCCCAGCCCCGATCCTGCGCAGCGGCGAGCAGCTTGCCCACGTCGCCGGCAATGCCTGCCGCACAGACGACGACATACAGGAACGGCTTCTTCGGCTGCTCGTTCACGCAGGTACTCCCAGTTGGCGGCTGAAGTGGTGTAGCTCGGGAAGCGCTCGGCGCCGGTCCCGGGCGACCAGGTCGGCGACCAGTTCGCGGACGGCCGGACGGCGTACGTCCTGCTCCGCGCAGCTCTCGGCGATGCGCAGCGCCTGGTAGGCGTCGGGGAGGCGGCCCTGCTGGTTGTAGGCGCGGGCGGACTCGACCCACAGTGCCGCTCGCCGTTCCGGTACGGGGATGTGCCGGCGCATGAGCGGGCGGGCGATCTCGAGCGCGATGCCGGCGTCGCCGAACGCCACTGCGGCGCTGAGTTCGTGGAGGGCGACGTTCGTGGGGCTGAAGTTGGCCCAGGAGTCCGGCTGATCGAGGTTGACGTACCGGGCGACTTCCTTCGCCTCCGCCAGGAAGTCCTTGGTGGCCGACCGGTCTCCTCTGCCGCTGGCGGCGGTCGCACCCCGGAGCAGGAGGAGGCCGAGTGCGGCGAGGTACCGGGGCGGTCGCTGGTCGTAGGCGCCTGCGAGCTGGTCGGCGGTGTGCCGGACGAGCGTCACAGCCTGGGCGGCGTGCTTCTCCCGGACGAGGACATGTGCGTGCACGCGGACGCTGGAGGCCAGCACCACGGGGTCCCCGGAGCGCTCGGCCTCGGCCATGGCGCGGCCGACGGCGAGCCATGCGTTGCCGTGCTCACCCTGCTTGAGGAGCAGACTCACCGCTGTCTGGTACGTCGTGGCCAGCAGACCGGACAGCTCCGCGGAGCTGGGTGCGACGCCGACGGCCTGTCGCAGGTCGGCAACCAACCCCGGTAGTGCGGCCACGAGTTGGACGTAGTCGCAGGTGTAGAACATTCGGCGCACCGAGGTGACCCGTTCCTTCAGGTCCGTCTGCGCCACGGCTGGCCCGCTGCTCTCGGGGAGGTTGCCCGGAAGCAGCGAGTCGACCAGTGCGAGATGCGTAGCTGACGCTGAGGGCATCGGAGTGGCCAGGGCGGCCATGCCTGCGGCGGCAAGGAAGGTGCGGCGGCGCATGTCCTCGGTTTCGGGCTCGTCGGTGCGGGCCTCCGGGACACCCGTGAGGCCCAGGCTGTGCAGCGGGATACCCAGCACCTGTGCCACCTCGCGCAGCACGCGCACGTCCTCGGTTCCACGCCCGTTCTCCAGGCGGCTCACCTTGGACTGGTGGTAACCGAGTCCGCGGGCGACCTCCGCCTGCGAGCGGCCTTGTAAAACCCGTGCTCGGCGGATCACCTCACCAATCCGTCGGGCCTCGCTGTGCGTGTCGGCCATCTGTGCCACGGCTCCTCCCGCCGTCGCCGATCCTGCCTCTTCAACCGAGCGTACTGGTGGTGCACTTGGCTGCGATGCAGGACGTGCATAAGTCATGCAGCGGCAGCATCCGGACTCGCAGGCACCACGTGGCCACCGGTTTCTTGGAGTGGCTCCACCGAACCAGGAGGCCGCCGGTGCCATCGAAGGAACTCTGTCTCTCCGTCCCGAGTACGCCCTCGGCCGTCGTCGACGCCCGCCGGCGGCTGTCGGCGCAGCTGCGGGTGTGGCAGCTGAGCCTGCCCGCCGAAGCTCTGCACGACATCGAGCTGGTGGCCGGGGAGCTGCTCGCCAATGCGGTGGACCACGCCAGCCAGGGCGGGGCGTCGGTGGTCGTTCGGCTCGACGGTGCGGTGCTGCGTATCGAGGTCTGCGACAGCAGCGACGCCCTGCCGAGACGGCGGTCGCCCGGCCTGGACGAGGAGAGCGGGCGAGGTCTGTGCATCGTTGCGGCTCTGGCTGATCGCTGGGGTGCCGAACATGTGCCACCCGGCAAGCGCTGCTGGGCCGAGTTCGGCGTTGTCGACGGCCTGGGCTGTTCGACGAGCCCCGTGGGTGGGTCCGGGTTCACCGCACGTTCCGTCCGAGAGGAAAGCCGTTGATCGCCCACGCGTCCGTCCGACCTGCTGAGGTGATCGCCGTCCGACCTTGCGCTCCCCTGTCCGGCACCGTGAAGGTCGACGGGTCCAAGAACGCCGCCTTGGCTCTCATCGCTGCTGCGGCGGCACTGCACCAGACCGTTCAGTTGAGCAACGTGCCCGCGAGCACGGACGTCCAGACCATGCTGGGGTTGCTGCACGGCGCCGGCTGGCATGTCGGCGGACCGGTCGGCGTCCCGGATGTCGTCACGGTCGCGCCGAGCCGCCGAGGCACGGCCACGCCTCTGCTTCCCAACACCGGGGACGGCCACGCCTCGGGCCATCTGGTACCCGCGCTGCTGACCTCATACGGCCGGGCACGACTGCACTGGCCACTCGGTAGCCCGATCGCAGGCCAGGGACTCGCCTCGCACCTGCGGGTGTACGAAGCCTTCGGTGACCAGGTGACCGCCGACGAGGACGCGTACCTGATCAAGGCGGGGAAGCCCCGGCTTGGCCGGGTGTCGCATGTACTGCCGTTCCGCTCCAGGGGAGCAACGCTCGCCGCAGTGCTGCGGGCGGTCGCCACCCGTCGGCCCTTAGCTCTGGGGCAGCCGAACCTCTCCCCCGAAGTGGTCAGCGTCCTGGAAGCCCTGCAAGCCGCGGGATGGGGGATCCACTCCGGCGGCACGACTCTTTCGCTGACGCCCCCGCCGACGGGCGGAAACGAACCGGTCAGGTGGACCGTACCGGGCGACAAGAGCGAGGCCGGCGTCCTCGCCTGTGCCCTGGCCGCGACCGGCGGGTCCGGGCGCATCGACGGGGTGCGGGCCTCCGATGTCCGTTCCCTGACCGATGCCTTGGAGGAAGTCGGCGTCCCGGTGGCCGCGGAAGCTGAGTCCCTCGTCGTCCGAGCGGACAACACGCGGCTGAGCGGCCGCCCGTTGCGAGCGATCGTCTCCCTGTCGCCGGGCGGCCTGGACGCCGACTTCGAACCACCCTTGATGGCCTTGGCGCTCGGGCTTCCGGGAACCCACCTCTTCGCCGACTCCGTCAACCCGGACCGCCACGGCAGCCTGCTTCCCCACCTGGCCCGCCTCGGCGCCGACATCCACGCGATCTCCCCGACGCAGTGCCGCCTCACCGGCCCACAGCGCTTGCACGGTGCCGGCATCGAGGCGGTCAGCATCCGCACCGGCTCAGCACTGCTCGTCGCCGGTCTCGTGGCCCGTGGGGTCACGACCCTCGGCGGAGTCAACCAACTCCAGCGCGGCCACGCCGACCTGCCCGGAAAGCTCCGCGCCCTCGGGGCGGACATCTGCGAGGTACGGCCATAGGCAGCTGCCGCATGCCACTCGCGCGATCACAACCCGTCCTCGAAGGAGGCATCACCCCGTGCGTACTGACCACACCGCCCCACCACCCGTGACCACGCGAGAGACCGGCATCCGTCGGCCCCGTGTCATCGTCGCCCTCCACGAGGGCTTCTACGGCGCGGAGTCCGGCACCGGCTTCAGCAACCGAGCGGTCCTCACCGCCCTCGCTCGCCTGCTTCCACCCGGCTCGCTCTGCGTGGTGACCCCACGCGCTCTGGAGAGTGCGGGCGGCCACGACGGGCGGTGGGCCGGTGAGGTTCGGCAGATGCTGCGCCAGGCCGAGGCCGAGGTCGTCACGCTCCCGGCGGTCGAGGCGCCGCAGCACTCGGTCCGTGCTTCGGTGGAGTTGTGCCGGCAGGCCGGTCAGGCGGCGGTCCGGGTCGCCGAGCGAGCGAGCCGCTGTCTCCTCATCGGTCTCGACGCTCCCCTCCTCGGTCTGGCCCGCACGATGTCCTCCGACGTGGAGCTGCTTCTGGTGCCCCGGTCGACAACGGCGCTGGTGCGGCCCGAGGACACGTCCCGGGTCCGCTGGGAGCGGGACTCCCTCCGGGCAGCCGTCGCCCGGGGTGGCTGGATCGGTGCCATCTCCTCCCACATGCGCAGCCACCTCGTCGAGACCTGCGCCGTCCCACCAGCAAGCGTGGTGAGTATTCCGAACGGCCTGATCCGCGAGGAGACCACCAGGCCGGTGAGCATCCCGCCGCTGCCCTTCAAGGCGCGCGCCGGATTTCTCCTCGCCATGGGTCGCGCCGTGCCGTCGAAGGGTTTCGAGGACCTGCTGGAGGCTCTGCGGCTGCTCAAGGAACGGGGGGTACATACTCCGCACCTGGTCCTGGCCGCCGTGACCCCGGGCGAGCGTGACCATCACCGCCCGAGTCCTTACCAGGCGTCCCTGGCCGCGCGCCTCCACGCCTACGGTCTGGACGCCACGTTGATCACGCGCTTCACGCCCTCGATCCGGGCCTGGCTGCACAGCCCCGCCCTGCGCGCGGTCGTCGTCCCGTCCCGAGAGGAGCCCTTCGGCCGTATCCCGCTGGAGGCGTTCGCGGCCGGGTCGTGCCCGGTGGTAGCGACTGCCGTGGGAGGGCTGGCGGAGACCGTCGTCGAGGGCGAGACCGGGTTCACGGCGCTACCGGAGGACCCCAAGTCCCTGGCGGCAGCGCTGCACCGGGCGCTGACCGTCCTGCCGCGAGAGCGCGAACGGCTCCGGAGCGCCGGGGCGGAGCTGGTGCGTACGCGACACGACTACGAGGCGAGCATCGGCTCCGTCATCGGCCGCCTCGCCCCGTGGGCGCTCGCTCCCGCATCGGCAGGAGGTGCGCGGTGAACCACCCGGCGGTGCTGGTCAACCTGGAATCGCCGCACGCGTTCTGGCGGTTGTCCGCCGAGCACAGGCGCACCCTGGCTGAGGCTTTCCCTGAGGTGGACTTCCGCGTTGTCGCGGAGGAAGCGGTACCTCAGCAACTGGCCGAGGCGCAGGTGTTCTTCGGCTGGCGGTTCAATCCCTCGTGGCTGCCGGCCGCGCCCCGGCTGAGGTGGATCGCGTCACCGGCCGCAGGCACCGACCACCTGCCCGTCGCCGAGGCCCACGCGGCCGGGGTGGTGCTGACGCGCTCGTACGGCTTTCACGGCAGACCCATGGCCGAGCACGCCATGGGACTCGTCCTCGGGTTCTCCCGCGGCCTCTTCACGAGTCAGCGCGCCCAGCGGGAGCGGGCCTGGTGGAAGGACGACCTGGCCGGGGAGTTCTTCGACCTGGCGGGCGCGACGATGACCATCGTCGGCTGCGGCAGCATCGGCGGCCACCTCGCCCGGGCAGCGAGCTGCTTCGGCATGCGGGTCGTCGGGGTACGCCGGACGCTGCCCGAAACGGACGCCGACGGAATCACGTGGGTGCACACATCGGCCGTACGACAGGCCGTGGCCGTCGCCGATGTCGTCGTCGACCTCCTGCCCGCCACCGCCTCCACCACCGACTTCTTCGACGAGGAGCTCTTCTCCGCCTTCAAGGCCGGTGCCGTGTTCCTGAACCTCGGCCGCGCGTCAACGGTCGACCAGTCGGCGCTGCTCTCCGCGCTCGACACCGGGCGGCTACGCGGAGCCGGCCTGGACGTCTTCGACCCGCGGCCCCTGCCGGAAGGCCACCCTCTGCGGCACCACCCTCGTGTGGTCATCACGCCGAAGAGTTCCACGCTCAGCCGCACGTACATGGACGAGGCGGTTGCCTTCTTCACCGCCAACCTGCGCCGGTATCTCGCGGGCAGGCCGCTCGACGGCGTGGCCGAGTTGCCCGCTGTCCACTCACCCCTCGATGGAGGCTGACCGATGCCCACCGCACTCCGCCAGGACCTGGTCGCCGCGTTCGCGGCGAAGGGCCGCAACCATCCCTACCTGGCCTTCACCCTCAACTCGCTGTGCAACCTGGACTGCGTGTTCTGCAAGCCGCGCTGCATGCCGGACTACGGGCACAAGGATCGACCTCTGTCCGCCGCGGACTACGCTTCCATCGCCGCCGAAGCTGGCGCCTGGGACATCAGGAAGGCCCACTGCTCCGGCGGCGAGCCGACCCTTCGGGCCGACATCCTCGACGTGATCGCCGGCCTCTCCACTGGTCTCGGACCCGACGCGGCGATCGGCATGACCAGCCACGGCAACCTGCGCCGCGGGCTGAGCGTCGACAGCCTCCACCGGGCCGGGCTGACGTATCTCAACCTCAGTCTCCACAGCCTCGACCCCACCCGCTCCGCCGAGATCATGGGCGGCGGCGACCCACGGGTGACCCGTCGGACCCTCGATGCGGCCCTCTCCCTCGGCCTGCGCGTGAAGGTCAACTGCGTGCTCCAGCGCTCGTACCTGCAGGACGCCTTCGCCGTGGCCGAGCTCGCCCGGGAGCTGCCGATCGCCGTCCGGCTGATCGAGCTGCAGAACATCGGACCGGCGCAGGCCCTGTTCGACGGCGAATTCATCAGCGAGGCCGAGGTCCGCGACCGCCTTCAGGAGTGGTTCGCCGACGCGGGCGAGGTCCGCAGGGACGAGCTCGGCGTCCGCAGCCCCGGCAAGTACCTGCGCCCGGACGGCTGGGCCGGCTCGATCGGCTTCATCTCCAACTCGAGTTGCGCCACCTGCTCCGACGCCAACCGCATCAAGATCACCCCGACCGGGGTGGCCCGCCCCTGCATCCTGCACAACCGCGATATCCCCCTGAAGCCCCACCTCGCCGACGGCACCCTCGGCGACGCGTTCGCCCACCTCTTCCAGGCCATGCTCGACCGCAACACGAACGACGCCTGGCAGGGCTTCCACTACGTCGACTACGACCTGCGCTGGGACCGAATGGAGCGTCCCGAAGGCGCTCCCGTCCTGCCCCTGCTCCCCATCCTCACCACCGACTCGGCACCGCCCTCCTGCACCCGCCCCACCACCGGGGAGCAGCCATGACCGCCGTCGAAACGCCTCCCCTCTACTCCGGTCTCGGCGCGCTGTACGAACGCGAGCTGGAGGCCCACGGCGTCGGTGCGGTGATGCTGGCCCACAAGTGGCAGCCGGCCGACCTGCTGGCCCCGCACTCCGACCTCGACGTCCGTGTGCTCCTGGCCTCCGTGCCCGCGGACTGGGAGGAATGGAACCAGCGCCTGGCCGCCGCGCACACCGCCGCGGTCACCCGGGAGCGTTTGCACCGGCGTCTCCTGGAGCACCCGCCTGGCTTCGCGTTCACCACCGCCGAGGCGGACGGGCGGCTGGTCTCCGCACCCGAGCTCGCCACGTGGTCGCTGATCAGCGGCAGCAGCCGCGACCTCCAGCGCTGGAAGTCCCGGGCCCGGATGGAACCGTGGTGCGACGTCGACGAGCGGTTCTACCGGGCGATCCTGCAGGGCCGGCTGGGCGGCAGGTACCGGCTCGCGGCGGACAGCACCGCCAACGTCGTGGAGGATCTTGCCGGGTACCGCCGCCACTGCGTGGCCTGGCACTACCTCGCCCCGTGCTGGTTCGCCGCCGCCGCTCTCGCCACCCGCACCAGGTGCCCGGGCAAGACGGCCGCCCTCACGCAGTGGCGTCCGTCGGGGCTCGACGGTTACGCCGACCTGGTCCTCCGGCACGCCGAGGACCGGCCCGAAGCCCTGCACCGCAGCGCTCGCCATCTGCTGCGCACGGCCCACGTCGCCCTGGAGGCTGTGATGCGCCGCGTTCCCGACGGCGGTCTTGCCGCGCTCCCCGGGGCAGGGCGTGCCGGTACCGACTGGGTGATGACCGCGGGGATGCTCCGCGTCCGCGTCGCCCGCTGGCTCTACTACCTGGCCCCGCCGCCCGGTGTGGAGACCGGCTACCTGATCCGGCGGGAGGCGAAGGAACTCCAGGCCGCCGCCCGAACGCTCCACGCGCTCGCGGCGGCCGGGGCTGCCGAAGCCCAGCGACTGGCCGCCCGCATGGCGGCCTTGATCCCCGTCGGCCCGACCACCGCCGGGACTCTGCGAGCCACCCTCGCGCTCTGGCACCGCGAGAGATCCACCGTCCAGGACTTCCTCAGCTTCCCCGCCTCCGACCTCCGTCCCTGACGCAAGGAGTTCAGCCATGCCCGCGCATGCGCCCCTACCCCGCACTCTCAAGACTGCGAAGATCAAGATCACGACGAAGTGCAACCGGTCCTGCGACTTCTGCATCTTCGCCGACGGCGCCCAGGGCGAAAACATGCCCATGGAGCTGTTCTCGACCGTCCTGTCCCGCCTGGAGACGATCCCGTTCCGGCAACTGCACATCAACGGCGGCGAGCCCACCGTCCACCGGGACTTCCCGGCGCTCAGCGACGCGGCCCGCACCCGCCTGCCGGACAAGGTCATGGTCCTGGGCACGAACGCCATCACCCTGGCCCGCAACCGGCGGATCATGGAGGCCACCCTCCGCTCGTACGACCAAGTCCTCATCGGCTGCGACGACGAGCACGAGAACTACGACGAAGTGCATGACGTCGTGCCCCGCCTGCGAGAAGCGGGCAAGACGGTGGTCCTCAACAGCGTGCTGGAAGGCATCAGCCCGGCCCGCCTCTCCCAGCTTGCCGCACTGTGCGAGAAGACCGGAGCCATCCACGTCACCAACCACGTCCACCACGTCGATGTCGGCCAGCCGGCGAACGAGCTGCGCGGCCTGTGCGACCGCTACCTCGACCAGCACCTGATGATCGAGATGGACGGCTCCTGCTACCGCTGCTTCAACGCCATGGCGAAGGACGACAGCGAATTCAGCGTCTGGGACGAGGACTTCGCAACCAAGGTGTTCGCCCCGCGCGCCCACCACTTCCGCTTCTGCCTGCGCTGCCACGAATACACCGACTCCGGCGCCGCGGTCGTCCCCGCGCCCGCTCTCACCGCCTGATCCGGGCTGGAGGCACACAGCCATGCCCGCAGTG
This sequence comes from Streptomyces sp. NPDC020731, assembly GCF_044334705.1. Lineage (NCBI taxonomy): Bacteria > Bacillati > Actinomycetota > Actinomycetes > Kitasatosporales > Streptomycetaceae > Streptomyces > Streptomyces sp. NPDC020731. Next base: position 290,938 of record NZ_JBIRTN010000008.1, read on the forward strand.
CTCGGACTGAACTTCCACCACGACACCAGCGCCGCTCTGGTCGTCGACGGCCGCCTCTACGCGGCCGAAGAGGAACGCTGGAGCGGCGTCAAGCACAACCACCCCTCCCGCAAGGGCACCCTGACCTCCCCGGCCCGCGCCCTCCAGTGGTGCCTGGACGCCGCCGGCCTCGAACCGCAGGACATCGACGCCGTCTGGGCCGCCTCCATGCGCCCCAACCCGGCCGCCGGCTGGTGGCTGGCCGAGGAACGCGACGAACTCGCCGCCCTCCTGCCCTCCCCGCTCGGCGAACACCTCCGGCTCATGTCCCACCACACCGCCCACGTGCTGTCCGGCTACCTGCTCTCCGAACACGAGCACGCCGCCGGACTCGTCATCGACGCCGGTGGTTCCTCCCTCGGCTCCGACTTCGGACCCGGCCGTGAACGCATCACCGGCTACGACCTGCGGCCCGATGCCATCGACCGCATCCACCAAGGGATGCCGGCCGTCCTCCCCGGCCCCGCCGGGCCCCGGCGCGTCCACTCCTCCCTCGGCCACTTCTACCGGAACCTCGCCCGGCGGGTGATCCCGCCCGGCGACGAGCCGGAAGGCAGCATGATGGCGCTGGCGGCCTTCGGCGATCCCGAGCGCTACGGGCCGCAGGTCCGCGAACTCGTCGGACTCGGCGACGACGGCGAGATCCGCATCGTCCACCCCTGGGGGTCCGCAGACAACGGCACCCCGCTGCTGCTCGGCGGTCGCGCGTGGACCGCCGACAACGTCACGGAGCACCCGGACCACGAGCGGGCCGACCTGGCCGCAGCCGTCCAGCAGGTCTTCGCCGAGTCGGTCGTCCACATCGCCCGCCACCTGCGCAGGCTCACGAGGGCCTCCGCGCTGGTGTTCTCAGGCGGATGCGCACTGAACTCCCACCTCAACGGCCAGCTGGCCGCCGACAGCGGCTTCGACACCCTCTTCGTGGCACCCGCGCCGCACGACGCCGGCACCGCCGTGGGCGCCGCGCTCTACGGCTGGCACTACCAACTCGGACGCAAACGCCTCCCCTCACCAACCGACGCGGCCTGGGGCCCGCCCCCGGGCCCACTGCCCGCCAAAGCAGCGCCGCCCGGCTACCGGGCGCTGACCGGCCTCGGCCCGGACCTGGCCCCCACGGTGGCCGCGCTGCTCTCGGAGCACCGCATCGTCGGCTGGGTGCAGGGGCAGCTCGAGTTCGGGCCCAGGGCCCTCGGCCATCGCTCGATCCTCGCCCACCCCGGCGACACCGCTACACGGGACCGCCTCAACACCATCAAGAAGCGGGCCGCCTACCGCCCCTTCGCCCCGGCCGTCCTCGCCGAGCACGCCACCGAATGGTTCATGTCAGCCAGCGACCCCTTCATGAACCGCGTCGTCACCGTCCGCCGCTGCAAAGCGTCCCGCGTCGCCGCGATCACCCACCACGACGGCACCGCCCGCGCCCAGACCGTCGCCGCCGACCATCAGGGCCTGCGCGGACTCCTCGAACAGTTCCACCGGCGCACCGGGCTGCCTCTGCTCCTGAACACCTCCTTCAACCGCAAGGGCGCCCCGATCCTCCGAACCGCCGAGCAGGCCGTGTCCGCCGCGGCGGACCTCGGCCTGGACGCCGTCGCGGTCGGAGACACGCTGCTCATCGCCGACCACCTCCCCGACCCCCGCACCTCGGCCCTTCTCTCCGCGAGGAGCAACGGATGAGCTCCCTCCACCTGCACCAGGTCCTGACCGCACTCGGCTGCACCACCTGGGACACGGACGCACGGGCTCGCGCCCGCATCGCCGGCGACCTCGCCCTCACGACCTACCGCGGGCACACCCGTGACCAGGGCACTCCCTACCTGGAACACCCGCTGGCTGTCGTCACGATCCTCAGGAAGGAGATCCGCGTCACCCACCCCGAAACCCTCCTCCTCGCACTCCTCCACGACGCCCTGGAGATTGCCCCGAACGCACAGGAAGAACTCACCCGCCGCCTCGGTGCACCGTTCACCGCACGGCTCCGGGCACTGACCGCCGACCACCGTCTGGAGCGACGGGCCAAGGCTGACGGAGACGAAACCCGCTGGCGTGCCAAGCAGGAAGCGCTGCCCCCGGAGGACCTCCTCGTCCGCCTCGCCGACCGTCTCCACAACCTCCGGGACCTGGCCGCCTCCCCGAACACCGGCCGCCGCGACCGGTTCCTCCGAACCCTGGAGGACTTCCACCTCCCCCTCGCCGCTGCCGCCCGCGACCTCAACCCTCACCTGGCGGCCATGAACGCACTGCTCCACGCCGAGTACGCCCGAAGCCAACAGGAGGCGCATCGTGAAACGGGTCGTCCACTCGATGGAACCGATCGGCCGGACCGGCGGCCGGGTCTACCTCCGGATGCTCCACGAGGCCACCGCTGATGACGTCGAGTGGCGCACGGTCCCGGACCACAAGCGCACCTACCGGGTAAGGCGCTGGCGCAAGCTCCGCCACCTCGCCCGCCTCGCACCAACCGTCCGCTCCCTGTCCGACGCCTCCGGGGTCTTCGTCTGGGACGACCTGAGCCTGCTGCTCTTCACCCCCGAAATGCGGGCCCGCACGATCTTCGTCCTCCACCACTACGAGCCCCTGCAACACGACTCCGCCCCGTTCGAGGCGATGCTCTGGCAGCGGCTGTTCCAGATCCTCCCGCAGTGCGCCGCCGTCGTGTGCGTCGCGCCGTACTGGGCGGACTTCCTCCGAACCCACGGCGTCAGCAATGTCCGGGTGATCTACAACGCCTTCGACATGGCCGAGCTCGAGAGAGCTCGCGGCTACGACCGTGGCGAGTGCCGCGCCGCCTTCGGGCTGACCCACGACGTGATCGGCGTCTATGCCGGCAAGGCGGTGCACTGGAAGGGAGTCGAGGAGGTCGCGGCAGCTCTGGCCGACGCTCCCGGGCTGCGCGTGATCACCAGCGGCAGCAACACCATCGGCTTCGACGGCGCGCACCACGACGTGGATCGGGAGCAGTACCTGCGGCTCCTCCGCGCCTGTGACGTCGGCGTCTTCGTTCCCCGCATGCGGGAGGGCTGGAGCCGCTGCGCCGCCGAAGCACTCCTGCTCGGCCTGCCCTGCCTGATCCGCCCGGTGGCCGGCCTCGGCGACCTCGCCTCCTTGACCGGCCAGCCCGCACCCGACCTCGGCCGCCTGGCCGCACAGATCCGGGCGAGAGCCGCCGTGCAGGACGGCGAGACCAAGGCCGCACACGAGGCCCTGGCCCGCTTCGACCTGAACTACTTCGGCAACGCCTGGGGCGACCTCCTCGCGAAGGTCGCCTGACGTCCTCGGACTACGCCTGGGCGGCGGCCAGCTTCCCGGCCGCCGCGTCCAGGCGGGCCAGCACCCGGTCCCGGCCGAGCAGCTCCATCGACTCGAACAGCGGCAGCCCGATGGTCCGGCCGGTGACCGCGACCCGCACGGGGGCCTGCGCCTTCCCCAGCTTCATCCCGTGTTTCTCACCCACGGCCAGCACGACGGCCTTCAGGTCGTCCGCCTTCCAGTCCGCCACGGCGGCCAGCTCGGCACGGGCGTCGGCGAGGAGGGCGTCGGCGCCGGCCTTCATCGCCTTGTTCCACGACGCCTCGTCCTCCACCGGCTCGTCAAGGAAGAGGAAGTCCACGTAGCTGGTGATCTCGGACAGCAGCGCCAGACGGGTCTGGGCCAGCGGCGCCACCGCCTCGAACACGTCCTTGTCGAACGCCTCCGGCGCCCACGGGGCGTACGGGGCGACCAGCCACGGGGCCCAGGCCGCGGCGAACTGCTCAGGCGACAGGGCGCGGATGTAGTCGCCGTTGAACGCCGTCAGCTTCTTCACGTCGAAGAACGCCGGCGCGGTGTTGACATCCTCGACGCGGAAGAGCCGCTCCAGCTCCTCGTACGGCATGATCTCCCGGTCGCCGCCCGGGCCCCAGCCCAGCAGCATCAGGTAGTTCACCATCGCCTCGGGCAGGAAGCCCTCGGCCAGGTAGTCCTCAAGCGCGACCTTGTCACGGCGCTTGGACAGCTTCTGCCGCTTCTCGTTCACGATCACCGGCAGGTGCGCCCACACCGGCGGCTTCGCGCCGAGCGCCTCCCACAGCAGCTGCTGCTTCGGCGTATTCGAGAGGTGCTCCTCACCACGAATGACCTGGGTGATCCCCTCGTCCATGTCGTCGACCACGTTGGCGATCAGGAAGACCGGCGAGCCGTCGCCGCGGGCGATCACGAAGTCCTCGATCGCGCTGTTCGGGAACGCCGGCTCCCCGCGGACCAGGTCGACCACCACGGTCTCGCCCTCGTCCGGCGTCCGGAACCGCAGCGCCCGGCCCTCCTCGAAGGCCAGCCCCCGGTCCCGGCAGAACCCGTCGTACCCGAGGTGCTCCGACCCGGTGCGCTCCTTCAGCTGCTCCCGGGTGCAGTCGCAGTAGTACGCCCGGCCGGCCATGAACAGCTGCTGGGCCGCCTCACGGTGCCGGTCGGCGTTGTGCGACTGGAAGTACGGGCCCTCGAAGGCAGGGTCCTCACCGTGGATCCCGATGGCCGCGAGCGCGCTGATGATCCCGTCGATCCACTCCGGCTTGTTCCGGGCCGCGTCCGTGTCCTCGATCCGCAGAACGAACGTGCCCCCGGACTGTCGCGCCACCGCCCAGTTGTAGAGAGCGGACCGCGCACCGCCGACATGAAACATGCCGGTCGGAGACGGGGCGAAACGAACGCGAACCGGGGCAGTAGACATGAGCTACAGGTTACCGACGTCGGATCCCTGGCCCGCACCACTCCGCCTGTCCCAGCGCCATCGGTTTCCGGACGTCGTGGCGCGATGCGCCACGCTTTCTCCCAGCGCTGCTCACGTCACGGTCGCCTTGCCTCACCTGAGGCTGTGCCCAGAAGCCGGGCACCGCAGCACAGCTGCCAGGCTGTGAGGCACCGCACACCGCCTCCCTAAAGCCATGCCTGCTCGCCGAGAAGCAGCACCGCCCTCGCGCGACCCTCGGTCGCTGTCGGCGGCGGCCGGTACCGTTGCTGTGAGTGGTGGTGTCCGGGTCTGAGACATCGGACCGATCGAGGTACAAGGGAGTGGTCGCAGGTGACGAGTGGGCGCCTGACTCTGTCGTGGGTCGGCAGGGGTGAGGCCCTGCGGAACACGGCGGACGGCGGATACGAATGGGTTTCACGGCAAGATCCGCGGGTCACTGAAATCCGTCTCCTGTGGGAGTCCGGCAAGACCGGCACCGTCACCGGAACAGCGGCGGACAACCTCCTCATTCATGGCGACAGTTACGACGCCCTCCATGCTCTGGTTCGCAACCCCGAGTACCGCGATGAGTACTGCGGCAAGGTGAAGCTCGTCTACATCGATCCGCCGTTCAACACCGGGCAGGCGTTCCAGCACTACGACGACGCGCTCGAGCACTCCGTATGGCTCACCATGATGCGCGACCGACTTCTGCTCATCCGTGACCTCCTGGCCCCCGGAGGATCGGTCTGGGTGCATCTGGACGATGCCGAGATGGCGTACTGCCGGGTCCTCATGGACGAGGTCTTCGGGCGGGGCAACTTCGTCGGAACTGTTGTCTGGCAGAAGATCCACGCCCGCAACAACTCAGCCCAGCACCTCTCATCAGTGCATGACTACCTCCTCGTCTACGCCCGCTCCAAGAGCGATCTTGTATTCAACAAGATCGATCGCACCGAGTTGAGCGACCAGGAGTTCTGGAACCCGGACAACGACCCCCGCGGCCCTTGGCGTAGGTCCGACCTCACGGCCTCCCACGCGTACGAGGACGGACGCTACGAGGTGGTCGGTCCGCACGGGGACGTGTTCTCCCCACGGGGGAACCGCTGGTGGTCCTGTTCGAGAGAGACATTCGAGAGCCTGCGCGAGGACAACCGGCTCTGGTGGGGGAAGACCGGGCGCACCTTCCCGTTCCGGAAGCGGTTCCAGTCGGAGCTGGGTGGCCTCGTACCCACCACCTTCTGGACCCATGACGAGGTCGGCGACAACCGACAGGCGAAGGCCGAGGTAACCAAGCTCTTCGACCGGTCACGGATCTTCTCGACCCCGAAGCCTGAGGCGCTTCTGAAGCGCGTGATTCAGATCGCCAGCGACCCGGGCGACATCGTCGTCGACGTGTTCGCCGGGTCCGGCACCACCGCTGCTGTAGCGCACAAGATGGGACGCCGCTGGGTCACTGCCGAGATCCTTGAGGAGACGGCGGAGACCTTCACCCAGCCCCGCTTGGAGAAGGTCGTCGCCGGCGATGACCCGGGGGGCATCACCAAGACCGTCGGATGGGAAGGCGGCGGCGGCTTCAGGAGCCTCAAGACCTCCCCGTCCGCGTTCGAAATCGTCGGCGGCCGGGTCTTTCTTGCCGATTGGGTCAAGGGCGAGGACTTCGCCGCTGTGGTGGCGGCCCAGCTGGGCTTCCGGCCCGATGACGTCAACAGGGGGCCGTTCTGCGGCACAAAGGGACGTGCACGGCTGGCCGTCGTTGACGGTGTCGTGGACGAGGTCGTGGCCCGTGGTGTTATCGGGCATTTGGACGAGGGGGAACGAGCAGTGATCGTTGGCAGGGGCGTCACGCCCGAAGCTGAAAGTCTCGTAGCAGAGCTGAGCCGAGGGTCCAAGGTCCTGAAGGCTCCGCGCGATCTGGTGCGCCGCGGGAAGGCCGTGCGATGACGTGGATCGACTACGACGCCTCGCTTGTGGATGACATCGCGGCAAGGCTGGACCTCAGGGCACCCAACGCGTCGGCCATCCGTGCGGTTGCCGAAGCGATCGTGGACGGGGACGGCCGTGAAGTGGTGTGCGATCTGGCGACGGGCGTCGGCAAGACCTACATCCTGGCCGGCTTGGTGGATTATCTGGCCGCACAGGGAGTTCGGAACATCCTCGTCGTCACTCCTGGAACCACCATCCAGGAGAAGACGATCGCCAACTTCACCCCTGGGCACGCGAAGTTCGTCAGCGGTGCTGACGTCGAGCCGTTGGTGATCACCTCGGAGAACTTCTCCCGAGGTCAGGTAGGCGATGCCCTGCACGACGACACCGTTACGAAGCTGTTCGTCTTCAACGTCCAGCAGTTGATCCGACCCAGCGACAAGACGTCCAGGCGGGTCCGGGCACAGGACGAGTTCATCGGAACTGGTCTCTATCAGCACCTTCAGCAGGTGGACGACCTCGTCGTTATCGCAGACGAGCACCACGTCTACAGCTCAAAGGCCAAGTCGTTCAACCAGGCCATCGACGATCTTGGAGCACGAGCCGTCGTCGGTCTGACCGCAACGCCCGCGTCTGGCGTTAAGCCGATCTTCCAGTACTCCCTTGCGGAAGCCATCGCCGACGGCTTCGTGAAGATCCCTGTGATCGTCTATCGCCCGGACGGGCGGAAGGACGAGAGCACGGTACTTGCCGATGCGTGCCACCTACTGCGGATAAAGGACGCCGCTTGGACCGCGTGGGCGGAGACCCAGAACAAGACCCCAGTGCACCCTGTCCTGTTCGTCGTATGCCGCGACATCTCTGACGCCGAACGTGTCGCGGATCGACTCACAGCGGACGACATGTTCCCCGACGAGGGCCAGGTCCTCACCATCACTTCGCAGTCGAGCGACGCTGCGCTGCGCGCCCTGGCCGCGGTAGAAGAACCCGATTCACCGGTGCGTGTCGTGGTGTCGGTGAACAAGTTGAAGGAGGGCTGGGATGTCAAGAACATCGGGGTCATCGTTGGTCTGCGAGCGCTCGCATCGGAGACTCTGACAGAGCAGGTCCTGGGCCGAGGGCTGCGGCTTCCCTACGGACGGCGGGTCGGTACTCCCATGGTCGACACCGTCGACCTCGTAGCCCATGAGTCCTACCGGCAACTGCTGGCGAACAAGGACGCACTGCTGCAGCATGTCCTGCCCGCAGCCGGCGGCGGCTTGGACGAGGGTCGGCCGCAGCCAATCCCCGTTCCAGACCAGCCGAGCGAAGCCGACCATCAGCAGATGCTGACCTTCACCTCTCGCCCGCGTGTCATTGGCGACGACTTGGTGGACGGCTCCACGCTGATGCAGTTCGAGTCGATGGACACTGCGCTCGCGCAAGGTGAACGCGACAGGAAGGCCGTCGCCACGCTTCGCGCCAAGGTTCCCGGTGCACCTGACATCCGTTTCCCCAGGCGCGAACGCGAGATCCTCCCGGTTCGCTTCTCCTTCAGCTACATCGACAACGCGGCCGCACAGTCCGAAGGTGCTGCGTACAGGCACGAGTTCAAGATTCCGTTGGTCCGACAGGCCGTAGACGCCCAACGTGGCCTGGACAGCAGCGTGGATATGCAGGTCACCGCAGCCGAGTCCGTTGACGCCACCCAGAAACACATCTCGATCTCCGAGCTGCGTAACGATCTCTTTGAGCGCATCTGGAGCAGCGGCTACGTGGAAGAGACGCTCGCCGAGTCCCGCGCAGCCGAACGGGTTGTTCGTGAGTTCCTCAAGGGAGCTGGTGTCACAGCGGAGGACCAGGAGCACGAGTGGGGCGAACTGCGTGCCACCCAGGCCGCCTCTGCCCTCGGCAAGCTGGTCAAGACCGCCTACGACACCCGCAAGCTCCAGCCCACCTACGCTTTCCGGCTGGTTGACGTTCCAACCGTTCCGCCGCCGCCCATGCCCTCGAACGTCGTCAGCAAGTGGTCCAACTTCCGTAAGGACCTCTGGTACGAGGGTTGGGAGCACTCGGTCGAACCTGTTGCTTCCTTCGATGCAGGCAGCACCGAGTACACCCTTGCACACTTGTTCGACGCAAGTCCAAGCGTTCAGTGGTGGCTGCGCAACTACGACCCGGGCCCCATCTGGATAGAGCGGGACAACGGGAAGAAGTACTACCCGGACTTCATCGTCCTCGACACTGCGGGCACCCATTGGGTCGTGGAGGGGAAGGCCAACGACCGGGCGAACGATCCCGAAGTGCTGGACAAGCGGAAGGCCGCTGAGGATTGGGCGCGGTTTGTCCGGGACTACGGCGAGTTCGGTACGTGGCGATACCTCTTCGCCACGGAGAAGATCATCAAGGACGCCAGGGGATCATGGGAGTCGCTGCTCGCATTGGCCAAGCCTGAGTAGAGCGTCCAAGGCAGACAGGGGTGACGCCCACCAGCCCGCAGGCGGTCGCCGGGGCTGAGGCCAGCAGCGCTCCGTCATCAGCCCACTGTGGCAACGGGTGAGGCGTGCAGAGCTGATGCGCGCCTCACCCGTTCATCGGGACTTGTCAGCCCCTTTCTCGGTGCACCACTTGGCCCTGTGAGCGCCAGGTGGTGTCACAGCGACTCCCCACCCGCCCGGCCCAGTTGTCCTGCGGATGTGCACCATCGACAGTCCGGGTCCTGGCGGGGTTCCTGAAGGTCCCGCTGGCGAGTCCGAGGACGGTGAACCACGGCGGCGCGGTCGTGATCGTCGTCGTGAAGCCCAGCGACGGCGAGCATGAAGTAGTTGAGCGCCTCTGCAGCCGCCAGTGTGTTCAACGTGATCACACTGGGAGCCGGAACGTCGGGTATGTAGTGAGCAGCCTCCCGTTCCCCTTCGGGTTGCATGTCGATCGCGAGTTGGGTGCGGTCAATGAGCCGGTTGCACCACAGGCAACCGTCGCCGGGGAGCATGATCCGGGTGGCGGTGTGGATCTGCCCGATGCGGCCGACGGAATCAACGGGTACCTTGACTCCAACCTGAACCCCTGGGATGAGGTATCGCTGCACGGTGGCGTTCACCCAGTGCCGGGCGGACGCGCTGTCCGCGGCAAGGAAGATCCAGTCGCTGCGTGCCAGTTCTTTGAGTGCCGCGGGATTCTCCACGCGAGTGGACATGGAGATCAGGCGGACCTTGGCGTTGGCGCGCGCCGCGTTCCGAGCAGCAAGGTCGCCCTTGAGTTGGCCGACATCGTCCGACTCAGCAGCGACGAGACGAGAGAGGTTGGTAGCTTCCACCTTGTCGTCGTCGATGAGGACAAGTGTGCCGACACCAAGCCGGGCGAGCTCCTCTATGAGAATGCTGCCCACTCCTCCTAGGCCGACGACCGCCACTCGGAGCCGGCTGAGGGCCTCTTGGCCCGCATCGCCGAGAAGCCGCGCTTGTCGTTCGTGCTCTGCTCCGGCCCGCGCAGCGGTAGCTGGCATGGGCCGCAGGCGGATCAGGTTGGCCCCGGGGATGACGGTCTCGGCCAAGGGCACCCGGCTGCCGTCAGGTTGCCAGATGTCCCCTGCTGCGGCATGCGGAGTGAAGACCACTCCCCCGACCGCCTGGCCGGTGATCTGCTGGAGAGCTGGGTACCCGCGCTCGTGGCTCGCGAGATCCACCGAGGAGAAGCGAACTCGTTCCAGCCCGCCGTGGGCATGCACAGCAAGGTAGACCGCTGATTCATCCCGGGCACGGACGGCTGCGTCCCGGACGAACGACGGAGCCAAGGCCCGGTGACCGTACTCTCCTGGGATGTAGTCGATGCCGTTGGCAGCCGGGATCATCTCGTAGGCGAGCAGGCGCGGACCGCGCGGCCCTTCGGTCTCGGTTGCCAGCAGCACAGCCCCGCCACCGGCCTCGAAAAGGTGAACGGACAGGTCCGCCCAGAGCTGTCTGGGCAGGGTCAGGCTCCAGCCTTCGGCAGGCGGGTTCACTGATCGGCCAGCCATCGGCGGATCCTCCCTGCCTTGAGCGCCGCGCTGTCAACGGCCGCGTCACGATGGTTGGAGCGACGGGAGATCTGCAGTGCTGGCTGGCCGCGCCAGCCGGGAGCCTGGATCGCCGGCCCGTGGCGTTGGCCGTCGACTCGAGTGAGCAGTCCGACGTAGTGCGGATAGACGTCAGCGTCCGGGTATGCGGCACTGATGTGAAACCCCAGCCAGGTGGTTTGGGGAACGTAGGCGTGACCGACCGAAACGTCCTGGATGGTGATGAAGACGCCGCCGGCGCCGTCCGGAGCCACGTCGACGCGATGATCGGCGAACTGGACCCGGACGGCTTCGACAGCTTCGGTGATCACCGAAGCGATGGCGTTCACGAGTTGTCGTCCGGGGGCACGGCCAGGAACTCCTGGTTGGGGTGAACCCGGACCGCCTCGTCGTCATCGACAACCTCGTAGCGGCCGTTCCCGTGCCTGATCGAGAGCTGGAAACCAAGGTCGATCGGCACGCCTTGGGCGATTGCCGCCTGCTTGACCTCCAGGCCGACGAACTCACGACCAGGCATGTTCACGGGCTGGTTGTTGACGGTGATCGTGACCGTCTTGGGCTGGCGCTCGTCCTGGCCGGCCTCGGGGCCTGTGGCTGTGCTCATTGCGCTCTTGCCTTTCTGCTGGGGTCGCTGCCGCCCTCTGACGGCATGGCTGAACCGAGTTCGTCGCACCGTTTGAGATGTCGAACACTCATGATCACGCTAGCACGGCGTGTTTGAGAAGTCGAACACTGATACAAAGGGGGGAGCACAGCAACCGACACTGCTAAGGAGGCGGACGATGGCCAGGACACGCGTGAACGTGGCCGCCCTGTACGCGGCCCTCGACGCCGCGCGAACCACGAGAGGGCTCTCGTGGCGACAGTTGGCGGGGCAGGTCGGCGTGAGCCCTTCGACCATGAGCCGTCTGGCCAACGGTCACCGGCCAGACGTGGACGCCTTCGCCGCGCTCGTGCAGTGGCTGTCACTTCCAGCGGAGAGCTTCATGGTGGACGAATCCGGCGACGGCGCCGACGTCCACTCAGCGGAAGAGCCGGAACTTCTGGCACAGCTCGCCCCCCTCCTTCGGTCCCGCAGGGACCTAGGGGAGGACGATGTTCGGTACCTGGAAGAAGTGATCGGGGCAGCAATGCGTCGATTCATCTCGGAGCGAAAAGCTGCTATGGAGTGAGCATGGGATCGCGGTGGACCAAAAAGGCACTCGAGGGCCTTGCGATCGAGGAGCGCAAGGGAATTGACTGCGACCCCCTGTCTCGCCTTGACCTGAAACGCCTGACCGATGAGTGGGGCATTCCTGTTTACAACATGGACGAACTCTCCGCCAACGGCTGCTCCGAAGCAGCGGTGAATCATCTCACCGCTGGCGACGGTAAATGGTCCGCCGCCTTGGTCCCGCTGGGGACCGCCCGCTTCATCGTGGTGAACTCCTCACACACTCCCCAGCGACACCGGTCAAACATCGCCCACGAGATGTCGCATCTCCTCTTGGAGCATGAGTTCACGGAGACCCTGTTCAGCGATGGCGGGTGTCGCAATTTGGATCCGTCGATGAAGGCCCAAGAGAATGAGGCAGTTCATCTTTCCGGTGAACTACTCATTCCCAAAACAGCTGCGATCAAGGCCGCCCTCAAGAACCGCTCCGACGCTGAAGTTGCCCAGCACTTTGACGTAAGCATCGAATTCGCGCGGATGCGAATGAATGCTTCCGGTGCACGAAGGATAGCCGAGCGGTCACGAGCCAAATGGCGATAGCAGGGTCTCGCTTTCAAGACGATTGCACAGCCGACTGCGCAATCGTGCCCCTCTGAGCGCTTCCGCCATAGCCGATGACCCGCCACTCACCGGAGGATCTGGGGAACAAGGCTGATCCAGATCTGCCTGATCGGCCGGCTGGTGCGATGCGTGCGGCGCTCGAGCCAGCTGGCGTTCGCCCAACCGGGCGAGGTCCCGGCTCCGGACCGGGTCTGGTCATCGCGCGGCCGAGAACGCAGAACTCATTGCTCTCGCGATTTCGATCACCGCTCAGTCGTCAAGCGAGGAAGCCACGCTCATTCAGCTTGTTCACCCAGCCCTGGTGCGCCTCAAGTGCTGCGGCTGCCGCGTCCGAAATCTGTTTCAGAGCTCCATAGAAACGTTCTGGGTATTTCCCCTTCCACTCCGGCGGTACCTCAAAGTAAGTAAGGGGGCCCTCCAGGGGTGCGTGCAGTCCACCGAATACGTTGCTCAATTCACGTACCGAAGTCTTGAGATCTTCGGTAGAAGCAATCAAGTCAGGATTCCGAAAGCGGAGCACCTCACCGTCCAAAGCCTCCTGTGCCTCATGAACGCCATCGCTGACGACCTTGGGGATCCGATGGAATGGGCCGCCTGCTCGCAGGTGCTTGAGCCATACAGCGTCAAGCGGAACCACTCGCAGCAGGCGCTTGGCGGTAGCTCGATCAGCAAGGTCGGCCAGTCGGAATTCAGACAGCCCTCCATCCGCTGACCACCCAAGAGATAGCAATCGCTGCAAGTCAGCCGGCGTGATCCACGATGTATCGTCGCCCGACCGAACTGGAACAGCGACACCCAAGCGGCGCTTTGGGTCTGCAGCGGGCACCACGAAGGGCTGATGGGCGGACAATTGCCTAGGTATATAGAGGACAAGGACTCCGTTGTCTTCACCACAGGCCACCCATTCCGCACGAAAGTCCCGCACAGGAGGCAGCACACGCTCATTGATGATCTTGCGATAGCGGCCGGGGTCGACGCGTCCCTGAGGCACCGGTTTGAGCTCACTGATGACTTCGCGCCCGCTTACCAGCTCGGTCCGTAGACCAACCAGCAGCAGGCCCCCGTCACTATTGGCCATCGCAGCGACGTCCTTGCATAGCTCGGCGATGGAAATATCGGCATCAAGGGGGTAAATGCCGCTCTTTACGTCAAGCCATGAGCTTTCAGGCAAGCCGATGAGTCTGTCCCACTGCCCTTGAAGGGCGGCGTGGTAGGCGGAAACAAGATGGGTCACCGTTCCAGTATCAAGCCCACCGATTCGGGCTCGGGTCACTCCATGCGCGCTCGCAAACTACACATAGAAGGTATGCCGCTCTACCCGCTCACAGCCGAACCTCGAAGGCTTCGACCCCTCACCCCTCTGACCACGATGGCCGCGTGCTCTCCGCGTGCCCGTAGGGACGGAGAACCGCGGTTCGTAAAGGTGTTTCCCGGCAACTGGTCCGCAGGCAGTATCCAGCGAAACCGCAGGTCACAGCCTCAGACCCGCCCAAGCGCCGTCGCTTCCCAAGCTGAGAGCGCGAGTTCGATTCTCGTCACCCGCTCTTCTTCGAGCCCCAGGCCATCGGCCTGGGGCTGCTCGCTCGTTGGGGCGCCGTTGCCGCGTTTCACAGGCGTTGCCGCACCCGAATCATCGGGCGTACAGAGAACACGAGCTCCTTGATGCGCCAGGCCGCTCACCCCGCTGCACGGCACCGATCCGCGCTTTCACCGAGCACTCGTCACGGGAGGCCGCATGTCCCTTGCGGAAGGGGGTGCTTGGCTGCGGAGGATCCTGGGTCAGAGCGGGAGATCGTCGGGGAATACCCGGAATGCCTTGTGGTGGCCCAAGGGGCGTACGGCCCGGAAGTCACGTCGGTCGAGGGTGAGGATCGCGTCCGTGTCGTAGTCGGCGGCTAGCGCCACGTTGACCGCGTCGGCGAGGTCGAGGTCCAGCGCACGGTAGCGGACACGGACGGACTGGGCGGCGCCCAGGTGGTCCTCCGTGATCTCCGGCATGACGACACGCCCCCGGCCCATCCAGCGCCGGAGGTCGTCGACCGCACCGAGGGCGGCCGCCCTGCCCAGCTCACGCGTGGCGACGTGATCCAGCTCGGCCAGCAGCAGCGGGGACATGACCAGGAGGCCGGCCGCCATGATGGCCTCGTTCGCCGCCCGGTGTTCCGGGTGAGCCGAGTCCAGGGCCGCCAGGAGGCCGGACGTGTCGGCGATGACGATGATCACGCGGCGGTTCCGGAATCCGGACCGGTCTCACGACGGACGGCGTCGGCGACCGTGTCACGGACCTCCGACCTGGAGGGCGTGCGCCCCGACCCCTCGAAGGTGCGCGAGAACAGCGGCTCGTCCCAGACCCTGTTCGCCATGGCCGCGAGGTGGATGCCCTGGCGGATGATCTCGGCCTCGCTTATCCCCCGGCGCTTCGCGGCCTCCTTGATGATCGCCAGGTCTTCGGGGTCGGCGTAAACGTTCGTGCGCTTCATGGACATGTACCAAGGGTAGTCCATGTACCAGATCGACACACCCAGGTGCCTAGTCCTTCGGTCGAGCCGAGGCGAGGGCCCGGCAGCCATGTGCGACCGCAACTGCCGCGCTCAGCCGCTCTGCGCCTCCCCCAAGCCCGCACGCCGAGCAGTCCACATCAGCACAGTGGTCGCCCACCTCGCAGTGTCGTGCCCACAGCGTGCCCTTCAGAGCGGACACCTACGGTCAACAGCGGTGCCACAGGACGCCCACGCTTATCGCAGCACATTGAATCCACGCAGTTCAGCAGCTTCACGCTCACGCAAGCGCCGTCGCTTCCCAAGCTGAGAGCGCGAGTTCGATTCTCGTCACCCGCTCCATGCGAAACCCCCAGGTCAGTGACCCGGGGGTTCTTTGTTGTCGTCGTCGAGCCCGGCGACCGCCCGTTGCCGGCCCTCGGGCCTCGTCATCCGCAAGAAATACAGGGCGGCCAGCAGGTTCACACAGCCGATGGACATGTCCGCGCCTCCTACCCTTTCGGCCAGGAGACCCATGAGCGTGCGAACGGTCTCGACATCACCCGGAGACGGCTTCTCCCGTGGACCGAATGCGGCCGGGTGTCGTGCGCCGTCGGACTCTCCTGGGCCCCGGAACTGGACGATCCGCGCTGCCGTGCCCGATCTCCGTAGGTGCTGTGCTCCTCCTCTCCCTGCGCCCGGTGGTGTGATGGCACCCGCCTTCTGTCGAGCCAGCTCAAGATCTCCGACTCCTTGGAAGTAGTCCTGGCCGGCGGTACGCCGGGGAGCGGAGGAATCCGGCGCGCGCCGCTCCCCGGTGGTGACGGCCGCTCGCGTCACCTCCGCCATGGCCGCGATCTGCGTACGTGTGATCAGACGATCGCCGCCAGGCACGCCGGGGTTGTTCTCCATCGCGCACCGTCACCCTTGGGCACGGGAGCACCGGCGCCCGGCCGCGGTCACCATCCCGCAGGAGCGACATCCTTGTATATACTTGAAGGCACTCAATATATCCATGGAGGTGCATCAATGACTCGCACCGTGATAGACCTCGACGATCAACTGGTCGCTGACGTGGCCAAGGCCCTCGGCACCAGCACCAAGAAGGAGACGGTGAACACCGCGCTGCGCGAGGTGCTGGAGAACCGGCGGCGAGCTCTGGCCCTCACCCGCCTGCGGGCGGCGGCCGCCGAGGGCGCCTTCGATCTCGATCTCCTTGAAGACAAGGGGAACTATCGTCGGTGAACGCCGCTCAGTTCCTGATCGACACCAGCGCACTCGCCCGTCTGCTGCGCGGCGACGCCGAGCAATACGGATGGGACCGGGCGGCGGCAGCCGGGCTCATCGCCACGTGCCCCGTCACCGAGCTGGAGTTCTTCTACAGCGCGCGTTCCGCCGCCGACCGTGCACTAGGCATCGAGGACCTGCGCCTGCTCTTCGGCTGGGTGCCGGTCGACGACCGCGCCTACGACCGCGCCTGGCAGGTCCAGGAGATCCTCACCCAACGCGGACAGCACCGCAGTGCCGGAGCCGTCGACCTCGTGGTGGCGGCCACGGCCGAGTTGCAGGGACTGACCCTCCTGCACCGCGACCGGGACTTCGAATGCATCGCCGCCGTCACAGGCCAGGCACTCCAGTGGTACGGACCAGAACCCGGCAAATGAACCCGGAGGGCCAGGCGTTCGGCTGTTCCGTGGAAGCCTCGGCCACCGGTCTGTGGTGACGGAGGGACTGGGCCGGGGATCGGCGCATGCGCGAAGGCGCTCCCCAACTGGATGCCCGCCTCTCCCGGAGATGGTTCCGCTGCACGACGTGGTCACCCACCACGTGACGGCCATGGTGGTCCAGGCCGACGCGGCGCAGTTCCTGGTCACGTCCGCGCCGGAACGCGCCGGCGAGGGACTGGCGGCCGTCAGCGACACCGGCCGTCGGGCGCTGACGGAGCTGCGGTACCTGCTCGGCGTCCTGGAGGCGACCGGCGAGTCGGCGTCCGCGGACCCGGCGGGTGCCGGCCGGTCCCGATACCGAAGGCGCGCCGAAGGTACTGGTCGTCACCACGTTCAACGTCGACGCCTACGTCTACGACGCGTTGCGCGCCGGCGCGAGCGGCTTCCTCCTCAAGGACTCGCCTCCGGTGGAACTGGTCAACGGCATCCGGACCGTCGCCCGGGGCGAGGCCCTGCTGGCGCCCGCCGTCACCCGCCGTCTCATAGGCCACTTCGCCCAGCATCTGCGACCGGCCGACGCCTCCCGGCCGGCCAGACAGGACGTCGTGCGTGCGCTGACCCCCCGCGAGCTGGAAGTGCTCCAGCTGATCGCCGAAGGGCTGGCGAACGCGGAGATCGCTGCGGCGATGTTCATCACGCCCGAGACCGTCAAGACCTACGTGTCGCGGATCCTGGCGAAACTCGGCCTGCGCGACCGCGTCCAGGCCGTCGTCCTCGCCTACCGGGTCGGACTGGTACCCGGCATGCCGTGACCGGCATGGTTGCGGTCACCAGGGGTGCGACCCGGGCCCGGCCACGAACCCCGGCTCCGGCATGTACGGGGCGCGTTCGTCTCTCGTGCGCGTGGAAACGCCGATGTGCGGGTCAAGCGGTCGTGGCGGGAACAACCGGTCCGGGCGGCGCTGTTGCATGGGGGGCGCCGTCGCCGGGCCGGCGGGGGACACGGAGGGGAGGCCGGCAGGTCGTCCCGTCAGGGTCCGGGCCCCGGGGGATCGCGGTACGCCCGCCGCGCTGCCTGCTCCACGACATATC
The DNA here is from genome assembly GCF_044334705.1 of Streptomyces sp. NPDC020731. NCBI lineage: Bacteria > Bacillati > Actinomycetota > Actinomycetes > Kitasatosporales > Streptomycetaceae > Streptomyces > Streptomyces sp. NPDC020731. The sequence continues at coordinate 308,651 of NZ_JBIRTN010000008.1, forward strand.
TCTGCAGGAGGACTGTTTCATGACTGACCGACCCTTGACGCTCATGGCAGTACACGCCCACCCCGACGACGAGGCCACCGGAACCGGAGGGGTTCTCGCGCGGTACTCGGCGGAAGGCATCCGTACGGTTCTCGTGACGTGTACCGACGGCGGCTGCGGTGACGGGCCGGGGGGCGTCAAGCCGGGCGACCCCGGGCATGATCCGGCCGCCGTCGCCCTGATGCGCCGTCAGGAACTCGAGGCGAGCTGTGACGTCCTGAAGGTCAGCGAGCTGGAGACGCTGGACTACGCCGACTCCGGGATGATGGGCTGGCCGGGCAACGACGCCCCCGGTTCCTTCTGGCGGACCCCGGTCGAGGAAGGCGCCCTGCGGCTTGCCGAACTCATGCGGCACTACCGGCCCGATGTGGTCGTCACCTACGACGAGAACGGTTTCTACGGTCATCCCGACCACATCCAGGCCCACCGCATCACGATGGCGGCGCTGGAGATGACCACGCTGACACCGAAGGTGTACTGGACCACGATGCCCCGTTCGGGGATGCGGCGGTTCGGCGAGATCATGCGCGAGTTCGGTGAGGACATGCCGGAGCCGGATCCCGCCGAGGCCGCCGCGATGGCCGAGATCGGCCTCCCCGACGAGGAGATCACCACGTGGGTGGACACGACCGCGTTCAGCAGTCAGAAGTTCGACGCACTGGCCGCGCACGCGAGTCAGGGCGAGAACATCTTCTTCCTCAGGATGGGCAAGGAGAGGTTCGGTGAGCTGATGGGCACGGAGACCTTCGTACGTGTCAAGGACACCACCGGCGCCGCCGTACCCGAGAACGATCTCTTCGCCGGACTGCGCTGATCCGCCCGTCGGACCGGCCGGGAAAGCGCATCGACTGCGCGGCGCGATCGAGCGGGCCGCTTCCAGCGCTTCGGCGGTACTCCCCAGAAAAACTTCCCGCGCCTCCGAGTCGGCGGCGCGCCCATGGCGTGCCCGTACGGCGGGTCGACCACGGTCGACAACGGTGCGATCCTGCGCCCACAGGGGCCACGCCGGAAGCAAACGACCAGGCCAGAAGTGTCCGGTTACGCAGGCGCCGTCGCTTCCCAAGTTGAGAGCGCGAGTTCGATTCTCGCCACTCGCTCCATGATGAAACCCCAGGTCAGCAGCCTGGGGTTTTGGTGTTTCCGAGGCTTCCTCGCCGATTCCCGCCCGGCAACCACGCGAACATGGGGCACACCCGGGGCACGAGTGCCGGGGCGGACGCCGCAGGCCCACCACTCCGGCCGTCGGAACGCGTCGCCGACCTGGGTCTTGTGCCGAACATTGCGGGCCTTCCCACACGAGAAGCCCTCAGCCTGCCGGCCCCTCAGGTCCCGTGCATCAGCAAGGGCCCGAACTGCGCTGCCCGAGCGTTCCACCCGGCCAGTGGGGTCTTCGCGCGGCCGATCCCGCGCTCAGCCCCTATGAGAACGTGCGACTGTCCTGGGCAGGGGCGGGTCGCCTGTCGCGTTCAGTGAATTCAGCTCTCGCGGGTCTGCTCGATGGCTGTGCGAAGCAACTCGGCCATCGACCGGCCGGCCACTCGCAGGGGCTCCGGATCGCGGGCGGCCCGGGAGAGCACGAAAGCCCCTTCCAAGATCATGATCATCGAGTAGGCGAGTGACCGCGCCGCGTTCTCGTCGGACACCCAGCGACCGAACCACTGTTCACCGGCGCTGACCCACTCGGCGAAGACCTCCGCCGTCGCGACCCGTAGGACCTCATTGGTACCGGCAACCTCCAACGCCACCGTCGCGATCGGGCACGCGTCGGCATAATCGGTCGCGGCAAGGTCGTCCGCGGCCGCCTCGAAGGCATGCACGACGGACTCGACCGGGTCCGGAACACCGGCCAGCACTGCCATCACCATCCGGCCGTACGCGGCTCCGGACGTGCGGATCGTTTCCTCGGCCAGTTGCTGCTTGCCGCCGGGGAAGAAGTGGTAGATCGACCCGAAAGGCGCCTCGGCTTCCGTCGCTATCCGCTTCAGGCCGGTGCCCGAGTAGCCGTTACGCCGGAACAGCACCGTGGCCGCACTCTGAATCCTGGCCCGCGTGTCCGGCGGTCCCTGTGTCATGACTCTTCACCCCTTCCGCACCGCGGTCTTGGCATGTCCTGTCGGCCTTCACTAGATTACAGTAGAACGATCTATCAAATGGGGGCACGATGCCGGAGATCGCGCTGTCGTCCGGACCGATCGACTATCAGGACACCGGCGGCGAAGGGCCGGTGCTGGTGTTCGGTCATGGCCTGCCGATGAACGAGACACAGTGGCGCAAGGTGGTACCCCTGCTGGAGGGGTATCGCTGCATCCTGCCCACGCTGCCCCTGGGCGGTCATCGCCGGCCGATGAACCCGGACGCCGACCTCTCCCACCGTGGTGTCGCGCGATTGCTGGGGGAGTTCATCGAACGGCTGGGTCTGGACGAAGTGACCCTCGTCCTCAACGACTGGGGCGGTGGCCAGTTCCTGGTGTCGGAAGAGCAGGGCCGGAGGGTCGCGCGGCTGGTGCTGGTGGCCTGCGAGGCGTTCGACAACTTTCCCCCAGGACCAGCCAAGGCGTTGGCGACCGTGTGCAGGGTTCCCGGCGGCGTCTGGCTTCTGACGCGGCTGATGCGTGTCCCCGCGCTTCGGAACAGCCGCAAAGGATACGGCGGGATGAGCCTGCGGGGGATTCCGGACGAGGTCATGGACGACTGGTTCGCTCCCGCGACCCGGAGCAGGGCCATTCGCCGGGACTTCGCCAAGTTCGCCACCTCGGCGCCCAAGCGTGAAACCTTGCTGGCATGGAGCGAGCGGCTGCGTGACTTCGACCGCCCTGTACTGGTCGTCTGGGCGACCGAAGACCGATTGATGCCGCGTGAACACGGCCCCCGACTGGCGGAGTTGTACCCGAAAGGCCAGCTGATCGAGATCGCCGACTCGTCCACCCTCGTCCCCGAGGACCAGCCTGGACAACTCGCCGAAGCGCTGACCGACTTCCTGATCGGGACCGGAGCAGAGCCGGACCGACACATCGACTGAGCGCGCGGGCGGTTGGCGACCTGCACCACCCCGCCGACCGACGGAAGCGCTCGCACGGCCGACCGCGGAGTTCTCACCGTTGCCCTGCCCATCGGTGATCAGGTGACACGGGTCTCCGGGCCGTATGAGGTGCGCGCACGAGCCGTGAGTGAGTCACAGATCTCGTGCGGGACGAGGCAAGACGTCGTGGATGTTGTGCTCGGTCAGGTCGGACGCGTGCCGGGCGATCGTGCTGTAGCCGGCATCGTCGGGTGGTTCACGAGGGGGAGCGTCGCCGTGGTGGCCACCGCGCGGTCAGGCGGGCGACCGTGGCTGGAAGGCCGGTTCCGGTCCCGGTCCCGAGCGGGGGCCGTCCGGTGGTCAGCCGGAGGGTTTCTACGGGGTCAGTGCTTCCGGTTGCTCCTGCGAAGGGGACACGACGGGGCACGCGTGGTCCGACTGCGTCATCGTCCATCCGTCCCCGAGCACATGGAGGCTGAGGGACATGGCGGAACGGGGCGCGGTGCCGCTGTCGGCTTCCGCGTGGTTCACCGTGCACGTCAGCTGGAGCATGGCCCGACGGCTCAGCGGAGCCGTCTTGCCGGGGAGTTGGACGAAGAGGATACCGTCGGCGACCACCACCCGTGGCGCGTCCGTCAGGCGGGGCAGTTCCGTGGTGGCCGTCGCGGTCCCGTTCGCGGCCGGCCCCTCGAACAGCAGGTGTACGACGGCCTCGAGGTCTCCGGCGTCGTCGATCCGGCGGGGATAGGGCGTCAGGTCCCCGTCGCGCAGGAAGAAGAGGGAGACGGTGGCGGGCGTCGAGGGTGGTGCCGCGCTGGGGGAGAACATGCCGCTCGCCGGCGCACCGGCCTCGATGACACCGGACGGGGGGACTCCGCACGCTGTGAGCGCGACCGCGGCCGTGAGCCCGGACAGCAGCGCTGCCGTCCGTGAGCCCTTCACCGGGTGCTCCCGCCGCCGGCACCGGTGTCGGTGTCGTCGCGGTGCAGCGGGAGTTCGACCGTGAACACCGCACCGCCCCGGGGCAGGTTCGCCGCCCGGATGCGCCCCCCGTGCAGGCGCACGTTCTCCGCCGTGATGGCCAGACCCAGCCCGTTGCTCTCGCTCCTGGCCCGTGAGGTGCTCGCCTTGTAGAACCGCTCGAAGATGTGCGGCATGACCTCCTCGGCGATCCCCGGCCCGTTGTCGGTCACCTCGATGACGGCCCACGCCATGCCCGCCCCGTCCACCCGTACCTCCATGGTCAGCCGCACGGGCGGCTCTCCGTGCCGCAGCGCGTTGCCGATCAGATTGGCCGTCACCACGTCGAGTCTGCGCGGATCGACGCGCGCGCGGAGCTCACCCGGTCCGGGCAGCCGGGTCTCCACCTGCTCCTGCCGCCACCGGGAGGCGACGGTGCGCCGTACGGACTCGGCCAGGTCGATCTCGTCCCGGTTGAGTTCGGCCGCCCCCGCGTCGAAACGGGAGATCTCCATCAGGTCGTTCACCAGTCCGCTCAGCCGGTTCGTTCCCTCGCTGATGAGCCGCAGCGCTTCACCGGTCTCCCCTTCCCCCTCCAGGTCCAGCACGTCGGTGACCGCCGACATCGCCGCCAGCGGCGTACGCAGCTCGTGGGAGACGTCCGCCACGAAGCGGCGCCCCTGGGCCTCCAGGCGACGCAGCTCCCGTACGGTTCGCTCCAGTTCGGCCGCCGTCTCGTTGAAGGACTGGGAGAGGTCGGCCAGTTCGTCGGAGCCGGTGACGTCCAGCCGGACGTCGAGATGCCCCGCGGCCATCCGGCGCGTCGCCCGGCGCAGCGCCCGTACGGGACGCAGTACGCCGCTCGCGGCGAGCAGCGCCAGGACGACGGCGAGGCACAGGGCCACCAGGGTGGCCCGCTCGATGCCGCTGACCATGGCCTCGACGTACCCCTCTTCGGTGGTCTGCGGGACCTCCAGGTACATCACGAACCCGGAGAGCCTGGGCTCCGTGCCCTCGCCCGAGGTGTACGTGACGGGCATGCCGACGACGAGACGAGGACGCCCGTCGACGTTCATCCGCTGGAACACCGCGACACGTCGGTCCCGGACGGACCGGAGCAGTTCGGGGCTCGGCTCGACGAAACCGGCGCTCGGCGCACAGGCGCGGTGGCCGCCGTACGTGGCCATGATCCGCCAGCCCGACGAACGGTTCGCGTACAGCACCTGGTCCACCGCGAACTGGAGGTCCGACTGGTCCGGGGCAAGGGGGATGGAGGGCGCGACGGCGTCGACGCTCGTACGGAACCGGTTGATGACGGAGTCCTGGCTCTGCTGGAGCACCCCCGTGCGCGCCTCGCGGAAGGCGAGGGCCCCGGTGCCCAGGGAGCTGGCCATGGCCACCAGGACGAAGGACGTCAGCAGGCGGGGGCGCAGGCCGCGCAGGGGGAGCGGGATGCGCGCCAGTGCCGCCCGGAGGAACCACCGGGGGCCGGCACCCGGTACGGCGGCGGACCTCCGGTCGCTCATGAGGTGCCGAAGCGGTAACCGAATCCGCGTACGGTCTGCACGTAACGGGGATTCCTGCCCTCGCCGAGCTTGTTGCGCAGTCGCTTCACACAGGCGTCCACGAGCCGTATGTCGCCGTGGTAACTGTGTTCCCAGACCGCTTCCAGCAGTTGCTGGCGGCTGAACACCTGGCCGGGCGAGGCCGACAGGGTCAGCAGCAGCCGCAGTTCGGAGGGGGCGAGGGTGACGGGTTCGCCGCGGTGCGTCACCACGAGCCCGGCGCGGTCGACGACCAGCTCGCCGTGCGTCTCCGCCCGGGGACGGGTGCCGTCCGGCAGCGACGCGTCCTGTCTGCGCAGTACGGCCCGTATCCGTGCGTCGAGCACCCGGGCCTGCACGGGCTTCACCACGTAGTCGTCCGCACCGGTCTCCAGTCCCACGACCACGTCGACGTCGTCCCCCCGGGCCGTCACGATGATGATCGGCACCTGGTCGCGGTCCCTGATCCGGCGGCACACGTCCAGGCCGGACATGCCGGGCAGCATGAGATCGAGTACGACGACGTCCGGCCGGAAGGGGCGGAGCTGTTCCAGCCCCTCCTCCCCCGTTTCCACGGCGAAGACCTCATGCCCCTGGTGCCGCAGACCCAGCTGGACGGCCCTGCGGACATCCAGGTCGTCTTCGACGATCAGGACCCGTGGCATTTCGGCAGTGTAAGCAGACCGGACGAGGTGACCGTCCCGAGGAAGGTCCCTCTCCGACCGCCGTTACACAACGATCACATGGGCCGGGGAACGCGGGGCGTCGTTATCTTTCCGTGACGGCACCGGCTCATGGGGATCATCTGGGATCACCAGATTGAGCTGCCATGCATTCGGCACGACAGCGGCAATCCGCACCCGCCACCGGCAGCACCACAGCCGGTCACCGCGCCGGTCACCGCGCCGGTCACCGACGCCGGGAACGGCCGCGCCGCCGGGGCCAGAGCCTGCTGACCAGCCTGCTGGTGACCGCCGGCCTGCTGGGTTCGGCGGCGTACTTGCTGGAAGGCGGGCGGAGCGACGCGTCGGACGGTGCGCCGCACCCGCGGAGCACGCACGTCACCCCCACTCCCACACCGCCCCCCTCCTCCCCCTCCCCCTCTCCCACCGCGAGCCGGACCGAGATCGACGTTCCCCCGACGGGCAGCGGGACGTTCGTCACCGCGCAGGCCAGTGGGGAGAAGGTGGGCAGCGGCTCCCGCCCGGTGCGCTACGTCGTGAAGGTCGAGACCGGCCTCGACATCTCGCCGTCCCAGGCGGCGAACGAGATCGCCGGGATACTCGCCGCCCCGCGGGGCTGGACCCACGACCCGGACAACGCGTTCCAGCTGGTGGGCGCGGGATCGCCGCACGACATCACGATAAAGATCGCGACACCGGCGACGGCGGACGCCCTGTGCTGGGCCGGCATCCAGCAGGACACCGGAGGCGAGTACAACTGCGAGGTTCCCGGAGGGGTGGTGGTGAACCTCAAGCGCTGGGTCAAGGGCTCACCCACCTTCGACGGGCCGATCCATGACTACCGGGCGCTGATCATCAACCACGAGGTGGGGCACTTCCTCGGCCACTCACACGTGACCTGCGGGGGCGCCGGGCAACTGGCCCCCGTGATGATGCAGCAGATCAAGGGCCTGCACGGGTGCGTCGCCAACGCCTGGCCCTACGACGAGAACGGTGACCTCGTCACCGGGCCGCCCGTATGACCGGCGCCGGTCCCGAGGCCGGCCGTCACGGCGAACGGCCGTTACAGCTCGGTCGTACACCGGCCCCGGGGCCATGAACTCCCTGCCCCTCAGCCGGTTGCATGGTCAACTGTGGTCGTACGCAACCCCCTTGACCTCACCGGAGCCACCTTGCCCATACGTATCACTGCCCTCACCGATCCCGACCGCACCCCTTCCGCCCATCGCCTCGCGTGGCTGGCCGGCGGGGATGACGGTGATCCGCTCGGGTCCGCGTTCCTCCGGGTGTTCACCCGGGAGGGCCAGGAGCACCTGGCCGAGCTCCAGGTGAACGTGCACCCGGCGGAGCGGCGCCGGGGGGTCGGGTCGCGGCTCCTCGAGGCGGCGGTGGCTGCCGCGCGGGAGGCGGACAGGCGGTCGGTGGTCGCGCAGGCCGACGCGGGCACGCCCGGCGATCACTTCCTTGCCGCACATGGCTTCCGCAAGGTGCTGGCACTGACGTATGCCCGGCTCGCGCTGGACGGGCCGGACAGCGGCAAGGCCGACGGGATCAACGCGATCGTCGAGCGGCCGCACCCCGGTTACCGTCTCGCGTCCTGGCGCGGTGCCGTCCCCGAGGAGCTGGCCGGGACCTTCACCGACTCGCGCCGCGCGATGGACGACATGCCGATGGACGACACCGATTACGGTGTCGTGGCCTGGGACGTCGAGCGGGTTCTGGCCGCCGCCAAGGCCGTCGCCGACCGCGGGGAGCTGCTCACCACCGTGGTCGCCGTCAGCGAGTCGGACGGCTCGATCGTCGGTTTCTCGGAGCTCGTCGTGCCGGGTGACGGCAAGGGGGACGGGCTGCACTACGGCACCGGCGTACTGCCCGAGCACCGCGGCCGCGGTCTCGGCCACTGGATGAAGGCCGAGTCGATCCGCCTCGCCCGCGCCGACCACCCCGCACTCGCCGGCCTGGTCACCGACACGGCGGACAGCAACACGCACATGCGGCGCGTCAACGACGCGCTGGGGTACGTCCCCACGCACAAGGCCCTGGAGTACCAGCTCGATCTCTGAACCACGGCCGCAGGCGGAACGGTACCGGAGGCCGGAGCCGGCGGGAGAGGGCCGCGTGTGTCCCCGCCGTGCCCGATCGAGCAGCGGCCGGCGGGGAATTCCCGGCGGTTTCGCGAGCACATGGGAAAGGGGCTGTCCCGGCTCGTTCCGGGACAGCCCCCTTTCCCGTCGCCATGGCGGCATCAGTGCTTGAAGGCGTCCTTGGCCTTCTCCTTGGCTTCGCGGGCGTCTCCCGTGCTCTTCTCGGCCTTCCCCTCGGCGGCCATCCGGTCGTTCCCGACGGCGCTTCCCAAAGCCTCTTCGGCCTTGCCCCGGGCCTGCTCGGTCTTCGCCTTGGCCTTCTCACCGGCACTCATGGAACACGCCTCCTCGTAGCGTCCTTGCCGCTGTCGTGGTGGAGCCCGCGTACCCCCACTTTTCCTTCACAAACAAGGTGTCATCAGTGAATGACGGCACCGACGCAGGGCAAACGGTGGCGCAGGAGGTTGATACATATGGTTCCCCTGTTGCTGGTTCTGCTCCTCGCACTGATCCTCTTCGGCGCGGGATTCGCCGTGAAGGTCCTTTGGTGGATCGCCATCGCCGTTCTGGTGGTCTGGCTGCTCGGCTTCGTCATGCGTTCCACCTCGGCAGGCGGTGGCCGCGGCCGCTGGTATCGATGGTGATACGTCCCGAAGTCGCGTTACATCCCGCAGGGCCCGGCCACCACGGTGGCCGGGCCCTGCGCTCGCGCGTGGAAGGGCGGAATGCCGAGCCCGACGGATGGAACCGACCGAAGGCATCCCGAGCGGCTGCGGGGAACGGACGGGGACGGCCGGGCGCGGAGCGGCCCGTGTGAAGGAACCCGACGCACGTGGGGTTTCCCCCCGTGCCGTTGTCCACCGAGCGGTGGACAACGGGTTCAACCGAGTACCTCTGTCCGGCGACTGCCCTGTTCAACAAGGCTTTCGGGCATGAAAACATTCTCTGTGAGCATGGCTCGCTGGAGCGCGCGGCACCCCTGGTGGGCGATCGTCGGCTGGCTGGTGTTCGTGGTGCTGTGCCTGGGGGCCGGCAGTGCTGTCGGCATGAACAGCGCGAAGACCGCGGACTACCGGGTCGGTGAGGCCGGCCGCGCCGAGACCCTGGCGGCTGAAGGAGACCTGGAACGCGGAGCCGCCGAGCAGGTGTTGATCTCCGCCAGGTCGGGCGCTCTCGACCGGGCCGCGGCACAAGCCGCCGCGGAGGATCTCACCGCGCGGATGGAGCGGTTGCCCGATGTCGCGGGCGTGGCCGGCCCGTTGCTCTCCGACGACCGCGCGATCCTCATGGTCGAGGTGACGCTGAAGGGTGAGGAGCGGGACGCGAAGGACAAGGTCGACGCGCTCGTGGAGCAGACCGCGGCGGTGCAGCGGAGCCATCCCGGCCTGCTCCTCGAGGAGACCGGAAGCCCTTCCATCAGCAAGGGGGTCGGTCAGCAGCGCAGCGACGACCTGGCGCTCTCCGAGGCGATCACCCTTCCGGTCACGCTGATCACGCTGATGGTCGTGTTCGGGTCGGTCACCATGGCCGGGGTGCCACTGCTGCTGGCGCTGTCGTCGATCGCCGGGGCGATCGGGCTCTCCATGGTCGTCTCACACATCTCCCCCGACGCCGGCGTCGGCACGAACGTCATCCTGATGATCGGCCTCGCGGTCGGCGTCGACTACACGCTCTTCTACCTCAAGCGCGAGCGCGAGGAGCGGGCCCGCTCCGGCGGCCGGCTCGGCTCGGAGGCACTGGTGGAACTGGCGGCCGCCACCTCGGGCCGGGCGGTCGTGGTCTCCGGGCTCGCGGTCGTCGCCTCCACCGCGACGCTGTATCTGGCCTCCGACGTGATCTTCTCCTCGCTCGCGACCGGCACCATCGTCGTCGTACTGGTGTCGGTGGCCAGTTCGCTGACGGCCTTGCCCGCACTCCTCGTCAAGCTCGGGAAGCGGGCGGAACGCAAGGAACTGCGGCGGGCACACGGCGGAAAGCCCGTCCGCCGGGTGGGAGGGAAGCGCGCCGGGGGCCGGATGTGGGCCGCGCTGCTGCGGCCCGCCGCCCGGCATCCCCTGGTCACCCTGTGCGTCTCGGTCCTCGGTCTGCTGGCGCTCGTCACGCCGCTCGCCGGACTGAAGATCACGGAGATGAGCCGGGACACACACTCCCGCGACATCCCCGCGATGCGCGTGTACGACCGGCTCAACGAGGCGTTCCCCGAGCAGCGGGTCACCCACCAGGTCGTCGTACGCGCCGACGTCTCGCGCGCCGCGGACGTCACCTCGGCCCTGCGCACGGTGGCCCGACGGGCCGACGCCGACCCGCTGTTCGCCGGCACCCCGCGGATACGGACGTCCGCCGACCGCCGCACCAGTGTCCTGGAGCTGAAGGTGCCGCACCTCGGCAACTCCGAACAGGCGTACGACTCCCTCGACCGGCTGCGGGACGACTACGTGCCCGCCGCGGTGGGCGGGATCGACGGTGCGGAGTTCGGTGTGAGCGGCGACGTCGCCCGCTACGCCGACTATCCCGCCCACCAGAACGGCAAGCTCCCGCTGGTCCTCGGCGCGCTGTTCCTGGTGACGTTCGCGATGACCGTGTACGCCTTCCGCTCGGTGGTGCTCGGTCTGATCGGTGTCGCGCTGAACCTGCTGTCCGCGGCGGCGGCGCTGGGACTGCTCGTCCTGGTCTTCCAGGGGACATGGGCCGAGGGGCTGCTGGACTTCCACTCCACCGGATCGATCGGATCGCGGGTCCCGCTCTTCCTCTTCGTGATCCTGTTCGGGCTCTCGATGGACTACCAGGTGTTCGTGGTGAGCCGGATCAGGGAGGCCGCGGCCGCCGGGGTCCCCACGCGTCAGGCGGTGCTCGACGGGATCCGCAGCTCGGCGAGCGTGGTGACCAGCGCCGCGGTCGTGATGACGACCGTCTTCGCGAGCTTCGTCTTCCTGCACATCATCGAGATGAAGCAGATCGGCTTCGTACTGGCGGCGGCCGTGCTGCTCGACGCCTTCGTGGTCCGGATTCTGGTGCTGCCGTCGGCGATGCTGCTGCTGGGCGAGGCGAGCTGGTGGCCCTCGCGCCCGCAGCGGGCGGCGACCGCATCGGAGAAAAAGACCACCCCGCGTTCAGCGGCCACCGTACGTTGATCAGTATGACCGCTCTCGCCGGGCCCACCGCCGACGCCTTCTGGGCCATGTCACTGCGCCGCTGGAACGCGGTGTGCTGGATGCTGTTCGCCGTGATGGCCGTCGGCCTCGTGGCGATGGACCGGCCCGGCGGGAGCAAGTACACGGCGCTCGCGCTCCTGGGTGGTGTGGTGCTGTGTTACGCGGTCCTCGACCGCTTCCCGGACAACCCCGTCGTACGGCCGCACGTCTACCTCTCGGTGCTGGCGGTGGCGTTGGGCGGGCTCGCGTACCTGCGCGGCAACTACGCGGCGCTGTTCATGGTGACGCTGCCGCACTACTGGATGTTCGGGCGGACCCCGAGGGCCTCGATGGCGTTCCTGGGGCTCGCCACGGCCGGCACCCTGGCCGGGAGCGTCCTGCGGCAGGACGGCTGGTCGGTGGAGTTCTTCAGCGAGACGCTCGTGTCCACGCTGATCGTCGTCGCCGTGGGGGTGCTCATCGGGCTGTGGGCGCACTCGGTGGTCGCGCAGAGTGCGGAACGGGCTCGGCTCATCGCCGAGTTGGAGCGGACCCAGGCGCAACTGTCCGAGGCGCACCAGCGCCAGGGCGCGGCGGACGAGCGGGAGCGGATGGCACGGGAGATCCATGACACGCTCGCGCAGGGCTTCGCCTCCATCATCGTGCTCGCCGAGGCGGCCCGGGCGGGGCTCGACTCCGGCACCGCGCGAAGTGCCCAGCAGCTGCGGTCGATCGAGTCCACGGCCCGGGAGAACCTGACCGAGGCACGGGAACTGGTCGCCTCGGCGCACCGGCCGGGCCAGATGGCGGCCGGTTCGGTGGCGCAGACGCTGCGCCGGACCCTGGACCGCTTCGCCGAGGACACCGCGCTCACCGTGAACGCCGACCTGGAGGACCTGGTGTGCGACCAGCAGACCCGGATCGCGCTGCTGCGCTGCACCCAGGAGTCCCTGGCCAACGTACGCAAGCACGCCCGCGCGTCCACGGTCGGCGTGGTGCTGGCGCGGCAGGCGTACGGGGTGGAACTGGAGATCACCGACGACGGGACGGGATTCGTGGTCGAGGAGTCGGTGGGCTTCGGTCTGGACGGAATGCGCAAAAGGCTGGCGGAGCTGGGCGGGAGGCTGACGGTGACGAGTTCGGTGGGGGACGGAACGCGGGTACTGGCGTTGGTTCCCATGGCTTTCCGGGCGCCGGACGAGAGCGGGGCGAAGGCGTGACCGGCCGACGGGTCGCAGGAGTGGGCGGCGGAGTGGGCGGCGGAGTGATCCGCATCATCGTGGTGGACGACCACACCGTCATGCGGGCCGGAGTGGTGGCTCTCCTCGCCTCCGAGAGCACCATCGAGATCGTCGGCGAGGCGGGCGACGGCCGGGCGGCCCTCGAACTCGTCGAGCGGTACGAGCCCGACGTCGCCCTGGTCGACCTGCGGATGCCGGTGCTCGACGGAGTGGCCACGACGACCGAGGTCGTGGCGCGCTTCCCGCGTACCCGGGTGCTGATCCTCACGACGTACGACACCGACGCGGAGATCGAGCGCGGAGTGGAGGCCGGGGCCATCGGCTACCTCCTCAAGGACACCACCCGTGAACAGCTGGCCGACGCGATCCACGCGGCGGCCCGCGGTGAGACGGTGCTGGCGCCCCGGGTCGCCGAGAGGCTGGTCGCCCGGATGCGGCAGCCCGCCCAGGTCCCGCTCACGGCCCGCGAGGCGGACGTTCTCAACGCGGTGGCGGACGGCCTGACCAACGCGGAGATCGGGCGGCGGCTCGTCATCGCCGAGGCGACGGTGAAGACCCACCTGCTCCGCCTGTTCGCCAAGCTCGACGTGAACGACCGGACGAGGGCCGTGGTGGTGGCGATGGAGAGAGGGCTGCTGCGGAGGGTCTCCGGCACGGAGGGCTCCCCGTGACGTCCCAGCGTGCCGATTCCGGTCGTCGTACCGGATGCGCCTGTACGTACCGCGGTGTCGAGAGCGCGGTTTCCCGGTCTGCGGACACCCGCCGCGCCGTGGAAATCCGGGTCACGTCGCGCGATTCCGGCTGGCGGGACGGGCCGTGACGCCGGCGGAGGAAGCCGCCGCCTGTTACGCACGGGCCGTCCGGGAATGGGGGCGCGCCAACATCCCCGCCGAGGTCGACGTGGAGCACTTCAACCGCTTGGCACAGCAGTTGATCGACGCCGCCGACGCCGACGCCCTGCCCCTGTTCGCCGGCCGGCGCGCGCAGCCCTGCCCCGCCGACGACCCGGTCGGTGCGGCCATGCAGCGGATCCACGTACTGCGAGAACACCGTGGCGCCTGCCATCTGGCGGCGGTGCGCCTGTCCGGGCTGAGCGCCCGGGAGGCGATGGTCATCCACCTCGGCGTCGAGCAGGCCACCCACTACGGCCGGCAGGAGCCACATCCCGTTGCCGCCTCCCTGGTCCCCCGGTGGCGGCGCGCCGAGCAACGCACCGACGAGCCGCAGGCGCCGCTCTACGCCACGCTGACCGACCGGCAGCGCACCGAGTTCGCCCGGCTCGTCGACGCGTTGACCGCCTCCCCGACCCCGTGACCGGTCGTCGGCCGGGTCCGGGACCCGCTCGGGCGGTGCCCCGGCCCGCGGCCGGGTGCGACACGGCTCAGATCGGCTCGGGTTGTGGTTCGGGGTGCCGCGCCGGTGCGGTCCCTCGTGACCACAGTTGCGTGGTGCGTGCGTAGCCGTAGATCACCGAGGCCGTCGCCAGCAGGAGCAGGGGGCCGGCCGCCCAGGGGTGTTGCGCCATCTGCAGGGGCAGCCAGCGGTAGGACAGCAGGAACGCGGTGAGGACCGAGGCCCCGTAGACGGCCAGCCGGATGCCTGCGCGGTCCCAGCCGCGGTCGTACGCGCGCAGGGCCACTTCGATGGTGAGCGTGAACACCACGCCGGCGATGAGGTCCGCGCCGTAGTGGTAGCCGAATCCCAGGGTCGCGCAGAGCGTGGCGATCAGCCAGAACGTTCCTGCGTAGCGCAGGAGCCGGGGTCCCTTGCGGGAATGGATGAAGATCGCGGTCGCCCACGCCGTGTGCAGGCTGGGCATGCAGTTGCGCGGGGTGATCCCGTCGAACGGCATGGGGTGCGGGGCGGTGACCGGCGGCAGTGTCCGCGGCCACAGGTCGGCCACGGCCCAGGGCGCGCTGGGCGGCATGTCCGGCGCCCACAGGCTGACGGCCGACCAGTGTTCGGCGCCGGTGCCGTAGGCGAAGACCGGTCCGACCACCGGGAAGATCATGTAGAAGGCCGGTCCGACGAGGCCGATGACCAGGAACGTGCGGACCAGGTGGTGGCGTGGGAAGCGGCGCTCGGCCGCCACGTGGCGCAGTTGGTACAGCGCGGCGATGACCGCGGCCACCGCGAGGTTGCCGTAGACGAAGTCGAGGAGGTTGAAGCCGACGGGACCGGTGGCCGTCACGATCCGGCCCGCCAGCCACGACGGGTCGCCCAGCGCGTGATCGGCGGTGGCCACGTACTGGTCGAGCACCGCCGGGCGGGTCTTCGAGGTGATGAGCAGCCAGGTGTCACCGGTCTTGCGGCCGGTCATCAGCAGCAGGGCCAGGCCGGCGCCTTTCAGCAGCAGGACCCGTTCCGGGCCGGTGCGGCGGGTGACGGCGACGACCGCGGCGCCCAGGATCACCCACAGGGCGCCGATGCCGAAGGGGTGGCCGCCGTCCGTCCCGGCGTCGAGCGCCCACCGGACCACCAGGAAGGCGAGGTCGACGCCGATCGCCGTGGCCACCGCGATGCACCGCTCCCGCCAGGTGAGCACCACCGTCATCAACGCCATGGCGGCGTACAGCAGGCCACCCGACTTGGGGGCGAACATCACCTCCCGCGCCTGAAGGGTGATCGGCCCCGGTGTGCCGTAGCGGCGCGCGGCGAACTCCAGCGCGACGAGGAAACCGAGGGCCACGACGGCGGCCAGGGTCCAGAGGGCGGTCCGCGACGGGCGCCGTACGGAGGACTCGGGTCTCTCGCGTATTCGCGGAAAGTTCTGCGGCGGTATGTGTCTCAACTTCTGTCAGCTTTCCCAAGGAGCAGCCGGTCGGGAGCAAGACGGAAGGAGCACGCTCCGGGTTCCCGTCCCGGGAACGGGAGGGGGAACGGCCCCTCAGTCGAGACAGAACTCGTTGCCCTCGATGTCCTGCATCACGATGCACGACTCGTTGAAGCCGTCGGCGACCAGTGTGCGCACGTGCACCGCGCCGAGAGCAAGCAGTCGGGCGCACTCGGCCTCGAGTGCGGCGAGGCGCTCCTCACCCACGAGCCCGGTGCCGGCGCGCACGTCGAGATGCACCCGGTTCTTGACGGCCTTGCCTTCGGGAACGCGCTGGAAGAACAGCCGCGGGCCCACACCTGAGGGATCGACGCAGGCGAACGCCGAATTCCGGCGCTCGGGCGGCAGCGAGCGGTCGAAGTCGTCCCACGTGGCGAACCCCTCCGGCGGCGGTGGCACGACGTACCCCAGCACCTCGCACCAGAAACGGGCGACGCGCTCGGGTTCCGCACAGTCGAAGGTGACTTGGACCTGCCTGATCGACGACATCGGATCACCATAGACGCGCGTGCTGTTCACCGGCACCCCGGGTGCCGTCGCCGGTGTTCGTCGAGTTGTCCTCGAACTCCCCCGGAATTGTCCGTGATCGGTAACGGACGCATCCCGTGGGCGTCGTCCCTCGTCCTGTCAGGTGGTCGCGAGGTGACCGGGGATCGGCGAACAACTGCGTGGAAGCGGGGCGGGCATGGCACGGCACGGTGGCGGGCGCGGCTGGTACGGCAAGATGGTCGGGGCGGCGCTCGGGGTGACGGTGCTCGCCGTCGGTGCCTCGGTGTGGACCGCGCAGGCCGACCCCGTGGGCGGTCCGTCGCCGAAGGCGACCGCGACCGCCGCGCCGGGCGGCGACCTCGAGCCGGTCGACGCGACCATCGTGCACGCCTCGGACAAGGGGCCGCGCGGCGTCAACATCACCATCGACGACGGCCCCGACCCCGCGTGGACCCCTCAAGTGCTCGACATACTCGAGGAGTACGGGGTGAAGGCCACGTTCTGTGTGACGGGAACGCAGGCGCAGGCCCACCCGGACCTCGTGAAGAAGGTGGTCGCGGCCGGGCACCGGCTGTGCAACCACACGGTGTCGCACGACACCACCATGGACAAGAAGTCCGAGGCCTACCAGAAGAAGGAGATCCTCGACGCCGAACGCATGATCATCAAGGCGTCCGGGGGCGTACGGTCGATGTACTACCGGGCGCCGGGCGGGGCCTTCACCCCCTACAGCCGCGAGCTGACCGCCTCCCGGGGCATGCGTCCGCTGGGCTGGAACGTGGACACCAAGGACTTCGAGCAGCCGGGCACCGACGCCATCGTCGCCACCGTCGAGCGAGAGATCTCCAACGGGCCGACGATCCTCTTCCACGATGCGGGAGGCGAGCGCGCCCAGACCGTCGAAGCCCTGCGCCGCGTCCTGCCCTGGCTCGAGGAGCAGGGCTACTCCTTCGGCTTCCCGGTGCGCTGAGCCCCTGAGCCGGTCCGTCACGAGCCGGTCCGTCACGGGCGGCCGAGGGCGCGGTGCTCCCGCCCGGCGGCGCGCCACCGGGCGGGGTCGAGGGCGTGGCGGCCGGACACCACGGGCGCGCCCGCGCCGGCCCGGCACAGCCGCTCGGCGCGGAAGCACAGCCTGAGGTCGACCGCCTCCTCCGCGGCCCCGACCCCGGCCGGAGCCGCGGATGTGACCTTCATCGCGGTGACGGGGACCCGGCGCGTTCGCCGGCGGGCGATCCACCGGCGACGGTGGCAGCGGTACCTCCGCCGTCGTCGGAGGTCACAGGGGTGCGGACGGAAGCGCACGGCAGGGATCCCGTGCTCCGCGGAGAGTGATATCTGTGTCCGCGACGTGAGGAATAGGTGCGGGGCGCGATACGTATTCCCCGGCCGTCGACCGGACCGGAATTGTCGGTCACGCAGGGCTGATCGCAGCGTGCTACTGTCGATCTCAGTTGCAGGTGTGGTTGCCAGAGGGTTCATTTCCTACGGGTTGATCATCACGGCGACACGGAATTCACGCAGGGTGAATTCCTGATACCGCCTCCGAAGGAGAAAAGACATGGCTACTGGCACCGTGAAGTGGTTCAACGCGGAAAAGGGCTTCGGCTTCATCGAGCAGGACGGCGGCGGCCCCGACGTCTTCGCCCACTACTCGAACATCGCCGCCCAGGGCTTCCGCGAGCTGCAGGAAGGCCAGAAGGTGTCGTTCGACATCGCGCAGGGTCAGAAGGGCCCGACGGCGGAGAACATCGTTCCCGCCTGACACCGGCGCCGACGCGTACTTCGCGGCTGGGGCCCGCACCTCTGGGTGCGGGCCCCGGCTCGCTGCGTTTCCGGGCGCGACGGGTAGACTCCACCACTTCACCGACCGGTGACGCTTTCCCCGTCGGCCCGGCTCGCCCCCCATCTGTTTCGGCTCGTCTCGAGATTCTCTGCGCCGCTCATGTGCTGCGGGAATTCCTTGGTACGCGCCCCATCAAGGAAGGTTCCGCATGAAGCGTGCCCGCACATATGACCGTTCCGGAGGAGGCTCCGGCGCGCCTCGCTCCAACGCCCCCCGTTCCGGTGGTCCGCGCCGTTCCAAGGGTTACGGAAATCGACCGGCCGGACGGGCCGTGCAAGGCGAGTTCGCGCCGCCGAAGACGATCACGCCGGCGCTGCCCGCCGCCGAGTCGTTCGCCGATCTCGACATGCCCGAACGGTTGCTGGCCACGCTCGGCCACGAAGGCGTGACCGTGCCGTTCCCGATCCAGGCGGCGACGCTGCCGAACTCCCTGGCCGGTCGTGACGTACTCGGCCGTGGCCGCACGGGCTCGGGCAAGACCCTCGCCTTCGGCCTCGCCGTACTGGCCCGCACGGCGGGGCGGCGTGCCGAGCCGCGACGGCCGCTCGCCCTCGTCCTCGTCCCCACCCGCGAGCTCGCCCAGCAGGTCACCGACGCGCTCACTCCGTACGCCCGCTCCGTGGGCCTGCGGCCGGTCACGGTCGTCGGCGGGATGTCCATCGGCAGGCAGGCCGGTGCGCTGCGCGCCGGGGCCGAGCTGGTCGTCGCGACGCCCGGACGGCTCAAGGACCTCATCGACCGGGGCGACTGCCTGCTGGACGACGTCGACATCACGGTCCTCGACGAGGCCGACCAGATGGCCGACATGGGCTTCATGCCCCAGGTCACCGCCCTGCTCGACCAGGTGCGTCCCGGCGGACAGCGGATGCTCTTCTCGGCCACCCTGGACCGCAACGTCGACCGGCTGGTGCGGAACTACCTGCACGACCCCGTCGTCCACTCGGTCGACCCCTCCGCCGGCGCGGTCACCACGATGGAGCACCACATACTCCATGTGCACGACGCGGACAAGCACCGGACGACCACCGAGATCGCGGCCCGGGACGGTCGAGTGATCATGTTCCTCGACACCAAGCACGCGGTGAACCGGCTGACCAAGCACCTCCTGAGCAGCGGTGTCCGCGCCGCGGCCCTGCACGGCGGCAAGTCCCAGCCGCAGCGCACGCGGACCCTGGCCCAGTTCAAGAGCGGGGATGTGACGGTGCTGGTGGCGACCAACGTCGCCGCGCGCGGAATCCACGTCGACAACCTCGACCTGGTCGTCAACGTGGATCCGCCCAGCGACCACAAGGACTACCTGCACCGCGGCGGTCGTACGGCCCGTGCCGGGGAGTCCGGCAGCGTCGTCACCCTGGTGACCCCCGACCAGCGTCGCGACATGAGCCGGCTGATGGCCTCGGCGGGCATCACCCCCCACATCACGCAGGTGCGTTCGGGTGAGGAGGAGCTGAGCCGCATCACAGGCGCCCAGGCCCCTTCCGGCGTTCCGGTCGTCATCGCCGCTCCGCCCGTGGAACGTCCCCGCGCCGCGTCTTCCCCGTCCCGCAGCCGCCGGGGCCGCCGGGGCCGCGCCACCGGCCAGGGCCGGCCCGCCGGTGAGGAGGGGCGCCGCAGGACACAGCGACGGCCCGACTTCGGCCCGGCCGCCTAGGGTCTGTTGCGAAAGTGCTGGTCACAGCCATTCGTTGATGGCCGCGACCAGCACGGTCGCTTCGTAGCGGACGGCGAGTTTGTCGTACC